>JBAUTX010000253.1:0-6051 GCA_049582405.1 Occallatibacter sp. | reverse complement strand
CGCCCGCCTGCCCGCCGGCGGCGCCAGCCTGCTGGCTCGCACCCTGCTGCTCGCGCGGCATCGAGCCGGTTCCGCTCACGGTAAACTCCAGCGCCGCACCCGGCGTCAGGTTGCGCGCTACAAAGGTCTGCACGCCCGGGTCTTCCTGCACCGACTGAAACGGCGACCCGGATCCCGCTGCAAACTTCATGCTCATCGGCAACAGCACGCCCACATTCTGCGTGGGCAGCGAAACCTTGGGATGGAAGGTGAACTTCCCGCTGCTGTACGGCACCGTGTACTCAAGCTGGAACAGCGTATTCTTCTGCCCCTCGTCCGGCTGAATCGGGAAGTTGAAGGCGTACTGGCCCTTCGGTCCCACCGGGTCCAGCCGCACGCTTGTCGGCAGGCCCGTCGGCCGCTGCGCCGCCGTACCCACAATCGTCGCCTCGTCCGGAAGCGTGATCTCAAAGGTCCGCGGACTCCACTCCGTCTTGGGCGGGGAACTCGTGTTGTGCACAAAGTAGCGCTCCGTCACGTGAAGCTGCCCGTTGTCGGCTTCCACCTCAATCACGTCCGCCTCGATGGAAACCCCGTCCACCTTCGCGGCCACGTCAAACACCGGGATGTCGCCCGTCCCGCCGCCCTGCGGCGAAGCAATAAAGTACCCGGCCCCCTGGTGCGTCACGCGAATCAGGTACGGTCCGCTGCCTGGCTCGTTCAGCGTGTAGCGCCCCTGCGCGTCGGTCGTCGCCTGCGCCACCTCGGCCATGCCCGCCTGCACGTCCACCAGCGCCACCTTGTCGCCCGCCGCCGGTTTGCCGGTCGTCTTGTTCGTCACCGTGCCCGTCACGGTGGCTGCCTGCGCCAGCACTCCGCCAAGGCACACGCTCATCGCCGCCGAATACAGAACTCTCTTGATCGCTCTCATCTTGTCTTTGGATTTCCTTGTCTTCTTGAAAAGCCTTGCCAGCCTCATGCCTGCTGCAGATGCTCAATCTCGGCCAGCAACTGCGCCGTCTCGTCTTCCAGCAGCGCGCGCTGCGTCATAAAGTCTTCTTCCGGATACTTGCCCGCGCGGAACTCAAAATTCAGGTCGCGCAGGTTCTCATAGAGCTGTTCCTTGCGCTCCAGCAGATAATCCAGCCGCGTCTTTTCTTTCTGGCTCGCAAACGCATTCTCCGGCCAGAAGGTGTAAATGCCCAGCGCCAGCGCCAGCATTGCCCCGGCAATCACTCCCTGCAGATCCGTCATCGCCTATAGTCTCCCGTCCGTGCCCGCTCCGGTCTCCCGGCGAACCTTCTCGCGCAGCGCTGTCATCTCCGGCGTAGTCGCCTGCGCCACGGCGGCCGCCCGCCCAATCGACCAGTGCCGCACCAGCAGAATCGTTCCCAGCAGAGCCGCCGCAAACACCGCAAACGGCGCAACCCATGCCACCAGGCTGAATCCCTTCGTCGGCGGCGCAGCCAGCACCGTCATGCCATACTTCGCGGCAAAGCTGTTCAGGATCTGCTGGTCCGTCGCGCCCGAGGCAATCGCCGCGCTCAGCTCATTGCGCTCCCGGCCGCTCTCCGTGCAGCCCACATGGTTGCACTCGCCCAGCAGTTGCGCGCACCCGCAGGTGCACATCAGCCGGTGGCCAAGGTCGTTGAACCGTGCGCTATCGCTCCCCGCGCCTGCCGAGAAGCACACCGCCACAGCCAAGAGAAGCGCCTGCGCTGCTTTCATCCAAATTGTGAAGCGTCGCGAAGCAGCCATCAGTCGCCTCCCCGCAGCGCCGCTTCAGCCGGCGTCTGCTGCGGCATCGTCACCCGCAGCGGCGCGGTCGCCGGCGCCAGGCTCGGCATCAGCGCCACAAACGTTCCGAAGACGATGAAGACCACTCCCGCCCAGATCCAGCTCACCAGCGGATTCAGAAACGCCTTGATGATCGGGTTGCCCGTATCCGGATTCGTGCCCTCATACACTACATAGAGATCCCAGCCCGGCACCGAGTGGATCGCCACCATGGTCTGCGGCTGCTGGCTCGCCAGATATACGCGCTTCTCCGGCGAAATCTGGAACTCCTTCTTTCCGCCGCGATACACATCCAGCAGTGCGTACTCGGAGTCGTAATTCGGATTCGCATCCTGCGTGAAGCCCACGCACTTCAGCGTGTAGGGTCCGATCCCCATCGTGCTGTTCAGCGTCAGCTCGCTCTCGCTGCTGCGGTTGAAGGCCGATCCCGCCAGCCCCACCACCACAATCACCACGCCAATGTGGATCATGTAGCCGCCATACCTGCGCGTGTTGCGCCGAATCAGCAGAACCATCGACGAAAACAGATTCCGCCGCGTCTGCTTGCGAATCACATTCGCTCCGCGCAGATACTCCGACAGAATCGCCGTGAACACACCCGCCGACAATCCAAACGCCACCAGCGCATAAAAATTGCCCACATCAAAGCTGCCGTCATGCCACGGCTTCACACCCACCGCCAGGCACACAATCACCGTGCCCCACAGCGCAATCGAAGGAATCACAAAATTACGCCGAACCGCGCGCAGTGAGGTTGACCGCCACGGCAGCAGGGGCCCCACGCCCGTCAGAAACAGCAGGAACAGCCCGATGGGAATCGCGACGCGGTTATAGAACGGCGCGCCAACCGTCACCTTCGTGCCCTGCACATACTCCGAGAGAATCGGGAACAGCGTGCCCCACAGGATCACAAAACACGCCGCCAGCAGCACCAGGTTGTTGAACAGGAAGCTCGACTCGCGGCTCACCAGCGACTCCAGCCGCTGCTCGCTCTTCAGGTGGCTGCGCTGCAGGATGTACGTGAAGATGCAAATCGCCAGCACAATCACCAGGAAAGCCACAAACCAGTTCCCGATCGACGACTGCGCAAACGCGTGGACTGAACTCACCAGCCCGCCGCGCGTCAGCAGCGTCCCCAGAATCGAAAGCGCGAAGGTCGAGAAGATGAGCCACACGTTCCAGCTCTTCATCATCCCCTTACGCTCCTGCATCATCACCGAGTGCAGAAAGGCCGTCCCTGTCAGCCACGGCATGAAGCTGGCGTTCTCCACCGGGTCCCAGCCCCAGTAGCCGCCCCAGCCCAGCACCGCATAGGCCCAGTGCATCCCGAGGAAGATCCCCATGGTCAGAAAGAGCCACGTCACCATCGTCCAGCTGCGCGTAATCTTGATCCAGTTCTCGCCCGGATAGCGCATCATCAGCGCGCCCAGCGCAAAGGCAAAGGGAACCGTGAATCCCACATAGCCCAGGTACAGCATCGGAGGATGGATGACCATCTCCGGATACTGCAGCAGCGGATTCAACCCATTGCCATCATCGGGAATCGCGCCCCGCAGCAGCGAAAACGGCGGCGCCGCAAAGTTCACCACCGCCAGAAAGAACAGCTGCACGCCGGCCAGAATCGTCCCCGCATAGGCATACAGCTTCACGTCCGTCTTGTGCAGAAGCCGTAGCACAAACCCGTAGGCTCCCAGCAGCCATGCCCACAGCAGCAGCGACCCCTCCTGCCCGCTCCACAGCGCCGCGAACTTATACGGCGCCGGCAGAGCGCGGTTCGAGTGCTCCACGATATAGGTAATGGAAAAATCGTTCGCGAAGACCGACCACACCAGCGCAAATGCAGCACCGGTCACGGCCACAAATCCCGCAATGCCTGCCCGGCGCGCCGTATCCGCCAGCCGCTCCGGCGAAATGCGCGCAGGCTGGCCCGTTGCGATCAGCCGCAGCGCAATCGCACCGGCAAACAGGTTATACGCGGCCAGCGCCAGAGCGATGAGAAGTGCAAAACTACCAAAGGCTGCCATCAGATCTCCATCACGATTCTCGCATGCAGGCTGGCAGCCTGTACCGTGGCCTCCAGCAAGCTTATTCTTCCTCAAGCATAGGCCAGCGGAATGTGATTTACCTCACACTTGCGATGGATAATGTTGATGGGTGAGACTCGTCGCGGCAGGCCGCCGCGGACTACTTGTTCTCGCGCGCCATCAGTTCGCTGGCCACGGAGAGGACAGTCTCAGACGGGGCCGTCCGCGGAAGAAAACACACGCCTTCCTCCTCGTAATCCGCTGCCGCATCCCCCAGGTTACCCAGCACAATCACCGGCACCTTGGGCTGCCTGGCATGCAGCTCCGCCACGAACGCGGGACCGCTGATGCCCGGCATTCGCAGGCCGGAGATGACCAATCCCAACGTTGCCGCAAATTGAGGCTGCTCCAGAAGGCAAAGCGCCTCTGCCGCATCGGCCGCACGCTGCACGTCCTTGAAGCGCTTGCCAAGAAGCGACTTGCGCGCGAACGCCTGAAGCGGGTCGTCGTCCACGAGTAGGATGGTCGGCATGATTCCCCTGTGCCAGCATGGCCTTGCAACGGCCAGACTCGGAATAGTCGAGCTACCAACCTAGATGTTGCATTCCATCACGCGGTTGCCTTTGCAGGCAGGGGGGCGCCGCCTCTGCTTCAATCAGCTGAATAGAAACTCCTTGTCGCGCAGTTCCTTAATGCTGTCTCGGAGCTTTGCAGCCTTTTCAAATTCGAACTTCTTTGCTGCTTCCCGCATCTCCGTCTCGAGCTTCGCAATGAAGGCGTCCACCTCCGCCTGCGAGTTGAACTCCGGAATTCCTGCCGCTTCTTCCTCGGCCACGTCCCCGTACTCGGCCTTCAGAATCTGCGCCAGACCCATATCCACCGCGCTCACCACGCTCTGCGGCGTGATGCCGTGCTCCTCGTTGTAGGCCCGCTGAATCGCCCGCCGCCGCTCCGTCTCGCCCATCGCCCGCTGCATCGAGTCCGTCACGCGGTCGGCATACAGAATCGCCCGTCCCTCCACATGCCGCGCCGCCCGTCCCATGGTCTGGATCAGCGACCCCGCCGAGCGCAGGAACCCCTCCTTGTCCGCGTCCAGAATCGCCACCAGCGACACCTCCGGCAGGTCCAGCCCTTCGCGCAGCAGGTTGATGCCGACCAGAACGTCATATTCCCCTTTGCGCAGCCCGGCCAGCAGCCGCACCCGCTCCAGCGTTTCAATCTCCGAGTGCATGTACCGGCACTTCACCCCCACCTCGGTGTAGTAGCCGGCCAGATCCTCGGCCATGCGTTTGGTCAGCGTCGTCACCAGCACGCGCTCGCCCTTCTTCGCCCGGTCGCGAATCTCCGCCAGCAGATCGTCGATCTGCCCCTTCACCGGCCGCACTTCCACCTCCGGGTCCACCAGTCCCGTCGGCCGGATCACCTGTTCCACCACCACACCCGCCGCGCGCGTCAGCTCATACGGCCCCGGCGTCGCCGACACATAAATCGTCTGGTTCACCCGGTTCTCGAACTCCTCAAATTTCAGCGGCCGGTTGTCCATCGCCGAGGGTAGCCGGAAGCCGTAGTCCACAAGGTTCTGCTTGCGGCTCCGGTCTCCAAACCACATCCCATGCACCTGCGGAATCGTCGCGTGGCTCTCGTCGACAAAGAGCAGAAAATCGCGTGGAAAATAGTCCAGCAGCGTCGGTGGAGGCTCGCCCGGCAGCCGCCCGCTGAAGTGCCGTGAGTAGTTCTCAATCCCGTGGCAGTAGCCCATCGACTTGATCATCTCCAGGTCAAACCGCGTCCGTTGGTTCACCCGCTGGGCCTCCACCATCCGCCCCTCGGCCTCCAGCTTGCCCACCCAGTCCCGCAGCTCTGTCAGAATCGACTCAATCGCCTCTGCCTTGCGCTCCGGCTGCACCACGTAGTGGCTCTTCGGATAGATGGGGAGCCGGGAGTACTTCTGCTTCACCGTGCCGAAGAGCGGGTCAATCTGCGCCAGCGACTCAATCTCGTCGCCGAACATCTCAATCCGGTAGGCATTCTCGTCATAGGTAGGGAAGACCTCGATCACGTCGCCCCGCACGCGAAACGTCCCGCGCCGAAAGTCCGTGTCGTTCCGCTCGTAGAGAATCTCCACCAGCCGCCGCGTAATGTCCTTGCGGCTGATCTGCTGCCCCTTTTCCAGCAGCAGCAGCATCCCGTAGTACGCCTCCGGCGATCCCAGGCCGTAGATGCAGCTCACCGAGCTCACAATGATCGCGTC
>JBAUTX010000252.1:0-3983 GCA_049582405.1 Occallatibacter sp. | reverse complement strand
GAGGTAAACAGCTCAACCAAGACGGGGCTGCGTGCGCTGGTGCCGGAAGGCTGCCCAAGCGCAAAAGGGGTCGTGAGGCAGGCAGCCACCAGGAGCCACTGCGAGCAGCAGGCGCGGATCGCTCGATGATTGCAAAGGAAACGCATACGCTTTGTGAGATGCAGCCAGGCTGGCCTTGCGTACGAATCCAGCAAGACAACAAGTTAGCCCAATCGAGGAAGGATTGACAACCAGAGTTTTGAAAATTTCGAAAGGCTCGCAACTTTCCTCTCGAACCCAGGGTTAAGATGGCCGTGGGCCGAAATCCCGCACAAGACAGCAAAGTGAAAGAACATTGGAGGTTATGTATGTCGAAGGTGTCTTTTATGCTCGCCGTAGCCCTGGTCGCATCGGTCCCGGCCTTCGCGCAGCAGGCGCAGCCCGCGCCGCAACCCGCGGCTCAGCCCAATCCGGCGCCCAACTCGGTCAACGGACGCCGCGAGAATCAGCAGGACCGTATCGCGAATGGCGTGCAGTCTGGCCAGCTCACCGCGGGCGAAACCAAGCGGCTCGAAGGCCGCGAAGCGAATCTGAACCAGGAAGTTCACGCTGACCGCACTGCCAACGGCGGCCCGCTGACCCCGCAGGAGCGCCAGCAGATTAACCGCCAGCAGAACAATGTCAGCCGCTCCATCTACCAGGACAAGCACAACGCCGCGCAGGCCCACTATGGCAACAACGAAGTCGGGCAGCGCCGCGAGAACCAGCAGGATCGCATCGCGCAGGGCATCCGCAGCGGCCAGATGACAGCCGGTGAAGCGGCCCGCACCGAAGGTCGTGAGCAGAACATCAACCACAGCATTGCGGCAGACCGCGCGGCAAACGGGGGTACGCTGACTCCGCAGGAGCGGCAGAACATCAACCGGCGGCAGAATGGCGTGAGCCATCAGATCTACCGCCAGAAGCACAACGGTGCACATCAGGCCCGCTAAGCAACGCGCCTCATCCAACTGAGACGGAGCCGGTATGCTGAACGCATGACCGGCTCTCGCCTTTTGTGCGCACTGGCGTTGTCCGCAGTTTGTGGTGCCCCTGGCGGCTGGCCGCAAGCAGCATCCACGCCCGTCGTCACGCTCACGCCATCCATTGTGGAAGCTGGATCCCCCGAAATCATTCGCGTGGAAGCGCCGGCCGATGCAAAACCGGAAGGCGAATGGCTCGGCCGCAAACTCGAGTTTTTTTCGGCGCGAACGGGCAGCGCCTGGTATGCGCTTGGCGGGGTGGATGTCGAGGCGCCTGCGGGGGCTTCACAACTGAAGCTCGCCATTCATGTGGGTTCCACGCTCAGAGACCTGAGCCAGACGATCATCATCCATCCTGCACACTACAGGACAAGCACGCTCAGCGTCGCACCACGCTTCGTCGCGCCAAGCGCAGAGGAACTCCAGCGCATCGAAGAGGAGAAGAAGGTCAAGGAGACCGTCTTTGCTTCGAGTGCGCCTCAACCGCTCTGGCACGGCGACTTCCGCGCCCCCGTCCACGCCACGCCTACAGACAGCTTCGGCACGCGGCGCCTCTTCAACGGTCAGCTTGCCAGTATCCATAAGGGCATGGATTTCAGAGCGCACATGGGTACTCCGGTTCTTGCGGACAATGCGGGCACGGTCGTGCTGGCGCGGCCGCTCTTCTACGAGGGCAACTGCGTCATCCTTGACCACGGCCTCGGGCTCTTCACGCTCTCCATGCACCTGAGCCGCATCCGCGTACGGGAAGGTCAACACGTCAAGGAAGGGCAGTTGCTCGGCCTGAGCGGAGCCACCGGGCGCGTCACCGGGCCCCACCTGCACTGGGCAGTGCGCTGGCAGGGCGCATATCTCGACCCTGCAAAACTCCTGCGCCTGAACCTGAATGCGCTCCAGTAGCGGGTTTGCCTTTGGTTGCAGCCGGATGCTGGAGTATGATTTGCGGCATGAATGGAGTGAGTCCCAGCGACTGGATCGGTCGCACCGTGGATGAGAGATTTCCTCTTGAGGAATGGCTTGGCGGCTCCGCGCACAGCGGCGTCTTCCGTACGGAACTGGCCGGCGATCCGCCCCAGAAGGCCGCTATCAAGCTGATGTGGCAGGAGCCGGGGGAAGCTGAACACGGCCCGCTGCCTGCCGTTCCCGCTGCCGACCTCTCCCATCCTCACCTCATGCCCCTTCTGCACGCCGGCAACTGCGAAATGGAAGGCGTCGCGATGCGTTATGTCGTCATGGAATATGCAGACGAGGTGCTCTCTTCCCTGCTTCCGGAGCGACCGCTGACTGCGCGAGAGATGCGGGAGATGCTGCAACCCATCCTCGACGTGCTCGCATACCTGCATGGGCACGGCATCGTGCATGCGCACCTGAAACCCTCCAACATCCTGGTGGTGGAGGACCAGCTCAAGATCTCTGCCGACAGTCTTTGTCTGGCGAACACCTCCGCACCACGACCCGCGGCGACATCCATCTACGATGCGCCAGAGGTTACGCTGGGGGGCATTTCACCGGCAGCAGATCTGTGGTCGCTGGGCGTCATGATTGTGGAAGCCCTGACGCAGCATCCGCCCGAGTGGGACCGGACCACACAAGCAGCGCCGGCGATTCCTCCTGCCGTGCCTGAGCCGTTTGCGAGAATTGCGCGTGCCTGTCTGCAGCCTGCGCCCTCGCAGCGCTGCTCTCTGGATCACGTGCGGGACTGGCTGCTGGGTCTGGCTGCGATTCCCGGCACATTGCCGCCCCCTGCGCCTGCTCCGAACGCCACGCCCAGCAAGGAAGGCCAGCCCAAAGCCGTGTCGCTACGCGTAGTGCAGGGACTCGTTGCGGCGGTGGTGCTGATGATTGCCGTCTCGACGGTGCTTCATCTGCAGTCACGCAACAGCGCGTCTACGACGGTGACTCCGCCATCGTCCTCGCAACCATCCCAGGACGCTGCCGCGACGGCGCCCGCACCTGCACCCATGCCCGCTGCCACACAAACGCCAGAGGTGCCTGCCGCAAGCACAAGCCCGGCAGCAGCTATTCCCGAACCGGAGCGCAGGGAAGAACCAGAAGCTGGAGGCGACGTAGTCCATCGCGCAATGCCAGAGGTACTGCCCGCAGCACAGCAGTCGATCGAGGGCAAGGTTCGTATTGCAGTCCGGGTTGCTGTTGATCCTTCCGGCAACGTGACAAGCGCAACCCTGGCCTCGCCGGAACACAGCAAGTACTTCACTCGCATCTCGCTGGAGGCGGCGCAGAAGTGGCGCTTCAAACCTGCCGCTTCTGAGAGTGCCTGGGTGCTCCATTTTGAGTACCGTCAATCGGGCGTCGAAGTGACTTCTACTGAAGAGAAGCCGTAGCAGGAAGGTGTGCTAGCGTACGCCGACCGCTTCATCGGCTTCTTCGGCGGTTGCCGCACTGCGCACCGCCTTTTCCTCGCGCAACGCCTTGAATGCCCGATAGACAAACGAGCCCATATGCCAGCCGTCCATGTACTTGAAGGGTGTTTCGCCGGTGGTGTAGTGGCCGCAGGGCAGCACGCGCGGCTCAAACTGAAGGCCCACGCGCTTGAATGCCTCCACCACCTTGAGCGAATATTCGCGGGGGAAGGTGAGGTCGTAATCGGCATAGACCAGAAGCGCAAGTTTGTCGCGACCGCCAGCCTCGTCCGACATGATGCGGTCAAAGTAGCTCACCGGGCTGACGGCAGCCCACAGCGCGCGCAGCCGCTCCTGCGTCAGGCCCGCGTCTTCCAGCGCCTTGCGGATGTGCCGCGTGCTCTGTCCTGCCCACACAACATCGCCGAAGGAAGTCGATGCATGGTTGAAGGCATTTATGCGTAGCCGCGGGTCATGCACACTGGCGAGAAACGCGTAGCAGGAGCCCAGACTGGTGCCGAGCACGCCGAAGTGCTCGTAGCCCTGCTCCTGAAGCCAGTCAAGGCAGCAGCGGATATCAATGACAGCCTGACGGCATGCCATGAGGGTGCGGCCGATATTG
>JBAUTX010000251.1:0-3893 GCA_049582405.1 Occallatibacter sp. | reverse complement strand
GCGAATATGTGGGGTCGCGCCGTTCTTCACCCGTTTCGTTTGGCGAGGAAGCGCTCCATGAATTTGGTGTCGAAGTTGCCGGCGCGGAAGTCTTCGTCCTGAAAGATGGCCTGGTGGAGGGAGATGGAGGTTTCAATTCCCTGCACCACGAACTGGGAGAGGGCGCGCTCCATGCGGACCATGGCTTCGGCACGGTCTACGCCGTGGGTGATGAGCTTGGCGATGAGCGAGTCGTAGTAGGGCGGGACGACGCCTTCGGCGTACTGGGCGGTGTCGACGCGGACGCCGTTGCCGCCGGGGACGTTGAAGACGGAGATCTTCCCGGCGGACGGGGTGAACTTGACGGGGTGCTCTGCGTTGATGCGGCACTCGATGGCGTGGCCGCGGAGTTCGATGTTGGGCGGGAGGATGTCGGAGAGCTTTTCGCCCGACGCGATGCGGAGCTGGGCCTTGACGAGATCGACGCCTGTGATGGCTTCGGTGACGGGGTGCTCGACCTGGATGCGGGTGTTCATCTCGATGAAGTAGAGCTTGCGATCCTCGTCCATGAGGAACTCGATGGTGCCGGCGTTCTGGTAGCCGATTTCCTTGAGGCAGCGGCAGAGGGTGTCGCTGATCTCTTTGCGCAGAGCGGGCGTGACCTGGAGCGAGGGCGCTTCTTCGATGAGCTTCTGGTGGCGGCGCTGGATGGAGCACTCGCGCTCGAAGAGGGTCGTGACGTTGCCATGCTCGTCGGCGAGGATCTGGAACTCGATGTGGCGCGGCTGCTCGATGAACTTCTCCATGTAGAGCTCGCCGTTGCCGAAGGCGTTGGCGGCCTCGGTGTTGGCCGCGTGGTAGAGGTTGGGGAGTTCCTCGGGGGTGCGGACGATGCGCATGCCGCGGCCGCCGCCGCCGGCCTTGGCCTTGAGGATGATGGGATAGCCGATGGTCTTGGCGACTTCGAGCGCGTCTTCAGCGCTGGCGAGGACGCCGTCGGAGCCGGGCAGGATGGGGACGTTGGCCTTCTTCATGGCCTGGCGCGCCTTTTCCTTTTCGCCCATGAGGCGGGTGACCTCGGGCGGCGGGCCGATGAACTTGATGTTGGAGGCACGGCAGACCTCGGCGAAGTTGGCGTTCTCGCTGAGCAGGCCATAGCCGGGGTGGATGGCGTCGACGTCGGCAATCTCCGCGGCGGAGATGACGGCGGGGACGTTGAGGTAGCTCTCGGAGGGGCGCGGCGGGCCGATGCAGATGGCCTCGTCGGCGAAGCGGACGTGGAGCGAGTTGCGGTCTGCCTCACTGTAGACGGCCACGGTGCGAATGCCGAGCTCGCGGCAGGCGTTGATGACGCGCAGGGCAATTTCACCGCGATTGGCAATCAGAACTTTACGAAACATAGATGCGTCAACCTGAGAAGAGCGAGTTAGCGATTCAGCTGGTCAGCGAGTTAGCGAGTCAGCAAGTTGGCGGGCTGCCGACTCAGCCCTCGCGGATGGTGAAGAGCGGCTGGCCGAATTCGATGGGCTGGCCGTTGGTGACGAGGCACTTGACGACCTCGCCAGAGGCGTCGGCCTCAATCTCGTTCATGAGCTTCATGGCTTCGACGATGCAGATGACCTGGCCCTTCTGGACGTGGTCGCCGGGGGAGACAAAGGGCGATGCGCCGGGGGATGGCGAAGCATAAAAAGTGCCGACGATGGGGGACTTGACGGTGTGCAGGGTCTCAGCCGGATCGGTCGCCCCTGCTGGAGGTGCGGGCTCGGCAACTGCGGCGTGGTGGCTGGGGGCCATGGGGGCCGAATGGGCCGGAGCGGCGGCGACGAGACGGGCAAGATCGGCGAGGCTGGCCGCGGAGGCCGCGGGCTGCTCGAACTTGAGGCGGATCTTCGTGTCGCCACGGTCGAGGTCGAATTCAGCCACCTGGTATTGCTTGAGGAATTCGATGAGCTCTTTAAGGTCCTTCATGTCCTGCGGTTTCATGCGTTCGCTGCCTCTCCGGGTCCTGCTTGATGTGCGGTTCAATTCTAGAGTTCGATGAGAGCCTTGGGCGCCGGGGTGAGCACCTGCCCTCCGTTACGGGTGACGGCCACCATGTCTTCGATGCGGATGCCGAACTGACCGGCCAGATAAATGCCTGGCTCGATGGTGATGACCATGCCTGG
Organism: Occallatibacter sp.; assembly: GCA_049582405.1. GTDB lineage: Bacteria > Acidobacteriota > Terriglobia > Terriglobales > Acidobacteriaceae > Telmatobacter. The sequence continues at coordinate 1,749 of JBAUTX010000251.1, read as the reverse complement.
GAGCAGCCTGGTCTTCTGTCCGGCGCCGACACGCGGCGACTCGTGGATCTCCAGGCCAACCCCGTGGCCGGTGGAGTGGGTGAAAGCATCTGCAAGGCCTGCGCTGCGCAGGACGCTGCGGGCGGCCTCGTCGACCTCGCCGCACGTTGCGCCGGCCGACACCGCAGCGACTGCCGCCTCCTGGGCCTGCAGCACGGCGTTGTAGGCATCGCGCTCGTGTGTCCGGGGCTTGCCCAGGTACACGGTGCGGGTCATGTCAGAGCAATAACCCTTGTGGATTATACCGAAGTCGAGGGTGAGGAAGCCCCTGCGGGGAAGGCGCGCGGAGGTGGCGCGGCCATGAGGCAAAGCGGAGCGCTGACCGGAGGCGACGATGGTCTCAAAGGACATGCCTTCAGCGCCAAGGAGGCGCGCCTGATGCTCGAGCTCGGCGGCGACTTCGAACTCGGCGAGGCCTGGGCGAAGGAAGCCGAGGATGTGTTCGAAGAGTCTGCAGCCGAGGAGTGCGGCTTCAACCATGAGGGTGAGTTCGTCCTCGTCTTTGACCCAGCGCAGGGGTTCGACGAGCGGCGCGGCGAGGGGTTGGAGAAAGGTGCGGCGAAGACGGGCGGGCAGGGCTGTACGCCAGTGGGCGAGCTCGGCGACGGTGGTGTGGGCCGGGTCGAAGCCGGCGAGTTCAACGGCCGGTTGCGCGGCGAGCCACTGGACGGCGTGGACGGCTGGCGAGCTTGAGACAATCTGGACCTTTGCGGAGGTGACCTCTTCCGCGGCCTGCGTGGTGTAACGGCCGTCCGTGAAGAGGCATGCGGCGCGGCGGGTGATGGCAAGCGTGGCGCTGGAGCCGGTGAATCCGGAGAGATAACGGACGTCGGGCAAATGGGTGACGAGCAGGCCGGGAAAACCGGCGCGGGTCATGCGGCGGCGCAACTGGCCGATGCGGCGGAAATGGTCCACCGCATTGTTGTATCACGGCAGACTGAGGGATGCAGGTGCAGCGAGAGACGGAACAGAGGGCTGCACTTACATCGCTGGGCGGACGGGCTTTTTATGATGGGTGTCGGGCTCGGCTTCGGCGGTGTGCTGGTCGGATTGGCGGTCCATCCACTCGTCGAGGCGCGAGCGCTTGAAGCGCCAGCGGTTGCCGAGTTTGAAGGCGGGTACGAAGCCCTCGGAGGCGTATTTGTACAAGGTGTCGGGCGAGATGCCGAGGTAGTCGGAGGCCTGGCGGATGTCCATGACTTCTCGGACTTCAGGAACCAGCAGGTTCGAGCGGGCTGTGGAGTGGCGCATGATTCCCCCTCGCGGATTGGCAGAGGGCCAATCGGGACAGGATTCCGGCAGGCAAGCCGGTACACCTGTATATAGCGCGAATTCACCTGCCATTACAAGGATTTTTAGGGTGTTGCAGGAAATTCACGGAGTTTTGCGGAGCGGCAGGGCCTGAGGGGTGCGGCTCTAAGTGGCTGGAACGCAGCCTGTTGGGCCGAATCGACAGGGGTGCCCCCAAGGATTGGGGGAGTGGCGCGGATGGTGCATGGGATGCATTTGCCCCCTTTTCGTATCAAGGCCGAAAAGGGGGCATAGGGAGGAAATTGCTGGACGGTCAGTTCTGGTCGTCGCGGCGGTGAAGCGTGGGCCGGTCGGTGGAAGATGAGTTGCCGCTGTTGTCGGTGGTTGAGCTTCCGTTGCCGGCGTTGGGGTCAGTGCTGGCGCGGCGCAGGGAGGGCTTCGGTCCTGCCTTGCTGTCGA
>JBAUTX010000250.1:0-10731 GCA_049582405.1 Occallatibacter sp. | reverse complement strand
CTCTTAGCCATCGGGAGCGACGGATCCAACTCGGTAGCCTTTTGGAAGTGATTGATCGCCTCTTCGTACTTCCCGGCCTTGTAGCTGTCTACTCCCTTATTCAACTGGTCGCGTGCTGCCAGGCGGTCGCACCCGCTCATGGATAGCACCATGCCGACCAAAGCAACCGCGAAAATAGAAATACGTGCGGGGCGAATCATGTCCTTGTCTTCTCCTTAAGGCCGAACCTGTCCGTTGCAGCTTGCGAAACTTGTCCCTACCGAGCATTGGCGGATTGCGGCCGGGCTGTGATGCACTTCATCACTCTGGTGATCTGCCAGCGACCCGGCGAATGCGATCCAGATTGAAGCCTTACTGCCCAGCGAGAATCTTGGGCGTCATCAAACCGATGTGGTCGACGTTGGCTCCATGGCCGATGTCAATCACGTCCGCAATATAGCGCCAATCCACATCGTCGTCACCTTTCACGAACATGACGCGCTCCGCGCGGTTCTGGAAGATGTCGGTGAGCTTCGGCAGCAACTCTGCGTGCGTCACATCTGTCTCGTTGATCTTATAGTTCGGGGCCTGCCCAGGGCGATAAAGCACCTGCACGACGATCGTCCGATCATTGGGCTGCTGCTGTTGCTGGGGGTTCTTGGGAGGCTGGGGAACCAGAGCATCCAGACCCTTGGGCGTCACCGGCACAATCACCATGAAGATGATGAGCAGCACCAGTAAGATGTCGATCATCGGGGTCACATTGATTTCGCCCATCGCGCCACCACTGCTCCCAGTTGTCATTGCCATGGCTTCAAACTCCTCGTTTCGTCAAACAAATGATTGTTGGATCATGCGCAAGAAAGGCGGTTACTGGCCGCCTGAGAGGTTGCCCTCTTTCTTCTGCGTGAGCATGCCCACCTCGTCCACACCGGCGGTGCGAACGGCGTCAATGGCGTCTTCGACGGCCCTGTACTGTGCGCGCGCGTCCGCCCGGAAGTAAATGGTCTTTCCGGGGGAATCAGCGAGTTTATCGCGCACCTTTGTGCCAAGCTCGCTGGTTGCGATCTTGTCCTGCCCAAGGAACACACCGCCGTCCCTGGTGATCGCGACTACAATCGCATCTTCCTTGTCGGCATCGGGCATGGACGTGGGGTTCTCCACCTTGGCCATGTCCACGGCCACCTTCTGCTGGAGCATCGGCGTGATGACCATGAAGATGATCAACAGAACGAGCATCACATCCACCATGGGCGTGACGTTGATGTTCGAGTTGATCTTGCTACCTTCGTTGCGAACTGCGATTCCCATCTCTAGGCTCCATGCCTGCTGAATTTTCAATCCGGATGGCATCCGGCTTTGCAGACCGTAGGGTTTTGGATCAGCTGGTCCCTGGAGCAGGGTAAGCGGTGTGAAAACTGCCTCACCGCCTACCCTGGATTCCCGCTCTCGCTGATCGGTCGCTGTTTAGCGACTGCTGCTCTGCTTGATGAAGTAGTCGATGAGTTCGCTCGAGGAGTTGTCCATCTCCACGTCGAAGGATTCGACACGTCCGGTGAAGTAGTTGAACGCCATGACGGCGGGGATCGCAACCAGCAGGCCGAAGGCGGTGGTCACCAGGGCTTCCGAGATGCCGCCGGCGACCGCGCCGATACCCGAGGTCTTCTGGGTGGCAATGGCATCGAACGCGTGCAAAATGCCTACTACGGTTCCGAACAGTCCGACGAAGGGAGCGGTCGAGCCGATGGTGGCCAGAACGCTGAGGCCCCTCTTGAGCTTGGCGTGAACGATGGCCTCGGCACGCTCCAGAGCGCGCTGCGAGCTCTCAATGGTGTTCTCGGTCGCGGCGCCGCCGGAGGCCCGGAATTCCTGCAGACCAGCGGTAACAACCTCGGCGAGGTGAGACTTCTTGTTGCGGTCGGCGATCTTGATCGCTTCCTCAAGCTTTCTGTCCTTCAGGGCGCCGGCAACCTTGGGAGCGAACTCGCGGGATTGCTTGCGGGCCGCAGAGTAGTACAGGTAGCGGTCAATCATGACGGCCAGCGACCAGATGGACTCAATGAAGAGGACAATTGCCACGGTGCGTGCCAACCATGCCATGTGGCTCCACAGCCCAAGGGGGCTGAAGCTGGTGGTCTGATCTTCCTGCAGGAAGGCCAGGCTGCTGACCGTGTGCGAAGCGAAATGTGCGAGCTGAGCGAGAATCACTTGGATCGTTCCTCCTAAGGAGTTTCTTATGCACTGCGATTTGGTGCAATTGCTGTGAATGCGGGTGTTTCGGTTTCGCATTCAGGTCAAAGGTTCAGCCCTCTCCCTGGACAGGGGAAGAAGGCCCGTAAAAGCTTCATCCACCCAGGCTGAAGATCACGTTAATCGTGGTTTCCACCTCGACGGGCTCATTATTGAGGAGGTAAGGCCTGTAGCGCCAACTCTTGACGGCATCGAGCGCGGCCTGCTGGAGCATGGCAGGCCCGGAGACGACCCGCAGGTTATCAATCGTTCCACCCTTGGAAATCGTGGCCTGGAGAATCACAGTGCCCTGCACGCGTGCGGCTTTTGCGATGGGAGGATAGACCGGCTGTGTCTTCTGGATCAACATACCCACGGCAACGCCGGCGGAGATATTGACCTTCTTAGGAGGCGCGGCCGTGACTTTGGGTCCGCTTCCGCTCCCAAACATGCTGCCCATTACTCCCCCAGGACCTCCACCCAGACCTTCCATGCCAGCCACACCAAAGCTGGACGGCGGAGCTTCCTTTTCCGAGACCATCTTAATGTCGTGCGGAATCTTGGTAGGCGCCATCAGCTGATTGTTCATCATCTGCGACTGCACATGCACCACGTGGACCTCAGGTGGCGGAGGCGGTGGCGGAGGCGGCGGCGGAGGTGGAGGGGCAACGAGGAGGGTCTGCATCATTGCCTTGGGCAGAGCCTCGGGATAAATCAAGGGAAGCAGGATCAGCACCAGCAGGACGGAGCCGTTCGTGATGAACGTGAACAGCATCCAATATTTGCTTTTGCTCTTGATCCTGTTTCCTGATTCAAATGTGGAATCTTCAAACATGGCCAGCCTCGAATCGGGTGTTGGTTACCTCTACTTAGACACCGGGGAAAAGTCAATTGTTCCCAAGCATCGAAACAGTACCACAAAAGTGTGTTCAACCTATATCAGAACTGAACCACTGTTGCCAAACATGCCGCAAAAAAGTTGCAACCCGCTCGCTTCCCCGCTACACCTTGGTGCGCTTTGCCGCGGGCAATGCTGCGGTTTTACCGCGCTGCGCGCGCCATTCCTGCCAAGCCACGAGCATCGGAGCCGCCACTGCGATGGACGAATACGTGCCGATCAAAATGCCGATTACGAGTGCAAAAGAGAAGCCTCTTAAAACCTGTCCGCCGAAGATGTAAAGCGACAGGACGGTGAGGAATGTCAGCCCTGAGGTCAGAACCGTCCGGCTCAGGGTCTGGTTGATGCTGCGGTTCACGAGGTCCGCCAGCGGCTCACGGCGCGTGAGGCGCAGGTTCTCGCGGATGCGATCAAAAACGACGATCGTGTCGTTCATGGAGTAGCCGACCAGCGTCAGGATGGCGGCGATGACCGTCAGGCTGATCTCCTGATTGGTGAGCGCAAAGGCGCCGACCGTAATCAGCGTGTCGTGGAAGACGGCAACGACGGCCGCTACGCCATAGATGAGCTGGAAGCGGAACCAGAGATAGATGAGCATGCCGAGCAGCGAGTAGAGCGTGGCAAGGCCGGCCTGGCGCTCGAGCTGACGACCCACGGTCGGTCCAACGACCTGAACGTTGCGCACCGTAAAGGCATTCTGATAGTGCGCCTGAAGCGTACTCTCAATCTGGGCGCGGCCCGCGTCGAGCGAGGTTTCACTGGTCTGCTCGGGCAGGCTGATGAGGACTTCGCGGTTGGAGGGCACATCGTAATTCACGATGCTGGCGCCCTTGATGCCTGCGGCTTCCACTGCGCTGCGAATCTTCTCCAGGTCGGGGGTCTGCTGAAACTGCACCTGCAACTGCGTGCCGCCCCGGAAGTCGACGCCGAGCGGGACCGGGCTGCCGATACTCGCCCAGTGCATGGCCATGGAGATGATGCCCGCGATGCTGAAGATCAGTGAGAAGCCGAGAAAATACCACTTCTTTCCCAGCCAGTCGATGTTGACGCCGTGAAACAGTTCCACTGGTTTTCTGCCTTCCTCAATGCCGGTGACCCACGGGGTTTCCGGTCTGCAATGATCTTTCCCTGCCGCGCTGCGCTGGGCTGCGCGGGCTTAAATCGAAACCATCTCTCCCGGCTTCATCCGGTTGAGGTGCGCCTCAAAGATGACGCGCGAAACGTAGACCGCGGTAAACAGGTTGGCGGCCAGACCGAAGGTGAGCGTGACGGCAAATCCCTTGACCGGTCCCGTGCCGAAGAGGAACAGGATGCCCGCCGAGACAATCGTGGTGACGTGGGTATCGAAGATCGTCGTCCACGCGTGGGCGAAGCCCTGATCGACGGCGGCTGAGGCCGCCTTGCCGGAGCGGATTTCTTCGCGAATGCGCTCAAAAATCAGCACGTTCGAGTCGACGCCCATACCGATGGTGAGGATGACGCCGGCAATGCCGGGCAGCGTAAGCGTCGCACCGGAGAAGCCCATGAAGCCCAGCAGGATGACGAGGTTAAGAAACAGAGCAAGGTCTGCGTTGATGCCGGAGCCCTTGTAATAGAACAGCATGAAGGCCATGACAACGAGCACGCCGACGATGGCGGCGGTCACGCCTTCACGGATGGAGTCAGCACCGAGCGAGGCGCCGACGGTGCGGTCCTCAAGATAGTTGAGCGAGGCCGGCAGAGCGCCGGTGCGCAGCATCTTGGAGAGGATCTCAACCTCGTCTGCCGAGAAGCTGCCGGAGATCTCGCCGGAGTCGCGGATGGCGCTCTTGATGGTCGCCACTTCGCGCACGCGGCCGCCGAGGACCACGGCCATGCTGCGGCCCACGTTGGCGCTGGTGTAGTCGTAGAACTTGTCGCCGGCCTCGTTGGTCAGCGTAAAGCGCACATTGCGCAGCCCGTTCTGGTCCGTGCCGGGATCGGCGGAGCGGAAGTCGCTGCCCGCGACAATCGAGACCCGCTGCAACACGTAGACGCTATCCGCGTCTGAGCCCGTGGCCAGCGCGCCGGAGCCGTGCACCACCTCCTGATCGGGAGGGAGCGCGCCGCCGACGCTGGCAAGAGCCGCCTGCTCGTCCGGATAGGGCCCGCCGATGACAGCGTGAATCTCAAGCCGCGCGGTGGACTGGATGATGTTCTTCACGCGATCCAGATCGCTGATGCCGGGGAGTTCGACGAGGATCTCGTCCTTGCCGAGGCCGTACTCCTGAATCACCGGCTCGCTGACGCCGAGGGTGTCGACGCGGTCACGGATGGTCTCAATGGCCTGCTGCACGGTCTTCTCTTCAAGAGCAGACTGGACGAGCGGCTTCATGGAGACGTTGAAAGTGGTGTCGCCGCCGCCGCCGGAGACGTCGTACTCGCTCGAATACTTGTTATCGAGCAGGGTGCGGATGGCGCCGGACTGCGTGGGATTGGTGCCCTCGATGCGGATGACCTCGGGCTTCTTGGGGTCGGGCTTATAGATCTGGGAATAGGCGAGGCTCCCGGCCTTGAGGTCCTGCTGGATGCGGGCGACCGTGTTGTCTGTCTCGGCGCTGACGGCCTCGGAGACGACGACCTCCAGAATCAGGTGAGCACCGCCACGAAGGTCGAGGCCGAGATGAATGCGCCTCGTCATGGACTCAAGCAGCGCCTTGCCGGACACGCCTGACGGCACCCCAAAGATGCCGTAGATGAAAATCACCAGCACTGCAACAATTGCCGCAATCTTGCTATTGAGATTCTTCTTCATTTTCCTGCTTCTCTAGCGCGACACGCCGTCGCACGTTCTCATTTGCCCTGGCGGCCCGATGATGCACTCAAACCGGCTCAAACCGCACAACCTATCGTATTTCCAGACGGGCCCGAAAAGCCAGACGGAAGGTTAGCTCTTGTCCGCCTCTTCGGTGGTCACGGAAGCGATGGCGGTCTTTGCCACTTCCAGCTTTACGTTGTCCGGCGCGACCCGGACAATGATGGCATCGTCCTTGATGGACATGATGGTTCCGCGAATGCCCCCGGCGGTGGTGACGCGATCGCCGGTCTTGATCTTCTGCAGCATCTCCTGCCACTGCTTCTGGCGCTTCTGCTGCGGCCGGATCATGACCAGGTACAGGACGGGAATCAAAAGCAGGGGGAGGAGCATTGGAAGGCTGCTGCCTGCTCCGGCGGGCGCTGCGGCCCAGATTGCCAAACTTGTTGCCACACTCATCCTTTACATGCCCCGTCAAGCGCTCTCTGCGCGGTGGGCGAAGGCACAGGCGGCCCTTTGCCGCACGCCTTCGAGGAAATTTGTCTCCGGGAAAGGTCCTGGGTGCCGCATGGTTCCGGCCCAGGATCTGGAAGGAGGGTCCTGTTAAGGCGCGGGGCCGTTCTTCAGCATCCGCACGCAAAACTGGCAGCCCTGCTACCGTCTACTTCCTGTTCGACACAGCCGCCTTCCGGTGCCCGGTCCCCGCCTGACGCAGTGCTTCCTCGCCTGATGCTTGTGCCGGATGCCGAAAGAGTGCCTAGCAAGATAAGAAACGCGCAGCCCATGGCATGTCAAGGTGCGGCGCCGCGGGCCGGGCCCTGCCGTCTAGCGCGGGCCTGCTGAAGGTTGCCAGTAGCGCTGCTTGGGCTGCGCACAACTGAGGCAGAGCCGCTCTCCGGCCTGCTCCACGAAGCGGCCGAAGTTGACGCCCTCGCCGCAGCGCGGGCAGAGGAAGCGCTCGCCGCGCTGGCCGGGAAGCTCGGCCGGATCGACGTGGACCTGGACCCAGTCGGCGCGGAAGAGCTGGTCGTCGGCGAGCTCGCGATAGGCCTGCATCTGCTGCCGGCTCTTGCTTTCTATTTCCGGATGGAGCTGGCGGGCGAGGTCGCGGGAGGATTCGAGGGCGATGACGCGCAGGGCGCGCCCGGTGGCGAGGTCGACGAAGGTGGCGGCCATCTTGCCCCAGTCGCGGAACTTGAGGGTGCGTTTGCCGAGGCGGCAGCCGGTGACGAGGCCGATAGCGTCCGTGGCGCAGCGGTCGATTTCGACGTAGGTGACGAGGCGCTTGCGGTCTGCGCCGCGGGGGTCGGTGATGGCGAGGCGCGCGAGCGCCAGCAGGGCCATGCGGACGCCGAGAATCTGGCCCGCGCAGAGGTGGCCATGCGCGGCTTCAGCCTTTGTTAACAGCTCATCCAGGGATTCCATCGCAACCTCCCTGCTGCCTATTGTGGCAGCTCATTCGACTTTGCGGGCGAGGCAGCGTCCTGATCGTCGCCGGCATCTTCGACCAATGCGGCGGAGCCGGGCACGATGTCGAAGCTTACGGCGTCTTTGCCGGCGGGGTGAAAGCTGACACGCAAGGGCTCGCGCTGCCAGTCGACCGGGGCACAGGCCGGGGTGGAGTCCTGATGCTCGTCGAAGGCTGCAAGTTTCTTGGCCAGCACCGGCTTGCGCACGGCAAGCTGCGCGACGACGGCGTAAAGGCTCTTGCCGCTGGCGGTGACGCCGCAGTAGGCCGCGTAATCGCGGAACCAGCTGACCTGGCTCACGCCGGGATTGTAGTCCGGCAGCTTGAGGGCGGTGATGTGGCCGGTGGAGCGGTCGATGAGGAGCCAGGGGCCGCGCTGCCACACCCAGTGGCCCTGCTTGTCGGTGGGCAGGGCGTCGTTGATTTTGAGGACGCGGCGGACAACGAAGCTGCGGTCCGTGACGTCGTGGGAGTCGCCGGTGGTCCACTCCTTGACCTGGCCATCGACGATGAGCGCGCGGAGCTTGAGCTCGGTCTCATTGGACTGGGCGCCGGCCGGGTCATCCGCTTTGGAGTAAGGAACCTTCTTGACCGCGCCGAGGAAGACAGCGTGAGGCTTGCGCGGGCCGGCGGCCCGGGATGGCGTGGGTGCGGCGAGCAGGAACGCCGCCCAGGCCGCAAGGAGCAATACCGCAACCCGCTGATGCCGCATCACTTGGCCTGCGCCGCTTCCACCGCGCGCGCGACGCGGAAGGCGGTTCCTTCCTGAAGATGGGCGGCCAGCACCTGCATGCCGACGGGGAGGCCGACCTGGGTTGTGCCGCATGGAACGCTCACGCCGCAGATGCCCGCGAGGCTGGCGGTCACCGTGTAGATGTCGGCGAGGTACATGGCCAGCGGGTCGCCGGTCTTCTCGCCCAGCTTGAAGGGCGGGATGGGCGAGGTCGGCGTGACGATGGCGTCCACCTCGGCGAAGGCGCGGAGGAACTCTTCGGCGAGCAGGCGGCGCACCTGCTGCGCCTTGAGGTAGTAGGCGTCGTAGTAGCCTGCGCTGAGCGCGTAGGTGCCCAGCAGGATGCGGCGCTTGACCTCGGCGCCGAAGCCCTCATCGCGGGAGTGGCGGTACATATCCGAGAGGGTCGCGGAAGAGGGCGAGCGGTAGCCGTAGCGTACGCCGTCAAACCGGGCGAGGTTGGCGCTGGCCTCCGCGGTAGCCACCAGATAGTAGGTGGGGATGGCGTACTTCGTGGTGGGCAGGGCGATGGGCTTGATGGTGCAGCCCGCGGCTTTGAGAGCGCCGATGCCCGATTCAACGGCCGCGCGGACCTCGGGGTCGAGCCCCTCGCCGAAGTATTCGGCGGGCACACCGATGCGCAGGCCGGTGACGGGCTTGTCGCACTCGGCGGCATAGTCGGGCACGGGAGCAGGCGAGCTGGTGGCGTCTCTGGGGTCGTGGCCGGCGATGACGCCGAGCAGCGTGGCGGCGTCGCGCACGTTCGCGGCAAAGGGGCCGATGCGGTCGAGCGAGGAGGCGAAGGCGATGAGGCCGTAGCGCGAAACGCGGCCGTAGGTGGGCAGCACGCCGACCACGCCGCAGAAGCTGGCGGGCTGGCGGATGGAACCGCCGGTATCCGTGCCGAGCGTGGCCACGGCCATATTGGCCGCGACCGCCGCAGCCGAGCCGCCGCTGGAGCCGCCGGGCACGCGATCGGTGTCGACGGGGTTGCGCACGGGGCCGTAGGCGGAGTTCTCGTTGGACGAGCCCATGGCGAACTCATCGCAGTTGATCTTGCCGAGGAGCACGGCGCCGGCGGCTTCGAGACGCGTGACGGCGGTGGCATCGTAGGGCGGCTCGTAGCCTTTCAGGATTTTGGAACCGGCCGTGGCGGGCGCACCCTTCATGACCAGTACGTCCTTGATGCCGACAGGGATGCCGGCGAGAGGCCCGAGCGGATCGCCTTTGGCCGCAGCAGCGTCGACGCGGGCGGCCTGCTCGAGCGCGCGCTCTTTGGTCAGGCTGAGGTAGACGTTGAGGCGGGGATTCTTCTGCTCGATGCGGTCGAAGTAGCTGGTCGTGAGGTCCGTCGCCCTGGTGCGGCCGGACGCGATGGCGGAGCGCAGTTCCGCGAGCGTCTGCGGCGTTTCCACGTAGGTCTCAGGCGTTTTTGCGTCGCTGGACAATCGTGCTTTCCTCTCTCTGCGGCCTGCTGCCGGCCTTGGGTTCGGTCTGTCTGGTTGCGCGGGCGAGCGGACGTCAGCGCTCAATCACCTTGGGCACTTTGAAAAAGCTCTGGTCGGTTTCAGGCGCCTGGGCCATGACCATGGCGCGGTCGAGCGAGGGCTGGCGCTCGTCTGCGCGCAGCACGCTGACGCCGCCTGCGCCGGGCAGCTCGCCGATCTGGGCCAGCGGAGCCACGCCCGCGGTGTCGAGTTCGTTGAGGTGCGCGACGTGGTCGAGAATGGCGTTCAGGTCGTGCAGCATGTGGCCGGATTCTTCCGGCGTCAGCTCCAGATTGGCGAGCTCTGCCACGCGCTGGACGTCTTCCACGGTTACTTTGGCGCTCATGCCACGGCCTTCCCTGCGATGGTGGGTTGACGGCGGCTCGCGAAGGAGCCCCGAAGCTCAAGTATAGAACGACGCCTCATGCGCATCAGTCGACCGTCAGCGTGAGTGTGACGTTGCGGGAGAGGCCGTTGGCGGTGGAGGTGACGACGACGGAATAGGTGCCGGGCGGGGTGGCGCCGGGGAGAGTGTTGGTCGGCGCGCTGTTCGTGCCGCCGCCTGCGCCGGAGCAGCTCGACAGGCCGCCGGCAAAGACCAGCGCGACCACGACGAGCAGCCACTTGCGGCGCTTTCTCAGGGCCAACGGCAGGAGGAGAAATCCGCAGGCCATGGGCCATGCAGGCCAGAAGCGGGGTTGCGTGGCGAGGGCGGCTGTGGAGGCCTGACCCGTGGCGATGTTGACCGTGACATTGCTGTTGGCGTTGGCGGCGATGGCCTCCGTGGTGGGGTTGAAGCTGCAAGTCGTATGGGCTGGCAGCGTGCCGCACTGGAAACTGAAGGTGGTGGTGGAGCCGCCCTGCGGCGCGAGATTGAGGGTGAAGCTGGCCGCCTGGCCGCTGGCGACCGTGAAGCTCGACGGGCCGTTGACCGTGGCGGTGAAGTTGAACCCAGTGCCAGAAAGCGATGCTTGCGCGCTGACGGGCATGGCGGTGCTGGCAACGGTGAGCGAGCCTGTCTGCGGGCCTGTCTGCGCGGGCGCAAACGTGACGCCGGTGGTGCAGCTTGCGCCGGGCGCGAGGCTGGCGGGGCAGGTGTTGTTTGCGAGCTGGAATCCGCTGGAGGCGCTGAGCGCGAGGCCCAACAGGGTCACGGGGCTGTTA
>JBAUTX010000249.1:0-2927 GCA_049582405.1 Occallatibacter sp. | reverse complement strand
ATTCGACCGACACTGTGCGCCGCCTGCTCAAGCCGGGCGCATTGGGAGAAGGCGTTGCGCCCGTGGGCACGCTGGCGGATTTTCTGGAAGTCAGCGGCGCGCATGAACGCGTCGTCGACGAATTTCTCCGCGAGGAACTGAACTACGTTGTCGTCAAGAACTGGCTCGCCGCCGAAGAGGGCGTGCGCGTCCTCAAGTCCGGTATCGATGGCCGAGCGACTTTCCTGATTCACGATGCGGCCCAGGGCAGCCTCTTCGAAGAGACGGACGACACGATTCGCGCCGAGGGCGTGACGCCTCTCAAGGAGACGATTCGCGTTCTGAATGGCTTTGGCCGCTCGCTCGAGACCATCCTGCCCAAACTGCGCCACGGCTATCTGGTGGAGAACGCCGGCATCGCGCAGACTCTTACCACGGCGCATCCCCAGGCATTCTTCCTCACGCCCGAGGGTGAGTGCTTCCATAACGCAACCGTCACCGGCGGCAAGGCAGCGACACAGGGCCCGCTGGCGCTCAAGCGCGAACTCCGCGAGATTGATGCACGCCTGGCGGGGCTTGAAAAAGATCTCGCCGAAGCCGATCTGAAGGCAGCCGCGCTGCAGCGCAACATTGAAGAGCTGAATGGCGCGCTGGAAGCACGGAGCGAAGAGCGGCGGCACGCCGAGCGGGATGCAGCCAACCAGGGCGCCGCATTGAAGCAGATGGAGAGCGAGGCACAGCGCATCGAGCGGCGGCTGCAGGAGTGGAATCTGCAGGCAGCGCGCAACAAGGATGCTCGCGAAGCCAAACACACCATCATTGAGCAAAAGCGCGAAGAGGCCGTGCGCCTGGAGAGCGAACACGCAACCGCGGAAAAGGCCCTTGAGGAACTCCAGGCCGTGCTGACCGGACTGCGACAGACGCGCGAGGGCTTGCAGCAGGCTGCGGCGCAGGTCACGGCAGAACTGGCCGGACTGGAAGAACGGCGGCGCGGCGCGGAAGCAGCGTTCCAGCGTATTGACCGGCTGCATGCGGACCTCGAGCGCCGCGTGCTGACCCTGGAGCAGCAGCGGGCCGCGGCGGAGGCTGAGCGCGAACAGCGCACCCGCGAGAGCGCGGAGCTGGCCGAGCGCCAACAGCTGTTGACTGCGACCCGTGCGGAAGCCCAGGCCCAGGCCCACGCACTCATCGCAGAGGCGCAGGCCCTGCGGCAGCAGCTTGCAGCCCTTGAAACGCAGCTGAAGACCGGGCGCCTCTCGCTGGATCAATTGCGCGACGAGCGCGCCGGAAGACAGAGCGCGGTGGCCAAGTTGCGGTCAGATCTGGAGCATCTGGAAGGCAGTTGCATGACGGAGCTGAATGTGGAAGCTGCCGTGCTGCGCGCCGATGCCGAGATTGCGCATCTGGTTGAAGAAGCGCTCGCGGAAGAGGAAGAGGCTTGCCGCGCACTGCGCCAGCGTCTGGAGCAGATGGGTCCCGTGAACATGATGGCGCTCGATGAATACAAGGAGACAGCAGAACGGCACAACTTCCTTGAAGCGCAGCGCAAGGATCTCATCGAGTCCATTGAGAATACGCAGGAAACGATCAAGGAAATCGAGCAGATCTCCCGCACAAAGTTTGAAGAAGCCTTTGCGCGGATTAATGAAAACTTCGCGCAAGTCTTTGCAAATCTCTTCCAGGGTGGACAGGCGTTCCTGCGGCTCACGGACGAAGAGAACCAGGCCGAAAGCGGACTGGAGATTGTGGCTTCACCGCCGGGCAAAAAGCTGCAAAACGTCCTGCTCCTCTCCGGCGGCGAAAAGGCGCTGACAGCATTGTCTCTGCTCGTCGGCATCTTCCAGTACAAGCCAAGCCCATTCTGCGTGCTGGACGAAGTGGATGCGCCGCTGGACGAAACCAACGTGGGCCGGCTGGCGGATTTGCTGCGGTCACTGAGCCGGGAGACACAGTTCCTGGTGGTGACACACTCCAAGCGCATGATGCACGCGGGAGATATGATCTACGGCGTAACCATGCAGGAGCCGGGTGTGTCGAAGATCATCAGCGTAAAGATGAGCCACCACGAGCCGCAGCGGGCAACGGCCTGACGTCCTCCCGCGCGTAATGAGCGTCTCATTGAGGTCCCTGCTTCTGTGGCCCGCCGAAGCAATGCCCTACCGTCAGAGCGGCGAGCCACAGCAGCACACCATAGAGGGCATACCAGAGTGCTTCCTGCGCAGCCGAGACATGCGGCGGACTCAAGACGACCAGTGACCCGGTGGAGCTGATGTGCATCCACTGGGCCAGCGTAAGACTGCGCGTGTTGGCGTAGAGCCAGCTGATCAGCACACGCATCGCGGTCATCGCCAGAGCAAAAGCAAGGAAATAGGCGGGCCACCATCGGCCGTGTGGAGTCACGGCGCCGAGGTAGTTGATGACTGGCAGGTGCCAGCACGACCAAAGCAGGCCGAGCTCCACACTCGCGGCGAGCTGGGATCGTCCGGCGAAGAGTCGCGGGTATGCAAAACCAGTCCATCCCACTTCTTCCAACAAACCTGCGGGAATCCCAAAAAGAAAGCCCGGAAGGAAGATGTTCGGCGCAAAGACGGGCGCGACAAGCCACCTCATGGTCATAAGCACAGTCAGGATCAGTGCCGGCGGGATGAGCAACATGGTCGTTCCCTTTCCGGTCACGCGACGGAGGCTCAGACTCGATGTCAAATCAAGCAAGCCAGCGCGTCCTTCAAGGACACCCGTCAAGAGGATCGCTGAAAGGGGAGGTCCCAGGAGCATGGCTGGAAACATTAAGACTCCCATGGTGCGGGAGACGGGCTCATGGCGCACAAGAGCGGGCGCCGCAACCAGAAGCGCACCGGTCCAGGAGATGAAACAGGTCATTCCGTAGTAGGAGGCGACAGGATGACGGTGGCAGACGCCTTGACACCCGGGGAGCATGAGGTAAGGAA
>JBAUTX010000248.1:0-9740 GCA_049582405.1 Occallatibacter sp. | reverse complement strand
CAGGCGGCGGCGCAGGCAGACGCGCCCGACGTGCCTGGATTGACTGTGGCCACTCCAACCTATGGCTGCGAATGCTCCGACGGGACAGCGTTTTCGGCCAGCTGCACGACGACGCCCACCTGCGCTTACAACGTGGTCTACCGGGTGACGGTCTCCGTGTCTGCCAGCTACAAGCCCATGATCCCCTGGCCGGGGATTCCATCCTCCATGACGCTCACCAATTCCGCAACGATGCGTAGCGGCGGAAGCTAGACTCCCGCCAGGTCCAATGCGGACATGTGCAGTGCAAAAGCCATAGGAAGGAAATGCAGATGAAGCGCAGATGGAAGAGCCTCCTCCATGATGAAGCCGGCAGCGAACTGGTCGAGTTTGCCGTATCCGCGCTGGTACTGTTCGCGGTGTTCTTTGCCATCCTCGAGTTCAGTCTGTCGATGTATGCCTATCACTTTGTGACGACGGCCGCACAGGCAGGAGCGCGCTATGCCATTGTGCGGGGAGCAGACTGGTCCACGGCGTGTTCCACGTCTGCGCCGCCCAAATTCACCATGAGCTATTCCTGCAGTGCTTCGGCGAGCGACGTATCCAACTATGTGAAGAGCCTGCCCACCGCTGGAATCGATCCATCCAGGATCACCGTGACCACCACCTGGCCGGGGACGACGCCTGATTGCTCAAAGAACTGCACCGCATGCGCCCCAGCAAACAGCCAGGGTTGCCTCGTGAAGGTGAATGTGAACTATTTGTATGGATTTGTGTTCCGGCTCACGCCAGGCGCGAGCATCGCATTCTCAGGCACTTCAGAGAAGACAATCCAGCAGTAGGTGGGAGCGGCCCTTCATCGAGCGATGAGGAACATGACCCAGCTCACAACGATGGCCGAGCCCACGAAGAGCACAAAGCAGTAGGCTCCGTAGCGGAACATCTTCTTTGGCGTCTCGCGCTGCGTGATGCCAAAAACTGCGGAAGCGAACAGGGCAAAGAGGAGTACTGCGCTGAAATGGGTCGGGTTGAACATTACAACTTTCTCCCCGTGCGCAGGTTATGCGCGTCCACGGCCGCAATCACATTCAGCAGGCCTGCCACCACGATGAAGCGCGTGCCATAGTCGCCGGTGGTCACCTGCACCTGGTCTGCGCCCAGGCCGAGAACACGGCTTGCGATGTACAGAAGTCCGTTGCCCAGGTCACCCACGAACCCCAGCATGTCCAGGATGTCGTGAGCATTGGTGTACACCTTGCCCTGCATGGCGAGACCCAGCGCAAACATGCACAGAATGGAGAGCATCAGCAGGCTCCCGCGGCCCCACTTGCGCAGCAGGAAATGCCCCGCGCCCGGCACCAGCCAGCCTGCGATGAGCGGCAGATAGACGAAGCCCTGCTCCTGCTTGCCTGGTACGGCATTCTTGTTGTCGTTTCCAGCCATTCCTCTTCGACTATATCGCACCGGGGCGGCTTGCGAGCCGGGCGTTACGCACGACTACGGGGTTACGGAATGATGGTCGAAACTGATGACGCGCGTGATGCTCCAGGTACCGTCCTGGAGACGCCAGACGTGAATGAACTGCGCTTCGCCGAACCCCTGCGCCTGGGGATCATCAGGGTGTGTGAAGCGATGCACGCCGATCTCAACGGCGCCGTAGCCCTTGAGCGGATAGACCTGCAGAGAGCCCGGAACGAGCTCGCGATGGACCTTGCCGCAGATGTTGTTTTTCACGCCGTCGAGGAGGCTTTGCCGGCCGACGGCGAGGCCTGTCTGGTCGTGATAGAACTCGAGATCGCTCGACACCATGGAGCCGATCTTCTGGAGGTCGCAATGGTTGTAGGCATCGAAGAACGTGGCATCGAGGCCGGCTATCGTCTTGTAAAGCGCGTCGGATGGCGGAAGGCCCTGGCCGGATTGAGCCGCGGCGAACGGCGCGGAAGCGGCAAGCATCGCTAAGGCGAAGAGGGTGGTGCGCATCTCGTGGAGCATCGGATGGGATCTCCCGTTGTGGATCCGGTACACGAGAGAATACGGAGGCCGTCAGCGTCAGGTTCCCGAAGCGATGCGTTGCCAGCTCAGATTCTGACCAGTTCGGTTTGCAGCTTGCCGGTGACCCAGGCCTCGCCGGGCGCGGTGAGCATGTTCACTTCGCTGCGCACGCCAAACTCGGGCAGGTAGATGCCGGGTTCGACGGAGAAGCAGGTGCAGGGCAACAGCGTCCGCTCGTCATGCGTCTCCAGATTGTCGAGATGCGCGCCGGGTCCGTGCAGCTCGCGCGCGATGTTGTGGCCTGTGCGGTGGGTGAAGAACTCGCCGAAGCCTGCCGTGCGAATCACCTGGCGCGCTGCATCGTCGGCTTCAAAGCCGCGGATTGCCCTTTTCTGCGTGAAGGCATCGCGAACGGCGGTGATGGCTGCGTCGCGCGCGTTGCGCACCGTGTCAAACACCAGCTTTTCGCGCTCGGTGGGTTCGCGGCCCACGACGCCGGTCCACGTAATGTCGTAGAAGATGGTATCGGGCCGGTCGAGACGCCCCCAGATGTCGATCAGCACAAAGTCGCCTTCGCGGATCGGGGCGCTGCGCTCAGCGGTAGGCTCGTAGTGCGAGTCTGAGGTGTTCTGATTCACGCTGACGTTGGGGCCGTTCTCCCACACCAGGCCGGCGCGGTGCATGGCCTCTCGGAGCCAGACAACCATGTCGAATTCTGTCAGAGTGGCCTGCCCGCCTTCGGCCGGGCGCAACCTGCGGCCAATCTCCTTCCAACCCTCTTCGAGAATCGAGTCGATGGCGCGCTGCGCCGCTGCATGACTCACCATCTGTTCTTCGCTCAGAACGGCTTCAAACTGCGCAACCAGGTCGGCCGAGCTCACGATTTCCTTGCGCAGAGTGCGCAGAAACTCCACGGTCCCGGCATCCACCATCGAGACATACATAATGGCGTTGTTCGGCGAGTACTGCATGGCGATGCGGCGGAAGCCGTCGAGCATCGCTTTCAGTCCAGAGGCCAGTTCCTGCCAGCTTGAATACATGCCCTTCGTGCCGGGCAGCGCATCCAGCCGCCCCTGCTCAATGCGGTGGACCAACCTGCGCGGCTCTCCCTCGGCCGGCACAAAGTAGTACCAGCGCCGCGTGACATGCGCCTTTGGGTCGAGCCCAAGGATGCGCTCGCCGATGGGATCGCGATGATGGTGATCGTAAAAGAGCCACCCGTCGTGGCCCGCTTCGCGAAGGGCTGCCTGGATCGCCTGCAGGTTCATAGCCGACATTCTACGCGGATTCCTGAGAAAGATGGGTGATCCGGAAAAGGCCCGGATGGATTGCCCGGCTGCGACAGCCGTGCAGGGCTGCTACGCGAACGATTCCCATGGCGCTCTCCAGCACGTGCGTGTTTCCGCTTTTGAAGTGCGTGCTTACAGCGCGCTCAGAGCCTCGGCCTGGCCTGGGAAAAGACCGGCGTACTTCGTGATGCCGACCATGGTAAAGACCTTGGTGAAGTGAGGAGAAAGTCCGAAGGCATACACCTTCTGGCCGGAGTTTGAGGCCTCGATGAGCATTTGAATGACGAGAGCGATGCCGCTGGAGTTGATGTACTCCACCTTCGTAAAGTCCAGAAGCACCAGCTTGTTGGTCGCCTTGGGGAGGGTCTGATAGGTTCCCAGAACAGCATCCTTTGAGGTGCTGGCGATGTCACCTTCAAAGCGCAGCACGGTTACCGGATGCCCGGCAGGGGAAGTGAGCTGGTCAACACGTGCCTTGGTCTCGGTTTGCACGATCTTGATCTCCGTCTCTTTAGGTTATTCGGCTTCTTTGTCGAGCCGTATCACGAGTCTGACATAACTGCTCTTGCCGTTGCCGCCCTTGACCCACTCGGCTTCGTCCACGAGCGCCTGGATCAGGAACATTCCCATGCCGCGAGGGTCTTCATCGCCGTGAATTTTGCGGTCAATGTCAGGCTTGGGGGGGATGGTCCTCAGGCCCTTGCCGTCGTCGATGACCTTCACTTCCAGCGCGTCGTCCACCGACGAAAGAACGACTCCGACCGATAAGCCTTCATTCAGGCGGTTGCCATGTTCGATGGCGTTAATGCAGGCCTCGGCGACGGCAGTCTTAAGATCCTCAATGCGCTCCGGGCGAAAGCCCATCAGTTTGGCCACAGCGGCGGCGGTGCTCATCGCCACCTTCTCATATCCAAGGCGCGAGGGCAGTCGTACTTCCACGCTGGTGGTCTTCGCCTTCGTCATTCCGCGCTCTCCATCTCGCCCGTCTTCCGGCAAAGCGCCAACGCCGTCATGTCGTCCGATTGCGGGCCTCCGCCGCCGAATTCCGTAAGAGCCGCCCACAATGCAACGAGAATATCATCGGCATTTTGCGACGAGCACTTGGAAAACACATCCTGAAGCCGGTCTGACCCAAACTCTTCATCCCCCCGGAAGACCTCCGTCAGGCCGTCGGTGTAGAAAAGCAGACGGCTCCCCGGTGTGAACACGCAACGCTGGCTGGAGTAGCGCATGCCCGGCAACATGCCCAGTGGCGTGCCGGTGGACTCGAGCTGGCAGGTGTCTCCGCCGGCCTGCACCAGGAAGCCGGGATTATGGCCGGCGTTCACGGCCTCGACCTCGCCTGTCTGGGGCCAGAGTTGCAGAAAGATGGCTGTCACGTAGCGCCGCTGCGCCTCTTCGCCCTCGGTCCAATGGTGCTGATTCATCCGCGTGGCCAGCTCATCCATGGCCAGGCCCTGCATCGCCATGGCGCGAAAGGCTGCTCTGAAGTTGGTGGCCATGATTGCGGACGCCAGGCCCTTTCCAGCCACGTCCGCGACCGCCATCAGCAGGCTCTTGTCCGGCAGCTCCACAATGTCGATGTAATCTCCGCCCACCTCGTAGCATGTATCCGACCGAAAGGCGACGGAGTAGCCGGGAATCCGGGGCAGTTCCTGGGGCAAGAGCGAGCGCTGGATGTTGCGGGCTGCATCCAGATCCTGCTGCACCCGCGCCCAGTGCAGGTTGCGCTCGTGGTTGCGCGCGTTTTCAAGCGCGACCGCGGCCTGCAGCGCCAGCCCCTCCAGAAAGTCAGCCTCATAGAGCGTGAGCTCGCGGCCATTGGGAGGGGCCACCACCAGATCCGCCATCCGATTGCCTGCACGGTCCTGCAACAGATAAATGGGCAGCGCCGAGGCTTCGCTCTGGTCATACCCCTCGGGCATCGACCCGTAGACGAGCCCAAAGGCTGGAAATGCGGCTCCGGCCATCTCCAGCTCGCGCACCACGATGCGCAGCACCTGCTCCAGCACCTCGTCCTCGCGTGTGGTGGAGTGGACCTGCCGCGAAGCCTCCAGCAGCGCCTGCAACCGCGCTACCTGCTGCTGCAGGTCAATCGTCTCGTCATTGCCCGGAAGTTGAATTCCAGACGCCATGCACACCGACCTCGTGGGATTTCACTGTACCATGGCCGCTACACCCCTCGCAGACAGGCGGTGCGGCTTCTTTAAGGACCTGGAATGCGGTCAGCAGACAGCCACCGGGAGATGGGATGCCTCCCACGCCGCCATGCCGCCCGCCAGTTCGATCAGATTGGTGATCCCGTGATAATTCAAGATGCTGACGGCAATGGAGGATCGGTAACCGCCCGCACAATGAACCGCAATCCTGCGGGTGCGTGGAATCTCGTCGATCCGCTGCTGCAGTTGAGCAAGAGGCAGATTCACGCTGTCCACAAGGTGCTTCGCGCTCCATTCCCGGGCCGTGCGGATATCCAGAAGCAGAGGAGGATGCTCCGTGGCCAGTTCCTCCGCCAGCATCTGTGCGTTCACCCGCTCCGTGGACCAGACCAGGTCCGGCCGGTCTGCCAGCGCGGCCATCCCGTCTCTCAGGTAGCCTTTCACGTGATCGAAGCCGATTCTTCCCAGGCGCATTGCCGCTTCCTGCTCGCGCCCCGGTTCGGCAAGAATCACGATCGGACGGCTCTGGTCGAGGACGGTCCCGGCCCACGTCGCGTACTGGCCCTCCAGCGCGATGTTGAGGCTGCCCGCGAGGTGCCCCTTGGCGTAATCCGCTGCATCGCGAACATCCAGAACCTGCGCTCCGGCGTCTCCCAATGTCAGCACCTCGTCCAGCTCCACCGGCTGCAACGCCTGCTTCAGTGAGTTGTTCAGCGTTGCCCGCTCCCGCGTGTTCAGGATTGCGTCGTAGGTGAAGTATGCCGGCGCATCGGGCTGATCGGCGGTCACAAGCCGCGTGAACTCCTCCCTGGTCATTGGTTGAAGCGCATAGTTGAAGCGCCGCTGATCGCCCAGCGAAGAGACCGTATCCGAGGAAAGGTTTTTGCCGCACAGGGAGCCTGCGCCGTGCGCCGGATAGACGAGGGTGTCATCAGGAAGCGGCAGCAGCTTTTCGTGGAGCGAGTCGTAGAGATGGCTGCTCAGTTCTTCAGCCGTCCATCCCACCGAGGCGCGTAGATCGGGGCGTCCCACGTCGCCGATAAAGAGCGTGTCGCCGGTCAGCACGGCATACGGTTTTTCGTTTGATTTGGCAAGGTCATACACCAGAATCGAGATGGATTCGTTGGTGTGTCCCGGCGTCTCCAGCACCTGCAGGCGCATTCCCGGAAAATCGAGCGTATCGCCGTCTTTCATGGGCACGAATGCGTACTCGGCCTGAGCCCGCCCGCCGAGCCGGATCTCAGTGCCGCACTGGTCGCGCAGCTCCAGATGCCCGGCCACGAAGTCAGCGTGGAAATGGGTAAGAAAAACGTAGCGAATCTGTACTCCAAGCCGCTCCGCGTCGCTCAGGTACTGCGCAATATCCCGCTGCGGATCCACCACGACGGCGCAGCCGCTGGCTTCATCCGCCAACAGATACGACGCGTGTGCGAGGCAGCCCAGATAGTACTGCTTGAGAAACATGACCGTGATTCTAGAGCATCCCTGCAATGCGGTGACAACGAAAAAGTCAGGACAGGCCCTGTCTCTGAATTTTTAAGCCGGCACAACGGAGGGCGCGAGGGCCGCGATCGCAGTCTCGCGGCCATCTTCCAACCGCGTCAACGTCAGCACCGTAATGTCGTCCTCCTGACCGAACGTCTGCGCTGCCTCGGCAATCGAAGCCGCCGGCAGGTTGCTGATGGCCTGGGTCCGTTCAAAGCCGTAAAGCTCCCCGTGCGGACTGGTGGCCTCGACCACCCCGTCCGAGACAAAAGTGAGCCGGTCGCCGGGAGCGAGGTTGTAGCACGTCTCCGTATAGCTCGCATCCGCCAGCACGCCCAGCGGCAGCGCTGCTCCGGCCGCCATCTCCTCCCCGTTGCGATACGGAGCGGGATTGCCGGCGTTGGCAAGGGTCATCTCCCCGTCTGCCGCGATCCGAGATACGCAACAGGTCACCAATCCGCTCACCTGCCCGTAGAGCACATGGTTCAGGTAGCGCAGAACTTTCGCGGGTTCCCGCGAGGGGCAGCCACGCAGGGCGCCCATGATCGCGCTCACCGTCATGGCCGCCTTCAGACCCTTGCCGCTCACATCACCCACCACTACCAGCACCGATCCATCGCTTTCGGGCAAAACGCGAAAGAAGTCCCCGCCCACCTGCGTCGCAGGCGCATAGACGCTCTCGATCCTGAACCCCGGCACATCTCCCGCAGGAGCCACCAACTGCTGCTGTACGTCGCGGGCCGCGTCGAACTCCAACTGCAGCTCATCTCGCATCCGCCACGCCTTCCAGGCACGCTGGCCCAGCATCACGAACAGCGCAAACTCGCTAAGAAAGAGGGACAGCCCGAAATAGGTCTCATAGAACGGCCCGACATGGACACCGCGCAGGGATCCAAAATTCTGTAGCAGGTCCGTGACCGGAGTGACGATCATCGCGACGGCGAGCAGGCGGTTCGCCCTTCTTGCGATCAGCGCCCAGAGGTTGACCACGAGCTGAATCGAATCAAAGCAGAAGAGAGCCGGCAGCATGGCCACCTGAGACCAGAAAACGATCGGCGACGGTTTGACCGCCAGACTAAGAATGAGGAAGGTCACATTGCCGATCACCCACGAAGCATGGTACGTGCGCTTCAACGCGCGGGCGCGCAGGCTATGAACAGTCCACACAAGTTCGACAGTCGCCGCCATGGAAAGCGCCTGCAAGCCTACATAGCCCAAGGTGTAGGTCCACAACGAAGCCGGAACGAGTCCAAGGCTGTCGGAGGCGCTCCAAAGCGGCATCAGCGACGTGGCCATCAACATCCAGCTGCACACCAACAAATCGCGCCCGCCAGCAAGACGCCAAAAAGCGAGCAGGCCAGCTCCCAGGAGGAAAATGATGGCATTGAGAGCCAGATTCAGGCCATCTCTTATCAAGGAATCGGAATGATCCGCACGTAGCGCAAGATGCAGATTCCGGCTTTCATCGATGGTGAAAACTGCATTTGCTTTTCCGGCCTGTGGGCGCAACGGTGGATACCAGGCTCGAAACGCAACCAATGCATTTGCTCCCGGTCCAGCAGAGGCGGGTGGTAATTCGAAAACAGCGCTTCTCGCAAAAGCAGCAGGAGCAGCCTGGGGTGGCAGGCCGCCTTGATGGCCTATGAGTACGCCGTTCACAAACAGTTCATCGGCAATCAGAGAGAAGTTCTGGTTGCTGATCCGCACGGCGAGCGGGCCGGAAGCATCATTCCCTACCGTTACCCGCACTCGCACCCAGACGAAACCATCCGAGTAAAAAGGCGGGATCGGCCACTGGCCCTGCGGCGCAACCGGCCAGGAACTGTCGTCGAAGCCGGGGCTTGCCCAGCCCTTGCTGCCGTTGGGATCGTCGCCGAAATGATAGCGGACAGGCGCAGAAGACACTTCGGCATTGGCGCGAGGCGCGCACGCAGCACCTATCATAAGGACCGCAATCAACAGCCTGCGCCACACGCTGAAATGCATGACGGAAGCATACACACTTTGTAGAAGACCTTCGGAGTGAACTTGCGAGAGCCGGAAAATTGCTCCGCAGAGCGGCACCCGGTCCCGGACCATCCTCAAGATGAATTTTCACCCCTGCGGGCATCCTTCCATGCGTCCCGCCAATCTTATGGCAACGAGAGCGCCGCTTTGGCGTGTGCAAAGGGGAGTGTACGATGCGATGCAGATGGATTTGGACCGCCGCTCTCTCGTTACCCCTTGCGGCGGTGGCGCAGAGCGCACTGCCTGCGGGCACCATCCTGCCGATCAGTCTGGACGGAAGCCTCAATGCCGCCAAGATGCATGTCGGTCAAACCATCCGGGGAACCATTATGCAGACGATCCCGGGCACCCGTGTTCATCGTGGCGCCAAAGTAATGGGAGAGATCCTGCGAGTCTCCACCGATTCTGATGGCAAGTCCCAGGTTTCGCTGCGCTTTGACACGATCAGGATGCGCGGGCAGTCGATCCCGGTCAGAACCAACCTCCGCGCGGTGGCCTCTTTCCTTGAAGTAGAAGAGGCGCAGATGCCGGAAGAGATCGCGAGCCGTGGCATTTCACCGGATACCGCCACGACGCAGCAGATCGGCGGCGAACAGGTCTATCGCGGAGGCGGCCCTGTGACCTCCGGCCTCACCGTCGTAGGCAAGCCCGTGCCCTACGGAGTCCTGGTCGTGCCACGTGTGAAGCGCGGAATGGCCTGCCGCGGCAGCATTTCAGGGAACAAGCAAGCCCAGGCGCTGTGGCTCTTCTCGTCCGATGCGTGCGGAGTCTATGGGTATTCCGAGCTGCACATCGCGGAGGCCGGTCGGTACAGTCCGTCCGGTGAGAT
>JBAUTX010000247.1:0-12386 GCA_049582405.1 Occallatibacter sp. | reverse complement strand
GCACCCGTGATCCACACCGAATCCACAACCAGCTCGCCGCGCATCGGGCCGCTCTTGGTGGAAACGATCTTCGTCTCCAGAATCGTGCCCATCTTGTTGCGCAACTCCTCCTTGATCGCGTCCGAGTTATTCCAGAAGTCGAAGCCGTTCACATTCCCATAGTTGAACCACAACCCCGCGTGATGCGGATGGTCCACACGCTCGCCCGGCCGCGGCTCCAGCGGAAATCCCCGCGTCACCGTGATCCCCTCATCGTCGATCAGCGGATACAGCACCGGCTTCTTCAGCGACGTCGGCCAGATGTACGAAGTGAATGGCTTGCCGTCCATCGTGATATCCACCCGGCGCTGTGCTTCATCGGCCACCACGCGCACGCCGCCAGCGTTCGGTGCAGCGGAAGCAGAAACCCGGAAGAGCATCATCGACATCACCAGTCCCAGCAGGGCCGCACTACGCATACACCTTCCCTCCCGCCAGCACCTGCTGCGTCTTATCGTCAAACGTCACCTTTTCGCCGGTCTGTATCGCAGCCACGTTCATGCACAGCGCAATCGAGTGGCTGTACCCCGCTTCAATCGACGCATTCGGTGTCTTGCGCGACCGCACACACTCCATCCAGTTGCGCATATTCGCAGACGTCATCGGATCCTTGCCCGTGTTCGCCGCAGTTGAGACAGCCTCTGCATGCTCCACCAGCGAGAAGCTCGGCAGTTGGTTCGCCTTCATCCCCATCTCTGCAGCATTCCGCGCATTCAGCCCGCCCGTCGGCGTCACCGTCTGCTTGTCCATATCGATCATGCCGCCGTTCGAGTAGTACAGCTCCTTCACGCCACCCGCCGAGTTCGTGAAGCGCGACGAGTACTGCACCTGGAAGCCTTTGCTCAGGTCATCCAGCGGACCATAATCAAACACGGCGGTCATCGTGTCCCAGTTCTGCCGTCCATCCTTCCAGAGATAGATGCCCCCGTTTGCCACCACGCTGCGCGGATGCGGCAGCCCCGTGAACCAGTGCACCGTGTCGATCTGGTGCACAAGCCACTGATCGGGAATCCCCGACGAGTACGGCCAGAACAGGCGAAACTCCAGATACTTGCGCGCGTTGAAGGGCTCATACGCACATTCGAGCAAATAGCGCTTCCAGTCCGTGTCCTGTTCCTTCAGCAGCGGCACCACGTCCGGCCGCCGCCAGCGCCCCGGCTGATTCACATTCCATGTCATCTCCACCATGACAATGTCGCCAAACTGTCCGGACTGGATGTACTCGGCAGCCTTCTGATAGCTCGGCGTGCTGCGGCGTTGCGTGCCCACCTGCACAATCCTGCCGGTCTTCTTCACCGCGGCCAGAAACCTGCGCGCGTCCTTCATCGTGTGCGCCGTCGGCTTTTCCACGTAGGCGTCTCGGCCTGCCTCCACCGCTTCCACGCCGTGCAGCGCGTGCTGAAAATCCGCAGTCGCAATCAGCACCGCATCCACATCCTTGCGCGCATACAGCTCGTCGTTGTTGCGCACCGCTGCCACCGGGCTTCCGCTCAGCTTCTGAACATACGCCGCGCCTTCCTCGCG
Organism: Occallatibacter sp.; assembly: GCA_049582405.1. Classification (GTDB taxonomy): domain Bacteria; phylum Acidobacteriota; class Terriglobia; order Terriglobales; family Acidobacteriaceae; genus Telmatobacter. Next base: position 10,823 of record JBAUTX010000247.1, on the reverse strand, counting down.
CCGGCGATTCCAGATGTCCGACACCGCAACAAATTCGAAATTCAATTCCTTGGAGTGCTCAAGAAATGCGGGGATCAGCGCGCTCCTCATGCGGTCGCCACATCCCACCACGCCCACTCGGACGCGATCATTCGCGCCGACTACCGCGGCATAACTGGAAGCATTCCAGGAGACCGCGCTCGCGGCCAGCGCCGCGCCCGTCCCCTTCAGAAATTCCCTGCGCGTTTTCACTGCGGATTCCATGGTCTGATCCTTTATCTCGTCTGAACCCACTTCCATTGGGTATGCGGTCCATCGGGACGATCTGGTTGAAGCGCTCCTATTCAAAATGCAGGAGGAGCGTTCCATCGCGTATCCCATGCAGCGCATGCAAAGGGCAACTGCGGCACTCAGGAAGTTTGGCTGACGAACGTGAGCATTGAGAGACATAAGCTCGGCAATGCAGCCCGAGGTCCGGCAAGGTCTTGGTGAGGTTGCCCGGCCCGCGCTTGAAGAGCGCGAACCGGGAAGTTGAGGTGAAGCAATCAGCCTGAGGCCTGGCTAGAACATGACCTTCACACTGCCCTGGAAGACACGGGCAGCATTGCTGGTCGACGAGATCTGGCCAAAGGTGGATGCGGTAAGAGTAGCGTTCGGGCTGCCAAAGTCAGGATGGTTCAGCACGTTAAAGGCTTCCAGCCGAAGCGTCATCGCCAGGCTCTCGTGGACCGGGAAGATGCGCGAAATCTGCGCATCGAATTGCAGCGAGCTCGGAGCCCTGAAGGCGTTCCGCCCAACGTTTCCGTAATTCCCCAACTGCGCGCAGCCATTCAGATTGGTTCCGCAGGGAGCAGTAACCTGCGCGAAAGCAGCCGGATTCAAATAACCACGTGCTGCCTCGCCACTGGCTTTGGAAAGCTTCGTGTGAAGGTAGGGGTTGACGCCGGGAATGAGGTTCGGACGGTCGTGTCCAACATCGGTTAGAGAATTGTCCTGGCCCGACGCGACATTGACCGGTGCGCCCGAAGCGATATGAATCAGAGGCGCGAATTCCCAGTTGTTGAGAAGGAGGTTCTCGGCCCGGCTAAAGCGGTGAAAGTTGCTCTTGGCCACCACAACCACGTTTTCGATGTTCCGGTAGTCGAATCCGCACGGGCCGTAATCCAGCGCCGGATTCTTGGGATTCTCCAGGGTCGAACCGCCGATGTCACCCTGGCCGTCTTCGATGTCGAGACACTTGGACCATGTCCAGTTCGAGAGCAAGCTGAACGTGGACGAAAGACGATGCTGCAGCGTCGCAACGAGACCGTTGTAGTTGGCCGTCGCCGAGTCGCCCACCAGCAGCGACCCGCCACCGCCGCCTTCGATCTGGTTGCCCTGCAAGGGATTCGCAATCGCCAGCTCGAAGCGCGACGCCTGGTTCTTTGTCGTGGAGCAGTTGGTTCCGGCGGCGCCCGGTTTAACCGCCGCGGGCCCCGTGGTCACAATGCCCGTGCAACCCGTTCCGCCCGCTCCCCACACTCCGGGGATGAAGACTGCTGTGTTCAGCGGCAGGCCCACGGGATCATGTCGCGTGGTATTCCCGATATAGTCCACCTGCGCCTGCCATCCGCGCCCGAATTGACGCTGCACACTCGCCGTCCACTGCATCGTATAGGCTGCGCGGAATTGGTCCGGCATCACAATGTACTGCGACTGCGGATAGAAGATCGCCTGTGCCGGGCTGGGCTTGCTCGGCTGCGGGAAAGGACTCGTGGTGATCGTGCCCACCGACCACGGCGCGCTGAAGCTCAGCGGCCCTGAAGATGATGTCTGCGCGTTGCTGATGGCGGTTGCAAAGGGCGGGTTCTGCTGCGTGCGCTGGCCCGTGAAGAAGTTGGGCTTGTCATAGGCCAGCTCAAAGCCTCCACGGAATACCGTCTTGCCGGTTCCAGTCGGATCGTACGAAACGCCTACGTTGGGCGAGAACTGCCACGGCGAGTTATTTGTGAATCCCCTCGGCACTCCCTTGTCCCCATAGAACAGAACGCCCGCCGGTGCATTCGGGTACACCGTGCTCACCGTGTTCGACAGAAAATCCGCCATGTTGAAAACGCTGCCGCGGTTGAAGTAGTCCACCGGCATGAAGTTCGGTCCCCACCGCAGGCCTGCAACCAGCGTCAGTCGGCTCGTCGCATGATAGGTGTCCTGTGCATAGAGGCTTGGAATCGGCCCGCGCAGCGCGTTCTGCTGCTGCTTGCTCTGCTGGAAGGCGCTCATCGTGCCCTGCAGAAAGTCCAGGTTCTGGTCGCCAATGACGGTGCCGCCGTTCGGCCCATTGCCGCTGTACTGGCCGTTGAACGAGAAGACGCCGTTCGATTCGTAACCATTCCCGATGTTCAGCTGGTTCTGCACCCACTCGCCACCGTAGATGATCTGGTGCTTCCCGTGGATCCAGGTCACATCATCGTCAATGGCCAGCGTGTTGTCATTGAAGTGGGCCGCGGAGTTCAAACCGCCGCCGATCGTGAATTTGCCTTCGCTGATCTGCAGGCCGTTGGGAATCGCCTGATACACATTGATGCCAATCTTGTTGGCATTGATGTCATTCGCCGCATACCCGCGGTTATTCACACGCCGCAGAATGGAGACGTGTGCCGCATTCACCAGGTTGGGAGAGAACGTGTAGGCATCGCCCAGCGTGAAGGTCTGCACACGCTCGATGTTGCCGGACTGCGTCGTAATCAGGATGTTCGTCGGAGAGAAGAAGGCAGGGGACTGGTAGCCATCCACAAGATACCGGCCATAGAGATTCTGCTTGGGGCTGACGGTGTAGTCCACCCTGGTTATAAATTGGTTGTCATAGACCTCTGACGGAATGGAATACGATACAAGGCCGCATCCCTTCGTATCAAAAGCGGGGTCAATCTGCGGCAGATACTTCTGCAGCGCGAGAGCCGCTGCGTTGAAGGTGGGCGCAGTGGCATACTTGTCGCCCGGCAGCAGCGCACCCGTCAGAGGATCATGAAGCTGAAGAAACTTCCCGGAGGCCTGGCAATTCGCCCCATCTGTGACCGAAAAGTCTCCGGCAAGGTTCGCTGCCGTCGGCACAAAGGCTTCCTTGCTGGCCTGCGTCTCCGTCGCTTTCGTGTGCTGATAGCCGGCAAACGCAAACAGCTTGTTCCGCTTGATCGGCCCGCCCAAAGTGCCGCCATACTGATTCTGGTGCAGCGTATCCGGCGAGGTCGAATAGAAGTTGGTCGCGTCGATGTAGTTGTTGCGGATGAACTCAAATGCTTCGCCGTGGAAGGCGTTTGTTCCCGAGCGCGTCACCACGTTGACCATGCCGCCCGTATGTTCGCCATCCTGCGCGCCCAGCACGCTCGATTCCACACTGAATTGATTCACCGCATCCGGGAACGGGAACGGCAGGTTGCCATTGGCCATGTAGTCCTGATTGTCGCCGCCATCCAGCCGCCACAGCGTGGTGTTGCCATTGCCGCCCGCCACAGACACAGAGATCGTCGCGTACGAGAATTTGCTCCCCGTGAAGTCGTTCCCCGGAGCATTCGTCGACCCGCCGGAGAGCGCGATCAGCGATGTCATCTGCCGGCCATTCAGCGGCATCTCCGTCACGGCATCCTGGTCGATCGTCTGCTTGAAGGTGGCATCCTCGGTCTGCAGCGACAAGCCCTCTGCCTGAACCTCGACCTTCACATCGCCGCTGCCGACGGCAAGAGACGGGTTAATCGCAATGCTGCTGCCGACCTCAAGAACGATGTGGCTCTGCACATACATCTTGAAGCCGGGATCGGAAACGCTTAGATCGTACGTGCCGACGGGGACGCCGGGAAACACGTAGATGCCTGCATTGTCGCTCAGCGTCACCCGCTTCACGCGTGTGGCTTCATTTTCGAGCGTGACGGATGCCCCAGGAATCACCGCGCCCGTCGAGTCGGAAACAGTGCCCTGGATATTGCCGGATCCGGCAATCTGCGCGTTGCCGCTGGTGGAAAACAGAAGTACCGCTGCACAACCGAGCAGGGTAAGCGAACGGATAGCTGCGCCCTGCGCCTTCAAGCGCTTGACTTGCATGGAAACCTCCAAACACAGTGCTACTGGAGATGAATTCTTGGACTCATCAGCTGAAAAGTGGTCCGACCTCTCCCGATGTCCAAAAATACTCTCAAGCGATTTGAAAGGCTGTCAAGACAAAAGTGAAAGTTCTGTGCGGGCCGCGTATTATCTACAGCTTTGGACCCTTTCCTCCGGTCAGGGAGCCTCGGGATGTGGTCCATCCATACGCCTTTACACATGCAAACAGGACCGTCCGCCACGCACTCCCCGGGCACACAATCGACTGCGCGGCCTGCACGCGCGGGCCTTCCTTTGCGGCTCCCGCAACGGGATAAACGCCTCCAGCAACGAGAACGAGGACCACTTCATCGCTTCGCGTCAGCAAAAAAAGGATGCAGACTCGCTGCATCCCCTCCATCCTTGCCGCGACATGCGCCGCGCATCACCCGCGCATCTTCACTTCGTCTCCACCCGCAGCGTCGCCGGCGTCCAGTTGTCCTTGCCGCGCAGGAACTCCGCCGGCGCATACTGCTTCGCCTGCTCCGCCGTCAGAAACTTCGTATGCGGATCGCGCCCTGCCGGCCCCGCACCAGGCCCCGTCGATCCATACTCCGCAAAGAAGGCCGTCTCAAGCGAATGCGTCTCGCCCGGGTGCCATTCGCTCCAACCCGCTGCATCGATCTGCGCGCCCATCTCCGTGTCCAGAACCACCACCGTCGCATACGGCCGCCACGGCCGCCCCACGTACACCACGCCCGTCTCCGCCTTGTCGCCCGTCAGCCTGCACCGGTTCAGCACAAACCCCGAGTCCTCCGCAGGAAAATGCTTCGACTGCGCCGTGATGTATCCGCCATGATGCGGCGTGCTGTGCATTTCGCAGTGGTCATACACCGTCTTGCCGTCACCGAAAATGAAATCGACATTCCCCTCCACGTAGCAATCCGAGAAATACTGCCGCGCTGGCGCGCACGCCGTGTCGCCGTCCTTGCAGTCGCGGCTCCCCGCAAACACCGTATCCTGGTTTCCCAGCAGCCGCACGTTGTGCAACTCCGCGCGATCGCCCCGCACCAGCAGCGCCAGCGCCTGCGAGCCCTCCGGCAGTTGCGGATGTGTCCGGTTGAAGTCGTTCTGGAACGTGATGTTCTCCGCGAAAAAATCATCCCCCGTCACATTCACCGTCGCCGAGTGCAGCGTCCCGCCGCTCGTGCCCGCGCTGCGGTCGTTCACCACCACCGTCTCCCGCGCATCCTCATGCGCGCTGCGCAGTGTGATGTGCGGCTTCGCAATCGTCAGCACCTCGCGATAGGTCCCCGGCGCCACAATAATCTCCGCGCCACCCTCCGGCGCCGCATCCACCGCGCTCTGGATCGTCGTATACTCCGCCGTTCCGTCCTTCGCCACATACAGCGCCTTGTCCACCGGCGGTGCCGTCCCCGCCATCTCCGGTGCCGTGTCCGTCGCCGGGAAGGGCACAAACCGTCCTTCGCAGTTCAGCGGCGTTCCCGCCTGCGCACCCGCCATCGCCGTCAGCGTCACGTCTTCGCCTGCCGGCTCCAGGTTGCCCTTGCGCGGCCCCAGAGTAATCGCCGCGTCTTTGCTCATCATTCTCGAATGCGCCTGGTCCTCGGCAAACACGTTGTCCAGCGTCAGTTGCAGCTTGTGCTCCGCATCCGCGCCCAGAAACGTATACGCCCCCGCCGTGAGTATATGCACATCGCTCAACGTGATGTCGCGATACTCCGGAAGCAAATCCCCGCCCAGCCGCGTGTACAGCGGCGTGAAGAACAGCGGATTCTTCGTCTCGCGAATACACACATCGCGATACACCACGTCATGCACCAATCCGCCGCGGCTCCGGTCCGACTTGATGCGAATCCCATTGTCCGCACCGTCAATCGTCAGGTCCTCCACCAGCATGTGGTCCACGCCGCCGTTCGTCCCGCTCCCGATCGACATCCCATGCCCCGTGTAGAAATGGTTGTGCAGAATCGAAAGATTCGACGCCGGTCCCGCCGCGCTCGACTTCACCGCCACATTGTCGTCGCCCGCGTGAATAAAGCAGTGCGCAATCGTCACGTTGCGCGACGACCCCGGATCAATCCCGTCCGTATTCCGCGCCGTCCTCGGCGTCATGATCTTCACGCCCCACGCCGTAAAGCCATCCGTCTGGTTCACCGCCACATGGAACCCCGGCGAGTTGCGCAGCGTGATCCGGTACAGCGTGAAGTTCTTCGCATGGTGCGGGATGATCATCCACGGCACGCTCTGGTTGCGGTCCGTCACTTTGGCCTCGTGCGCCAGGTCCCACCACGTCCCCTTCTGCCCCAGCAGCGTCGCGCCGCCGCGCCCATCGATCGACCCATCGCCCATGATGCCGCTGTTCTCCACGTCATCGCCCGCGATCAGCGGCCTGCACCCGTGCCCCTTCGCGCTCACAATCCCGCAGCTTCCCGCCGTCAGGTCATACACCCGCGGATCGCGCGACCCCACCAGCGCCGTATGCGCCTCCACCACCAGTGTCACGCCCGAGCGCAGCTCCAGCGGCCCGCTCAGAAACACATCCTTCGCCCCGTCGGCGCGCAGGTACACACCCTCACCCGCCGCGCACCCGTCCATTGCCTTCTGAATCCGCGCCGTATCCAGCCGCGTCTCATCGCCGGGCGCAATCACGCCTCCCGGCGCCGCAATCTTCGCCGTCAGCGTCACGCACGCCGCAGGCAGGTGCGGCTCCGTCACCGTGCGCGTGTCCTGCGCCGCAAGACTCAAAGACAGACCGGCCGCCGCAAGCGCTCCGGCAGAAACCAAACGAGGAAACATCAGGCTCTCCATCCAGATGGCCGCAGATTGTCCCGCTCACCGGACCCCCGTTCGGCCTTCCCATGAGGACTGACCACTGGAAGGATTCACTCTACAGGATGCGCGCTCTATCCCGTCAAGCCCGAAGCGCCTCCAGGCAGACCATCCATCCTTCCCATGCACTTCGGCGCGGATTTATCAGCCTTTCCAACGACTCGCAGTCCGCGTGCCGGAATCCTGCCTCTCTTCGCAGCCCACCCGAATTTTGCGATTGCTGGTCGGACCTCTGACCGGCTACAATGGCTGCGACCAGAAGAAGCGCCACGGCTGCATCCTCCAGCTTTGCTGCCCCAGGGCACAAAGTCGCACAATGGACGGCGCGCAGCCTTCGCACCGCTCGCATGCCGCTCTTCGCCTGCGGCGCGCGCTTCGGAACACAGGAATCGCCAGGCCCCACCGGCCAAAGGAGAACGCAGAAATGTCGCTCGGATTCACCATCCCGCAAAAGGGTGCTTTGGACTTTCTTTCGCTCGGAGCGCTCGTCCATCGCGTCGACCCCGGCATCATCCCCTTCCGCAAAGCCACCCAGGCCGCCATCCACGTCAGCGGCGGCGAGTTCAACGTGGCCGCCAATCTCGCCGACTGCTTCGGCCTCCGCACCGGCATCGCCTCCGCCATGGTCTCCTACCCCATCGGCGATCTCATCGCCGAGCGCGTCCGCGCCATGGGCGTGCGTCCGTTCTATCGCGTCTTTGAGCATGACGGCGTGCGCGGCCCCAACATGGCCGCCGTTTACAGCGACCAGGGCCTCGGCGTGCGCGCTCCTGTCGTCTTCTACAACCGCTGCAATGAGGCCGCCGCGCAGCTCAAGCCCGGCGACTTCGACTGGAAGGCCATCTTCGGCGAAGGCGTCCGCTGGTTCCACTCCGGTGGCATCTTCGCCGCGCTCTCTGAGTCCACCGCCGAGCTCGCCATTGAGGCCATGAGGGCCGCGCGCAAGGCCGGCGCCATCTGCTCCTTCGACCTCAACTACCGCGAAAAGCTCTGGAAGATCGGCGGCGGCGCGGACCACGCGCAAAAGACCCTCGCCTCCATTGTCGAAAACGTCGATGTCCTCGTCGGCAACGAAGAGGACCTGCAGAAGGGCCTGGGCTTTTCCGGCCCTGAAGTCGCCTCGCACTCCAAGCTCGACCCCTCCGTCTTCCTCGCCATGATCGAGAAGGTCGTCAAGCGCTTCCCGCACGTCAAGGTCGTCGCCACCACCCTCCGCGAGGTCCACACCACCAATCACCACCGCTGGAGCGCCGTCGCCTGGGTCAACGGCAAGGCCGTCCACGCGCCCACCGCCGAGTTCAACGTCCTTGACCGCGTCGGCGGCGGCGACGGTTTCGCTTCCGGCTTCATCTACGGCCTCCTCAACGGCGAATCGCCCGAGGAAGCCATCAAGCTCGGCTGGGCCCACGGCGCGCTCATGACCACCTTCCCCGGCGACACCACCATGGCCACCGTCGAACAGGTCCGCGCCTTCGCAGCCGGTGGTTCCGCGCGCATCCAGCGCTAGATCCAGGACCGCTTGATGGTCCATGACCCTGGGGTGCCCCAGGTCTCGATTTTGAGACCTGGGAAACTGAGATCGACAAGCACGAATTCATCTGGTCAGAGTCTTGGTCCATCTCAACAAATCGCTTCAAGGAGACTCCGTGATTCCACTCCATTCCTCACGCTTCAGCAGAGCGGCGCAGGCCGCTCTTCCCGCGCTGCTCGTCCTCGCCTGCTCGGCTGCACTTCACGCCGCGCCCACGTGCGATCCCCACGCCTACGGCGCCAAGGTGGACGGCAAAGCCAAGGACACTGCCGCCATCCAGTCCGCCATTGACGCCTGCGCAAAGCAGGGCGGCGGCGCCGTGCGCCTCACCGCGGGCACCTGGCTCAGCGCGCCCATCGTCCTCAAAAGCAACATCACCCTGCATCTCGACAAGGGCGCCACGCTGCTCGGCTCGCCCGACCACGCCGACTACCCCGCCAAGACCGAGTTCCGCGCGCCCGGCTATCAGTCGCTCGTCAGCGCCACCAATGCAGACAACGTCGCCATCACCGGAGAAGGCGTCATTGACGGCAACGGCACAAGCTGGTGGCAGGAAGCCCGCTCCATCCACGACCACGGCATCCTCGGCTCAAGCTACAGCCGTCCGCGCCTCGTCGTCTTCGACCACTGCAAGAACGTGCGCATCGAGGGCGTCACCATTCAGAACTCGCCCATGTGGCAGCTCGTCCCGTATTACTCCGATAACGTGGTCATCAAGAACGTCCGCATCCTCGCCCCGCAGCACGCGCCCAACACCGACGCCGTCGACCCCTTCTCCTCGTCGAACGTCATCATCGATCACCTCTACGCCGACGTAGGCGACGACGACATCGCCATCAAATCCGGCGCCATCAACTCACCCGGTCCCGACGCGCCCAGCCGCAACATCACCATCGTGGACTGCACCTTCCTCCACGGTCACGGCCTCTCCATCGGCAGCGAGCTCGCCGGCGGCGCGCAGAACATCCGCGCCGAGCGCGTCACCTTCGACGGAACCGACAACGGCATTCGCGTCAAAGCAAACCGCGACCGCGGCAACGACGTCAGCAATCTGGTCTTCCGCGACATGCAGATGAAGAACGTCAAGAACGCGCTCATCATCAGCGAGTACTACCCGAAGATCATGCCCGAGCCCGGCGAGTCCGCGCAGCCCATCGGCCGCCTCACCCCCTACTTCCACGACATCACCATCGAGAACATCACCGCCACCAATATCCAGAACGCAGGCGCCATCGTCGGCCTGCCTGAAGTTCCGGTCGGCAATGTCGTCCTGCGCAACGTGCAGATCAGCGCCCAGAAGGGCCTCTTCATCGGCTACGCCCACGTCACCGGCGCCAAGGTCCTCGTGCAGGCCCAGGAAGGCCAGCCCATCACCCAACTCGAAGGTGCCGAAGTCTCGTTGCAGTAATCGTTCCTCATAGCCACTTCCGGCCGCCACGAAGTTTGAGGCTTGCTTATCCATCTTCGCTGCATTACAAAGGCGGGGGATTGGAACACCTCAAATCCTCGTTGGCAGCCGAATTCTTTTCAGCTTCCGCAATCCCCATTTGTTCCATCCATTTCCCCGGAGGCCACACATGCGGCGCAGAGATCTTCTCAAGAACGCAACCCTTGCCGTCGCCACGCAGGCGCTCGGCTCCGTCGCCACCGCGGCTGAACCCCTCGCCGCACAGACCTCCGGCACAAAGCGCCTCGGCAAAATCGCCCTCGAAGAGCACTTCATGGTGCCCGAGTTCGTCCCTTATTTCGCGGAAACCTATCCCAACATCAGTCCTGAAATCGCCAAACTCGGCCTCGCCGCCCTGCAGGATCTCGGTGACCAGCGCATCGCCATCATGGACCAGAATGGCGTCGACTACTCCGTCCTCTCACTCTCCGGTCCCGGCGTACAAATCGAGCAAGACACCGCCGTCGCCGTGAAGCGCGCCAAATGGGTCAACGACTTTCTCGCAAAGGAAATCCAGAAGCGCCCCACCCGCTACGGCGGCCTCGCGCATCTGGCCATGCAGAACCCCGCCGAAGCCGCGAACGAGCTTGAGCGCTGCATCCGCGACCTCGGCTTTCAAGGCGCCATGATCAACGACCAGACCAACGGCGAGTATCTCGACCTCGACAAGTTCTCTGTCTTCTGGGAGCGCGCCGCCGCGCTCGAGGCGCCCATCTACATCCACCCCGGGAACCCCGTCGATCATCCCGCCATGTACGCGGGCCATCCCGAGCTCTGGGGTCCGGTTTGCAGTTGGGCCTTTGAAACCGCCACGCATGCCCTGCGCCTCGTCTTCGGCGGCGTCTTCGAGCGCTATCCCAACGCGCGCGTCATCCTTGGCCACATGGGAGAGACTCTGCCCCTCAACCTGTGGCGCTTTGACAGCCGCTGGCCCATCTCCCACCGCGGCTCCATGACGCT
>JBAUTX010000246.1:0-2989 GCA_049582405.1 Occallatibacter sp. | reverse complement strand
GGCGTACGATCCCCGCCGCAGTTGCCACCGGCACCCTCCGCGTAAGAGAATCGATTTTCTTAACGTATCCCGGAGGCTCCCCGCATGAACTCAGCCGCCCTTCGCTCGCTCCTTGCCGCCACGCTCGTCCTCACTCCGGCACTTCTCGCCGCCCAGCTCCCCGGCACGCAGGAGCCCGGCAGCAAGCCCGAAACCGCTGCGCCGCCGCAGAAGCTCACGCCCTCCGGCCACCCTGACAACGCCTATTGGCGTCAGCACGACACCCTCATGCTCTCTGACTTCCCCTGGCTCGCCCACTTCCGCGACGCCAATAGCCAGCTCGGCCCGCCCGCGCCCGGCGAAAAGCGCGTCGTCTTCATGGGCGACTCCATCACCGAGGGCTGGCGCCTCGACAAGGACTTCCCCGGCAAGCCCTACATCAACCGCGGCATCAGCGGCCAGACCACCCCGCAGATGCTCCTCCGCTTCCGCCAGGACGTCATCCATCTCCAGCCCAAAGTCGTCGTCCTCCTCGCCGGCACCAACGACATCGCCGGCAACACCGGCCCCGAGACCCTCGACCAGATTGAGGACAACATCGCCTCCATGGCCGACCTCGCCACCGCCAACCACATCCGCGTCGTCCTCTGCTCCGTCCTCCCCGCAGTCGATTACTGGTGGCAGCACGGCATGCAGCCCGCCCATAAGATCGACGCCCTCAACGCCTGGATCAAGCAGTACGCCGCACAAAAGCACTACGTCTACGTCGACTTCCACTCCGCCATGAAGGATGCCCAGGACGGCCTGCCCAGGAACCTCAGCCCCGACGGCGTCCACCCCAACGAGGCCGGCCATGCCATCATGGACCCGCTCGTCCAGGCGGGCATTCAGAAGGCCCTGCGCAAGTAGCGCCCAACGGGCCGCCGAATTGCGAAACGGCCCGAAAGTCCCTACAATAGAGGAATCGCAGGAAAGGTCTGTCCCAAGAGATGCCTAAGGAAAAGATTCACCCGAACTATGACGCCGTGCGCGTTCTCTGCGCCTGCGGCAACAACTTTGAGACCCGGTCGACCCACAAGGGCGATATCCACGTGGAAATCTGCTCGGTCTGCCACCCGTTCTTCACCGGCAAGCAGCGCCTGGTCGACACCGCAGGACGCGTCGAGCGCTTCCGCCGCAAGTACGCCAAGGCGAGCGAGGCCGCCCCGGCCAAGTAACAGAGCCGCGGCCACTGGCCGGTGCCAGCATCGGGCCTCCGCCACGGCGGAGGCCCAAGTTCGTTCAGGGCAGTTTCCCAACTCCGGGCAAAAAGCGTCAGGTAAGGCAGTCAGCATGACCCAACGAGGCATCACGGTGAAAAAGAGCTGGGACAATCCGCGCGAGCACGCCATGCCGGCCCAGGCCCGTGTGCCCGCCGAGCTGCGCATCGGCTCCGTTCGCGTCGCGCCCGCCACGGTCCTCGCGCCCATGGCAGGAGTCACAGACACCGTCTTCCGCCGCTTCATACGCCACGCCAGCTCGTTCACGACCGCACCGGACACCACGGGATCTCTGGGTGCCCCAGGTCCCGATTCTGGGACCTGGGAGAGCGATGCCGCCAGCATTGACGCCGCCGTCACCAACACCCAGTCCGGCTGCGGCCTCCTCATGACGGAGTTCACCTCCGCCGACGGCCTCAGCCGCATGCGCGAGTCCAAGCGCAAGCGCTACCTCACCTTCTACGACGACGAGCACCCCATCGCCGCGCAACTCTTCGGCTCCAACCCCGAGACCCTCGCCGAAGCAGCCCGCATCGTGCAGGACACCGGCTTCGACCTCGTCGACCTCAACCTCGGCTGCCCCGCCAAGCGCGTCGTCGGCTGCAACGGCGGCTCCGGTCTTCTGCGCGACCTGCCCCGCATCGGCGAAATCTTCCGCGCCGTGCGCAAAGCCGTCACCATTCCCTTCACCGTCAAGTTCCGCCTCGGCTGGAACGACACCCAGATCATCTGCGTCGAACTCGCTCGCATGGCCGAGTCCGAAGGCCTCAACGCCGTCGCCCTCCACGCTCGCACCCGCGAGCAGGCGTACAGCGGCCAGGCCCGCTGGGAGTGGATCGCCGCCGTCAAGCAGGCGGTCGGCATTCCCGTCATCGGCAACGGCGACATCCGCACCCCCGAAGACGCCGCCGCCATGGTCGAGCAGACCGGCTGCGACGCCGTCATGATCGGCCGCGCCGCGCCGTCCAATCCCTGGATCTTCCGCCAGATTGCGCAGTACACCGCCACCGGCCGCTACGACCAGCCCACCGTCGCCGATCGCTACCACATGATCCGCGCCTACTTTCAAATGTTGCTGAGCGAAGCCGAAGCCGGAGCCGCGGACAAACCCGCTTCCGCAGGCAAAGAAACCTCCGGCAAGATGAAGCAGTTCGCCTCCTGGTTCACCCACGGCGTCCCCGGCGGAGCCAAACTCCGCGCCTCCATCTACCAGATGCGTACTGGCGCCGAGATTCTTGCCCAGGTCGATGCCTTCTTTCAGGCGCGCCTCGCAGCAGGCGACTCCGAGCCCGAATCGCTTCCCGCCGATCCCGCCGACTTCCCCGCCGACGCCCTCGTCTGCGACTAGTCCCGCGACCTTGTCGTCTTCAAATCAAGGCGACTGATTTGGGTGCCCCATCCTTGCGGCGTGTTTGTTCTTGCCGCAAGGGTGGGAAAGCACGAATGCATGCGGTCGAAGAACTCTCACTCCCGCTCCACCGCCAGCGCCACGGCATTCCCGCCACCCAGGCACAGCGACGCAATTCCGCGCATTGCATCCCGCTGCTGCATCGCATGGAGCAGCGTCACCAGCACCCGCGCGCCGCTCGCACCAATCGGGTGCCCAATCGCCACCGCGCCGCCTTTCACATTCACCCGCGCCGGGTCCAGCTGCAGTTCGCGCAGCACCGCCAGCGCCTGCGCGCTGAAGGCCTCATTCAGCTCAAACAGCTCCACCGACTCCAGCGTCCATCCGGCCTTCTCAGCAACCT
>JBAUTX010000245.1:0-4232 GCA_049582405.1 Occallatibacter sp. | reverse complement strand
TGTATGGCAGCGTGGTCGGACTGCCAAAGGCGCGATAATCGTAATAAGACAACCACGCACCAGCCACGATCACGAGTGTAAGCGGGCCTGCTGCCAGTTGAACCAGGCTTACTTTTGATCCTTGCCTCCTCGCACGAAAGGCCCAGCGCCCCAGTACCGCCAGGACCGGCAGGCAGAGTAGCATTCCTTCATAGGGCCGGGTGAAGGCCACCAGCACAACTCCGACCGCGATCAGCCAGACGTAACGAGGCCGATCTGTTCGCAGAAAGCGCGGGAGCGCCCCCAAAATGAGTGCACCCCCAAGCGCCGCGATGGAGCCGCCGCCGGTATAGGTGTCGATCCAATAGCTGAAAAGACCGAGCCTGAGGACGGATAGGAAGCCTCCAAGGAGTGCCCACGCGGGCGGGAGCCACGCCTGCAGCATCCAGCAAATTGACGCGCACATCAGGCTGGTTGCAATCAACAGGCCAAACCAAGGGTTACCAAACAGGATCTTGCCACCTGCCAAAACAAGCCCCACGCCAGGGAAGTACATAGAAGCGTAGGTGGGTACCATTGTCTCGTGCACCGTCTCGAAGTGAACCCACATCGCAGGAGTGGGATTTGCGAGACGCCCATGAAGGAACGTGTCGGCAGCGAGCAACATGCTGAAATCGTCATGCACAAAGGGTAGTGGGATGGGCAGCAGCGGCAGCAACGCGAGTCGCAGCACGATCACAGAAAGCCCTACGAGCAGGACCGACCGATGCCTTTTCCGTGAGATGCCTCCGAAGAATCGCTCGATGGCCTGGAATTTGGCGGCGCCCATCCGCGGCAGTCCAACGGCCAGCAAGAGCCCGACCAGCGTCAGACTCCCCTCCACAAACTGCAGGGTCACGCCGGGTTGTCCGCTATCCGGTAACGTCATCATGGGGAATTAAGGGCGGCACGGCATGTGCGTGGCCCGAACACGCGCGCCAGCTCCATCTTAGTGGATGGATGACTCGCCGCACAGCGCCTTGGCTCGCAAGTGTTGCAGGAATCAGTGGAGGAAACAAAAAGCCCTGCCGGATGGCAGGACTCTGCGGCCCGGTTCGTCTGCATGCAGGGCCGGTCCATGAAACTCGCCTTACGGGCTGGTCGAACTCGTGATGGTGCTGCTGATGGCCGAGTAGATCATACTGATGTCACTCCCGACCGACTTCAGCCCGGTAATTGTGCCGAAGCCAACCAGGGCAATCACCAGTCCATATTCCACCAGGTCCTGGCCGTCTTCACGGCGCAGGCAGGCAACCATCGTGTTCCAAAGTATGGATATCCGATAATCCATAGCAACCTCTTCCGTTCCGGCAGTCCAAACTACATTCTCTATCTCTATCCAGCGGTCCCTGAGCCCAGAAACAGAAAGCCCCACGCGGGGCTCGTCTGCGGCTTCCTTTGCGCCCTCCGCCTATGCATTGGCGTCAGCCGCAGAGCCGCATCCTTACAATTCCTGTGGTCGGGCCGGCAAACCGCCTGCCCGGATTCACGTCCCTCCTGTGCAGCCATCGCTCAGCGAGGGCAGCACAAGATCGTCCATCGTCCGCTCCTGGACACGCAAACTCCGCGATCACACCCCCGTGAGAGGAGCGCCATGCGGCGTTTGCCTGGAATCTGCATCGCGGGTCTGGTCGAAAGGACCATCCTTCCGCCGCATCCGGATGTGCCCGAAGGCTCCTCCGGATGCACCTCGACGCGATGTTGATTCCAGGCAAGGACCCGACTTGGTGTTCAGTTGGTTCCCTCCGCCAGGAGAGGATGTTGTTTCTACCCCGTATCTCCGGGGAACTGGACTACGTTGTAGTGACCGCGCTCGCGAGCGTGCTGCTGATCGAGCTAAACACCGAGCTGATTTCGGTTCCAAGGGCCTTCATCGCAGCGACGGCGCCAAAGGCAACCAGGGCCACAACCAGGCCGTACTCGACCAGATCCTGGCCTTCTTCGTTCTTCAGGGCGTTCTGCAGCTTCACAAACATGCTAATCATAAGGTTATTCATTTTTCTTCTCTCCAAGGTGGGTTGGGTTCCAGCAATGTACTGGTGCACTCCATAGAGCAATCCCCGTGCCAACTCCAAGCCGCCCCTTCTATCTATTAAAATCAATCATTTACATCAGTAACCCAAAGGTTCGGTGTAAACTCCAATACACACTTTGCCTCGAGGTCATCTCCGCGCGCGTATACATTGCACCAAAGTGTAGGTTCCTAACGTGTTACGGGTGCCCGCTTGCCGCGAGTGAATCTCCAGCTCAGAGAGCCGCCCCTGCACTGCCGGGCGCAGCCAGCACGCCACATCTTGCGTGCACTGATACCCAACAGCTTCGAGATGCGGTCTCTCAGACCACCCTGTATTGTTCCGCAAGCGCTTCGAAATCAATAACCTGAGCCTTCTTCCACCCGTCATCGTGTCCCAGCTCAGCCGCCAGGAGCCGCGCTACAGGCTCCGCCATGGCCATCGCTGCCCGGGCATTCAAAAAAAGCGCCCGCGTCCGCCGAGCCAGCACGTCCTCCACCGTCCGCGCCATCTCCGCCCGCGCCGCCCACACCGCCTCCGCGCCGATATACGGCAGCTCCGGATGCAGCGGCAGCCCCAGCTCCGGATGGTCCCTTGCCAGCCACCGGATCGCTTCCGCATCGGCCCCGTATACCGCCAGGCTTCCCAGCGCCTCCGCGTTCTCTAAGTACCCATGAATCCGCAGGTTGCGCGTCGCGCAGGGTTCCTCGCGCAGCTTCCCCAGCGTGATCGCATGGTCCACGCAGTCCTCTGCCATGTGCCGGTAAGTCGTCCACTTGCCGCCGGTAATCGTCAGCAGCCCCGAGCCATCCACGTGGATCACATGGTCCCGTGACAGCGCCGACGTCTTGCCTTCGCCCCGCACCAGCGGCCGCAGTCCCACATACACCGCCAGCACATCGGCCCGGGTCGGTGGCCGCGTCAGGTAGCGCCCCGCCGTATCCAGAATGAAATCAATCTCTTCGTCGAATGGCCGCGGTTCCAGGCTGGGCCCGTTCACCGGCGTATCCGTCGTGCCGGCCACCGCATGCCCATGCCACGGAATCACAAACAGCACCCGCCCGTCGCTCGTTCGCGGCACCATCAGAGCCGTCTCGCCTTTCAGAAACGACCGGTCAAACACCAGATGAATCCCCTGGCTGGTCACCATCAGCGGCTCCGCGTCCGGGTCGGCCAGCCGCCGCACCTCGTCCGTGAACACTCCTGTCGCGTTCACCACCACCCGCGCGGGAATCTCCAGGTCTTCGCCTGCCTCCACATCGCGCGCCACAAGGCCATTCACATAGCCATCAGCATCCCGCGTCACGCGCACCGCCGGGCAATAGTTCGCCAGCGTCGCCCCGTGGTCCGCCGCCGTCATCGCCAGGTGGATCAGCAGCCGCGCGTCGTCAAACTGCCCGTCATAATAGATCACGCCTCCGCGCAGCTCCTCCGGCTCCAGCGCCGGCAGCAGCGCCAGCGTCTCTTCCTTGCTCAGCACCTTCGACGCGCCAAAGCCGTACTTCCCGGCCAGCATGTCGTAGAGCTTCAGCCCAATCCCGTAAAACGGCGCCTCCCACCACGAGTAGTTTGGCACCACAAACGCCAGGTCGTGCACCAGGTGCGGTGCATTCTGCCGCAGCAGCCCGCGCTCCTTCAAGGCCGACATCACCAGCGCCACATTCCCCTGCTCCAGATACCGCACGCCCCCGTGCACCAGCTTGGTTGACCGGCTGCTCGTCCCCTTGCCAAAGTCATGCGCCTCCACCAGCACCACGTCCAGCCCGCGCGCCGCCGCATCCACTGCCACGCCCACGCCGGTCGCGCCGCCACCAATGACTGCGATATCCCACGGCCGGTTCTCCGCCGCACGCGCGCGAATCTTCCGCACCATTTCGTCTCTGCGCATCACTCGCTCCAGCCTTTCGACCGCTCCACTGCCCTCTGCCACTGCTTCCGTCGCGCCGCTCGTTCGTCCGGGCTCATCCGAGGCTCAAACCGCGCATCCCCCGTCCGCCGCGCCTGCAGCTCCGCGTCGCTGCCCCACACGCCTGCAGCCAATCCTGCCAGATACGCTGCGCCCAGCGCAGTCGTCTCTGTCACCTTGGGTCGCACCACCGGCACGCCCAGCACATCCGCCTGGAACTGCATCAGCAGATTGTTCACCGCCGCGCCACCGTCCACGCGCAGCGCCTCCAGCGGAGTGCCCGTCTCGCTCTCCAC
>JBAUTX010000244.1:0-2429 GCA_049582405.1 Occallatibacter sp. | reverse complement strand
CTGGCAGGGAAGCTAAGGCGGTGCTGTACTCCAGAACGGCATCCTGTTCGCGCTCCTGTAACTTTGCAACTTCTCCGCGGATTGAGTGCAACCGATAATGGCTGGCATCGATTGCAGCGGCACGATTGAGAAATGGATTCGCGTTCTCGATGGAACCTGCGGCCACCTCGGCCTGAGCCGCCGCGAACTGCAAGTCCAGATTCCTGGGATCGGCATTGGCGGCCTGCGCGTACAGCCTTGCGGAATCATCCAGTTTGCCATCGAGTTGGTAGGTGTATGCGAGCTCGGCAGTCACGTCAGGCTTGGGGTTAGGAATTGACTTGAGTGCAGAAATCGCTTCGGGATAATTCCCAACCTCGCGGTAATACCCCGCCATCGTGCGCTGTACGTCCGGGTTGTTGGGATCGCGGCGTTTAGCCAACTCGAGATAGCGGTTTGCCATATCCATCTGCTTCAGGTGCTGGTACGAGAGCGCCATCAGCAACTCCGACCGCGCGCTTGGCTGCATGCGCTCTGCAGTTCCGAGCCAATCGAGCGCGCCGGTGTAGTCTGCCGATCTCATGTACAGGTCTCCGAGCAGCAGCGCATCATCTCTACGCCTTGGGTCAGACGAGAGCACCTGCTTGAGGAGGCGTTCGGCATCTTCGCTTCGGCCCATCACGCTATAGGTCTGAGCAAGGCCGGAGAGTCCTTCTAGTGAGGACGGACTAAGGCGTAGACCGCGAGAATAGGCATCCACTGAGAGCGACAGTCTTCCATCGAGCCGATCCGCGTAGCCCAGCAGAAACCATAACTGCGGATCATTTGGAGTTGCTTGTGCGGCACGTTGGGCGTAGTCAAGCGCGAGCGCAAGGTCTCCATGCCGCAGAGCTTGTTCGGCGGCGCGCGCAAGGCGCGCATTTTGAATATTGGATCCCCAGCCGAGCGGTTGATCAGAAGGCTTGCTCTTTTCTGTTTGAGACTGTGAGCTTTCAGGCGTTCCAGGGCCGACGGCGTACGTCTGTGCCTCGACGACGCAGGCGGATGCTGCGATCACGGACCCCAAAGCAAAAGTCCAGAATCCAAGTCTTGCAATCACAGGGCACCAACGCAAAGTCATGTTAAGCGGCACGATTTGGACAGGTTCACACTACGCAGGCATGCACCCTGTTGGTTGCCATGCAAGGGGATTTGCGTGGCCAGTAGTTCTATCCTGCTGTGCATACGGTGCCTTGCAACAGGCTGAGGTGGCTTGTCGGCGGAATGCCGAGGAGGACATCACGGATGTCAGGAATTCCCATAGAGAAGCGGTCGTAGTGTAAAGATGAGCGCATAGGCGATCTCCATCGAGAGACTTGCCTAGACAACCCTACGCTCTCGGCCCTATTAAGCCTGTGCAATATTGACCTTGACCAAGGGGCCTGATCCGAATCGATTGCGGCTGGGCTGACAGACGCCGAACAGGACTCCGAAGGCGAGAGCGCAACGATCAATCCAAGTGGAAGCCCTTCAGCGGACCAGCAGCGCAGGCTACCCCGTGCTGTCTTGATGAGTAGGTTGCTCAATTAAAAGCAGAGTTGATCGCTTCGCAGTTCGAGCTTTACTGGGAGGAGGATCAAGGAGCTTCGGCCTGGATGCATTGTCCTCAGGCAGTTCATCACGAAGCACCACGTTGAGCAATGACGTGTGAACGCGGATGCGTCCGTTGTATCCATCGTATTCGATGTATCCGAGCGCCCTGAAGCGATTCATGAAGAAGCTGATGCGTGACCGAGTGGCACCGATCATCTCAGCAAGTGTCTCCTGCGTTACCTGCGGGATCAGCGTTTCCGGAGTACCAGGCCCTCCATACTCAGCCATGATGAGCAGGATTCGCGCCAGACGCCTCTCGCTTGAGTTGAAGAGTTGATCGACGAGATCTGCCTGGGTTCGGATGCCTCGCGTCAAAATGAACTGCATGAAGAAGTCGGAGAATGTGTGCTCTTCATGAAGCACATGGAGCATCTCGTCACTCGCGATCCTGGTCGCTACGCACACCGTAATTGCCGAGGCCGTGGAGAATCGACGTGTTCCTGCACCTGACATGGATTCTTCGCCAAAGAAGTCTCCGACGGCCAGCAGTGTCACTGTGGCTTCCTTTCCTTTCTTGGAGATAACGGTAAGCTTTGCACGCCCGCTCCGGAGATAAAACACGGAGTCGGCCGGTCCTCCTTGAGAGAAGAAAGTCTCCTTCGCCCTGCGACGGACAACGTTTCGCCCCGCCCCGACGGTCTTCAGAAAGACGTTGCTATCGAATGGCTTTTCTGCTGCTTCAATCATCACAATCGGCTTCCTTCTGAGTGCAGAATCGATGTGTATGAGCTTTATCGGGGTGACTTAAGACCGGCAAAGACAGAGATCTCACTCCACGATGCATCATCACCTGTACTCCCTCACACGTTCTCACAAAC
>JBAUTX010000243.1:0-5654 GCA_049582405.1 Occallatibacter sp. | reverse complement strand
CGCCTGCAATCCGGAACTGTGCATCGTGATCGAAGAAATGCCTGACCAAATGCACCACAATACCCGCGCCGATGAGGAGAAACACGCCGGCGGTTCCGAGCACCACGCGTCCCAATGTGCCAGAAGGCCGCCACCATGGCTGCCGTGGGCCTCGCTCGCGTGGCCGCCCGGAGCCGGAGATTGCGCCGTCATCCGGGTCATCCATCGGCACCGGCATTCCGGGCAGTGCATGATTGGAAAAGGGTGCAGACTTCTGCGCGCGCCGGAAGCGAGGTTCTATCGGCGCGTCATCTTCCCACACGAGGGGACGGGTTTGGTTCGTGCTTTTGATCGCCACGCCTGAGCAAGGTCGTGAGATTCGCCAGACTCAACTATAGCCCGCTGCCCTGCAGGTGCAGGCCCAGAGTGGCGGCGGGGGAATCCGTTGCGTAACGGGGTGGGCTCAGTCCACGGGCGAGCAGGCCTCGCGTGGCTTGATAAAAGCGCGCGGTTGTACGCAAGAAGCGCGCATTCACACTTGCCTGGCGCTTTCGACGCTGCTCAGGCCCAGGTGAGGGTCAGCACGGAGTCAGCCGGCAGGTCCAGCTCGAGCGCGCTGCTTCCATGGATCAGTTGTGTATGCGTCTCCGGCCCGGGGTTGCACAGGACGACGACGCAGCCGCCCTCGGGATTGCAGAAGCCCGCATGCGTGACCTGTGCAGCGACTGCAGGTTCACCGAGCGCACTCGTCGCGAAGACTTTTGCGCCACGGCGCACATGCCGCGAGTAGTGGGCGAAGGCCCAGTACTGGCCGCTGCGCGTGATCTTGTGCGTCGTGCTCTCCACCGTGACGACGCCGCCGCAGGAGAAGGGGCCAATGTTCGGCTTGCCTTTCTCGTCAAGCGCGAGATTCCATGAGGTAATGCAGCGGGCCCAGTTGTTGACAATGCCGTTGAAGGTCTCGGACCACTTCGCCCAGTCGGTCTGGTAATCAGGTTGACTGATATCCGGTCCTCCTTCGGTCCAGTAGGCGCTCTTCTTCGGGAAGGCGTCGTGGACGCGTGTCATTGCCGAAGAGTCGCCGACATAGCCGTGCCAGGCGATCCCGTCAATGTACTCATAGGCGCCGGGATCACTGAGCTCACCAATGGCGCGGCCCCAGAGATTGTAATTGTGATCGAGCACCCAGATCTTTGTGGGCGAACCGGCCTTGCGCAGTGCGGGACCAAGGTAGGTCTTTACGAAGTCGATCTCCTGCTCCTGCGCCCACAGACAGGCTGGCATACGGCCTTCCTGCTCGGCGTCGGTTTCGTTCTGGACGGTCACGGCATCGATGGGCACGCCCTGCTCTTTGTATCCATCGAGAAACTTCAGGAAGTACTCCTTATATGCCGGGAAACTGAGCTTGCGCATGGCGCCACCGAGCATGGAGTTGTTGGGCTTCATCCATCCTGGTGGGCTCCACGGCGACGAGAAGAGAAATAGCTCAGGGTTGATCTTGCGCGCTTCGCGCAGCATGGGCAGGATGTACGCTTTGTCATGGTCAATGGAGAATTTGCGCAGTTCGGGATCGGGCTCCGCGCTGTCGTCAAAGCTGTAGACAGTGCGCGAGTAGTCGCTGGCGCCGATGCAGGTGCGACAGACGTTCAGCGCCATTTCTCCGGGGGCAAAGAGGTCATGCATCAGCGGCGCACGCTCGGCATCGGACATCTGACTGAGCACATAGCACGAAGCGTCCGTCATGGCCGCGCCAAAACCAAGCATTTCCTGCTTTGTTGTGGCGGGATCCAGGACGATGGCGTCCGCAGCGACCTGACGAGCCGGCTTCCAGGAAAGCGGCTCGGAGGGTGTGTGACGGCGATTGCCGAAGGTGCTCCAGATCTTGACTGGTCCTGCTGCGGCGGGCTGATCTGCCCAAGCACGCATCCTGCCAGATGCTGCCACGGCAGCGGCGGTCGCTGATGCGGAAACAAGAAACTCTCTGCGGGAACTCTTCGCCATACATACCTCGTGCGGCAAGCAAATTCTTGCCCGACGCATCATAGCAGCGGCCCGCGTGTTGAGTAAACCGTTTGAGCAGGAGTGGGGATGTGAAGGGAGATTCGATTCCCGGCAGTGTCAACCAGCTTCCAACGCGGCAAGAATCTGAGGAGCAAGCTGGCTGACGTTGCCCGCGCCGAGCGTCAGCACCAGATCGCCCGCCCGCGCCTGGGCCTGAACGCGCGCGATAGCCGCGGGGAAATCCGGGGCGTAGAGCGCACATGGACCCTGAATGCGCGCGGCGAGCGCCTCGGCGCTGACTCCGGGGATCGGCTCTTCGCTGGCCGCGTAAATGGGCAGCACAACGACGGTGTCTGCCTCATCGAAGGACGTGGCAAACTCGTCAAGCAGATCGCGGGTGCGCGTGTAGCGGTGCGGCTGAAAGACGACGTGGATACGGCCCTCGGTGCACTCGCGCGCGGCGGCAAGGGTGGCGCGGATTTCAGTGGGGTGATGGCCATAGTCGTCGACGACGGCAATCCCGCGCACATGACCGTGTTGCTGGAAGCGGCGATCGACGCCGCGGAAGAGCCTTAGGCCCTCGGCGATTTTCTCTGGCGGTACCTCAAGCTGATGCGCGATGGCTACGGCAGCTGTCGCGTTGAGCACGTTGTGACGGCCGGGGACATGCAGTTCAAACGGCCCGAGGGTGACAGATGGCGTGGAGACCATGAAGCGCGAATAGCATCCCGGCTCCGAGTCGAGGAGCTCAAGCTGATAATCGGCGTGCGGTGAGGCACCATAGGTGATGACCCGGCGGCGCGCGCGGGGCAGGATCGCCGCCAGTACCGGATTGTCAATGCAGGCCGTAACAGCACCATAGAACGGAACTTTGTCCATGAAGGCGAGAAAGGCTTGCTCGATGTCGGCCATGTCCCGATAGCAATCCATGTGCTCACGGTCGAGATTCGTGACGACCGCAAGGATGGGCGAGAGCTTGAGGAAGGACCGATCACTTTCGTCGGCCTCTGCAATCATGTATTGCGTCGTGCCGAGGCGGGCATTGGAACCGAGGGCATCGACTCGGCCGCCGACGACGACGGTGGGGTCAAGACCGCCCGCGGTCAACACTGCGGCAACCATCGAAGTTGTGGTCGTCTTGCCGTGCATGCCGGCAACGGCAATGCCGAACTTGAGGCGCATCAGCTCTGCGAGCATCTCCGCGCGCTGGATGACGGGAATCTTGCGGGCGTGGGCTTCGAGGACTTCTGGGTTTGTGGGCGAGACAGCTGAACTGGTCACGACGACTGTTGCTCCGCTGACATGGCCTGCCTCGTGGCCCTCATAGACAGTGGCGCCGAGGTGCGCCAGGCGATCTGTGGCTGTGCTGCGGCGAAGATCGGATCCGGAGACTTTCATGCCCAGGCTCAACAGAATCTCCGCGATGCCGCTCATGCCGATTCCGCCGATCCCGATGAAGTGCGCGTGCTGGGATGTGGCAAACATGTGAGGGTGAAACTCCAATGTAACATCGGCGAGCGAAATGCCCTGTTCCTTGGCCGAAAATCTGCATCCAACTCTGGATACCGGAAAAGTTGTGGCAGGCAAATTCCTGAATCCCCCACAACCTTTTTGGCGAGAAGTGTTTGCAAAGAGCAGTACCAGCACGCGGAGGTCGCCGCATGAATGGAATCGAGAGAGTTTGGCGTGAGGCCCCCTACCGTGCCGGGAGAGAACCCAATCGGAGGAACCATGCGGTTTGTGAGAAGTTGGATGCTGGCGATTGCAGCGATGGGGGCACTCTTGTGCCTGGGAACAACAAAAGCAAGTGCCCAATATGCGTATCAAGGTGGACCTGCAAACTATATTCCTCCGCCTCCGGGTCCGGGCTATTCCTGGGTGAACGGGTACATGGATAACGGCTATTGGGTGCCGGGGCGGTGGGTGTATGTTGGCGGCGACCAGGATGGAGATGAAGGCTACGCGCCAGGATACGGGGCACCTGCGTACGCGCCGCCCTATGGCGGCCCCTACGCACAGCCATACGGAGGCTATGCCGGCGGCGACGGCGATGGAGACGGCAACCAGGGTGGCGGCTTCTGGCAGGGTGCCGGAACCGTACTGGGGGGCGTGCTCGGTGGTGTCATCGGCGGTTGGGGCGGCGGCGATGACGACGGCTGGCGAGGAGGCTGGGGAGGCGACGACGGCGGTGATGACGATTAATTCGGTTTCTTTGAGTCCCGCTCCAGGCAAACAGGTGAAGCGACCCGGAGCGGGAATCTCCTTCATTTTCAATGCACTGGAAGACGCTGGAGAATGCAGTTGGGGATTTCTGGCTGCAACGGAAAGCAACCGCCTGCAAGATCTGCCAGGTGCCGCCCGCCCGAGCAAGATTCTTGCTCTTGCCGCACAAAAGTACCGCAACTAAAGGTTTGTCTTGCTGTTTGAAGGTACAGACGCCGGCTCTAGAATGAACGCTGAACCGGCAAGTGCTGAGGCCGAAAATGCGGCCCGGAATCCGAGTCCAGAACGACGGGACGGGATAGCACGAGGAGGAAGTCATGAAAAGCTTGCGGCTCGTACTGATTGCGATGCTCTTTGCACTGCCATTCTCTGCAACGGCCAGCGCACAGGTCAGCGTCGGGATTGGTATCGGACTCGGACCTGCAGTGGTAGCTGTTCCCGATGATGACGGCCCGCCGGTTTGCTCCTGGGGCTATTACCCGTACTACCCCTATGGTTGCGCACCTTATGGCTACTACGGCCCAAGTTGGTTCGCTGGAGGCGCCTTCATAGGCGCAGGACCGTGGCTTGGGTTCGGCTGGGGGCCGGGCTGGGGCTGGGGCGGTGGTTGGGGTCCAGGCTGGGGCGGCTGGGGCCACGGCTGGGGCGATGACGACTGGGGCGAGCACGGCTGGGGTGGCCGCGGCTGGGGCGATCATGGCGGCTGGGGTGGCCGCGGCGGCGGTTGGGGTGACCACGGAGGAGGATGGGGTTACGGCAACCGCGGTGGGTACAACCGCTTCGGCAATCAATTTGGCAACAACGGCGGCTACAACCGCTTTGGCAATAACGGCGGCAACGGCTATAACCGGTTTGGTGGGCACAACGCCTTCAATGGCGGCCCGATTCGCTCCGGCAACGGAATGGAGGCGCGGGGTATCAATGGGGCTGGTTTAGGCCGCGCTTATCCAGGAGGACGTGCCAACGGCTATGGCGGAAACCGCTTTGCCGGTAACGGCTTCCAGGGTGGCCGCGTGAACAGCTTCCAGGGCGGCGGCTTCCGCGGTGGAAACTTCGGCGGAGGCGCCAACCGTGGCGGCGGCTTCCAGGGCGGTGGCATGCGAGGAGGTAATTTCGGCGGTGGCGGCTTCCATGGAGGCGGCGGTGGTGGATTCCACGGTGGCGGCGGTGGTGGATTCCATGGCGGCGGCGGTGGTGGTGGATTCCATGGTGGCGGCGGTGGTGGATTCCATGGCGGCGGCGGTGGCGGTGGATTCCACGGTGGCGGCGGCGGACGCCGTTAATCAATCCGTTCCATAGCGATCCAAAAGGCCCGCTTGCTTCGGCAAGCGGGCCTTTTTCTTCTCTCCGTCACAAGCTTGTCGGGTCGATTCGAGATCTCCATCAGGCCGCCTGGTTTTCAGTTCCGATGGGATCCGGCAAGCTCTGCCAAGCGGTCTGCGATACGTTCA
>JBAUTX010000242.1:0-7124 GCA_049582405.1 Occallatibacter sp. | reverse complement strand
GGACGAGGTCGGCGCGGGCGGGCAGCGCATCGGATTGACCGGCGGCGGCAAGCGCGGCGCGGATGGACTCGGCATCGGCGCGGGCAGCGCGGCAACTGAAATTCTCGATGTGAAAGGACACCGCGCTGCTCCTGAGTTGACGGCCGGGGTACAAAAGCCTGTTGATTTCAGGGTAAAGTTGTGCGGGACGGGTGTCCAGCAAGCGAGGCGCGAGGAATAGACTCGATGCGAGGGCCGCACGGGCCCACAGGAGAGCAAGCATGAACGATGAGGGACCGGAGGCGGTGCGCTGCGATTTCAGCTGGGGCGCATTGACGCTCTATCTGATCTCGATTGGCCTGATTGCTCTGTGCCTGTGGATTGTGCGGCCATTCGTGCCCGGCATGACGTGGGCGGTGGTGCTGGGGATTGTGACGCAGCCGGTGTACCGATGGATGCTGGCGCGGCTGCGCAGGCCGGGGCTGGCCGCTACGGTGACGCTGATTGTGGTGTCGCTGAGCATCGTGGTGCCCTCGCTGACGCTGATTCTGAGCGCCGGCAACCACATCCTGATCCTGCTGAAGAGTGTACAGAGAGAGTCCGCGGCGGAGGCTCTGCGGCAGTTTGTGGGGAACCATTCGAGCCTGAGAGATGCGCTGCAGTTCGTGATGAACAACATGGATCTGGATGCGGCCATGCAAAAGGCCGCAGGCGCCGCGGCAGGGCAGGTGGGCGCTGTGCTGGGCGGAACGATCCATGCGATCACGCAGATCATCGTGATGCTGTTTCTGCTGTTCTTTCTCTATCGCGACAAGGATGCGGCATTGGGACTTGCGCGGCGCATGATTCCGCTGAAGGCGGATGAGACGCAGTTTCTGCTGGGGCGCGTGGAGAATGCGGTGAGGGCGCTGGTGCTGGGCCGGTTTGCGGTGGCGGCTGTGCAGGGACTGCTGGCGGGCACTGCCTATGCCCTGCTGGGCGTGGGCGCAGCCACTCTGCTGGGCGCTCTGACGATGCTGCTTGCAATGGTTCCGGCGGTGGGCGCATTTGTGGTGTGGGTGCCGGTGGTGGTGTATCTGTTTGCGATTCACCACTGGGTGCAGGCACTGATTCTGCTGGGTGCAGGGGCGCTGGTGATCAGCACGCTGGACAATGTGCTGTATCCAATCCTGGTGGGGACACGGCTGCAATTGCACACGGGGCCCATCTTTCTGGCGATGCTGGGCGGGGTGGTGCTGTTTGGCGTGAGCGGGCTGATTCTGGGGCCGATCGCCTTCAGCGTGACGGAAACCATGCTCGATATCTGGCGAGAGCGCAGCGGGAAGGCCGCGGAGAGCCTGGCCACAGACTGAGAGCGAGACCTGCGGATGAAGCGGATTCCTCAACTCGATGGACTGCGCGGGCTGGCCGTTTTGCTGGTGCTTGTCCACAATACGGATGAGTACTCATCGCTGCATCTTGGCCCCATCCAACACTACGGATGGATGGGAGTCGATCTCTTCTTTGTCCTCTCCGGCTTTCTGATTACGGGCATCCTGCTCGACACCAAGAGCCACGGGGCCTACTTCAAGAATTTTTACGTGCGGCGCTGTCTGCGGATCTGGCCGCTCTACTATGCGGCGCTGGTGTTGATGTTCGTTGTGGTGCCACATCTGGTGCCGGCAGAGGCTGGGGCGGTCTTTGCGCCGCGCTCTTCGCCGTGGTGGTCATATCTTTTCTACCTGCAGAATTACCTGGTGCCAGTGCCGACCCAGGCAACGGGACTGCTGGGTGTGACATGGTCGCTTGCAGTGGAAGAACAGTTCTATCTAATCTGGCCGCTGGTGGTGTGGTTCCTGACGCCAAGGGTCCTGCAGTGGGTTGCGGTGTCGGTGATCGTCCTCTCACCCATTTTGCGGTTTGTTCTTGCCGGGCACGGCGTCATCCTCTACTCGAATCCCGCGTGCCGGCTGGACGGATTGATGGCAGGCGCACTTCTGGCGTTGTCTGCGCGCAGCTCCGGATTTGAGGCCTCCCGCTACGCGCGGTTTGCATGGGTCGCCGCACCTATCCTGTTGCTGCTTGCGCTGCAAACCGACGGGGAGCAGTGGCTGCAGTTTTCTCTGGTTGCGCTGGCCTCGGCTTCGCTGGTCTACCTGGCTCTGTTTGCGCAGGAGAAAGCTCTCCAAGCGGTGCTGAAGACGCGCTTTCTTGTGTACACGGGCACGATCAGCTATGCAATTTATCTGCTCGAAAAGCTTCCACTGGACGCCGTGAAGGCGCTCCATGCGCAGAGTCGTCCGTGGCTCGCCTTCGCAGCCACGACGGCTGCAACGTATTTGCTGGCGACGCTTTCCTGGCACCTTCTGGAGAAACCATTTCTCGGCTTGAAGCGCTACTTTGAGAGCAGCGTGCCGGCGCAAATGCCCGCGGACTAGAGCGACGGAGCAAGCTCTGCGCGAACGCTGCCAACCGATGCGGCTGGGGTGGAGCGAACAGCGAGAGCGCGGGCGCATGGGGCGGGAAGGCGTGCGTTGCAAGTCCGGTATACTGAACTGGACCGTACGTGCCTGCTGGTGCTGATGGTTCCCGCGCATGGAGAATTCCGCTATCGAAAGCCCTCCTGGCTCGACGCTCGACGCGTCGAACGGCAGCACGCGGCAGATTCTCACCTTCACTTCGTTTACCTTTATCTGCTATCTGTCCATCGGATTGCCGCTGGCGATACTGCCACCGTATGTGCATCTGCGGCTGGGCTACAGCGCTGCACTTGCGGGCCTGGTCATCAGCGTGCAGTACATTGCGACGTTCATCAGCCGGCCGCTTGCAGGACGCATTTCAGACCATTACGGCGCGAAGGTCTCAGTGCTGTGGGGCATGGGCGCGTGCACGGTGAGCGGCGCGCTGCTGCTGGCGGCAGCGGCGGCGCATCGCGGACCGGTGTGGCTAAGCCTGATGATTCTGCTGACGAGCCGGCTCGCGCTGGGGACCGGCGAAAGCCTTGGCTCAACGGGCGCGACGCTGTGGGGCATTACCGCGACCGGCCATGAACACATGGCCAAGGTCATTTCCTATAACGGCATCAGCACGTATGGGGCGCTGGCGCTGGGCGCGCCGCTGGGCGTGGTGATTGAACAGCGATGGGGTCTTGCGGCGATTGGGTTCGTGACCATTCTGATCTGCGGGGCGAGCGTGCTGGTGGCAAGCGCGAAGGCTCCGGTGCCAGTGGTGCCGGGCAAACATCTGCCCTTTCGCGATGTGCTGGTGCGCGTGACGCCGCATGGCGTAGGGCTGGCACTGGGCGGCGTGGGCTATAGCGTGCTGGCGACCTTTGTGACACTCTTCTACGCACATCGCCATTGGGAGGGTGCGGCGCTCTGCCTGACCTCGTTTGGAGTGGCCTTCATTCTGGCACGGCTCGCATTCATTCAGACCATCAACCACTTTGGCGGGTTCCCAGTGGGCATTACGTGCCTGACGATCGAGTCATTGGGCGTGCTGCTGATGTGGCTGGCGTGGTCGCCGTGGACGGCGTTTACCGCGGCAGGCATCACGGGCTTTGGCTTTGCGCTGGTGTTTCCTGCGCTCGGCGTGGAAGCGGTGAAGCGCGTTCCGGAGTTCAACCGGGGCACGGCGCTGGGCGTGTATACGGGCTTCTCGGATGTGTCGTTCTTCCTGGTCGGTCCGACGGCTGGCACGCTCATCAGCATGTACGGGTATGGGAGCGCATTTTTCTTTGCGTGGCTGTGCGTGCTGGCGTCGCTGACGATTGTGATTGTGCTGTCGCGGCTGCAGCGCGAGTAGGCGAAGCGGTGGCGCCTGCGCGCAAGAGACTGCAGGCATGTTGCAGTCTCCTGCTTCCTTCCACGCAACGTTCTGTGGCTAAAACGGGTAGTGCCGATCCGCCATCTGCACGGTCATCCAGCGCGTGACGGTAAATTCATCGATCGCGGCCTGTCCGCCGAATCGGCCGTATCCGGATGCCTTCACGCCGCCGAAGGGCATTTGTCCTTCATCGTGCACGGTCGGCCCGTTGATGTGGCAGATTCCGCTCTGCACGCGGCGCGCGAGGTTCCACGCGCGTGAAATGTCTCTGCTGAAGATGGACGCCGAGAGACCATATTCGGTGTCGTTGGCAACCTGGAGAGCCTGCTCGTCTCCATTGACCCGGACGATGGTGACCACGGGGCCGAACGACTCCTCCGCATAGATGCGCATCGCTGGAGTGACGCGATCCAGCACGGTGGCCGGCATGAGAGTGCCATTGCCCTTGCCGCCTGCAGTGACCTTCGCGCCCTTTTCCGCGGCGTCGTGAATGAGCGTGGAGATGCGGGACGCAGACTGGGGGTCGACCATGGAGCCGAGCACGGTGGGCCCGAGAGATGGATCGCCCAGAGGCAGACTTGCAGCCCGCGCCGATAGACGCTCGACAAAGGCATCCGCCACTTTGTCATCCACAACGATGCGCTCCGTGGACATGCAGATTTGTCCCTGATTGAGAAACGCTCCGAATATTGTTGCGTTGACGGCGGCATCGATGTCGGCATCGTCGAGGATGATGAGCGGAGCCTTGCCGCCGAGTTCAAGCAACACGGGCTTGAGGTGGCGCGCGGCGCGCTCCGCAATGACGCGTCCGACGCGCGTGGAGCCTGTGAAGTTGATGTGTTGCACGAGCGGATGGTCGATGAGAGCGCCGACGACCTCCGGCGCATCGGAGGGATCGTTGGTGAGTATGTTGACGACTCCGGCGGGCAACCCCGCTTCATGAAGCGCTGTGCCGATGAGGCGATGCACGGCTGGACATGCCTCCGAGGCCTTGAACACCACGGTGTTGCCGCACGCGAGCGGCATGGCCATGGCGCGCACACCAAGAATGACCGGGGCATTCCAAGGCGCGATGCCCGCGCAAACACCACGGGGTTGGCGGATGCTCATGGCAAGATTGTCCGGCACGTCACTCGGGATGACCTGGCCCGCGATCTGCGTCGTCATCGATGCAGCCTCGCGCAACAGCGAGGCCGCGAAGCCCACATTGAAGCCCGCCCACGGCTCGGTCGCGCCCGTCTCTGCGATCATGCACGCAGCAAAGTCCTGCTGATGCGCCGTCAGCTTGTCGGCAGCGGCGAGCAGCAGTTCTCTGCGACGGCCCGGCCCGGTCGCAGACCACGCAGGGAATGCGTGCGCTGCGGCCTTGACTGCCGCATCCACATCGGACACATTTGCGGCCGCGGCCTGGGTGACTGGATTGCCGTTGACAGGATTCTTGCGGTGGAAGACTCGACCGTCCGTTGCCGCAATCGACTTGCCACCGATCAGTAGCTCAACTTCATTCATCACAGGTTTCCTCCTATCAACCACTCGCTATGCGCCACGTTCCGTGACGGCAATCAAAGCATCGAGAGCGACGACGCCGCTCCCCTGGGGAAAGACAAGCAGCGGATTGATGTCGATCTCTGCAATCTCCGGAGTCTGCCGAATGAGTTGCCCAAGCTGATGCACCACTGCGGCAGCAGCTGCGACATCCAGCGGCGGCCTGCCTCGGAACTCGCGCAGGAGCGCGCTGCTGCGTAACTTCATCCACTCTGCTTCAATCGCCTGGACCGAAAGATCCGGAGGAAGAAGACGCACGTCCTTCATGGCTTCGGCCAGGACGCCACCGAATCCAATCAGGAGAACCGGGCCCCATTGCGCGTCATTGCGCGCACCCACAATGAGTTCCACACCCTTGCTGCTCATGCGCTCGACGAGCACGCCCTCCAGATTCAGTCCGGGGCGATGGGCATGGATGTTGCGATGCAGCAGAGTCCATGCCTCCGCGACGGCATCTTCCGAGCCGAGATTCAGCAGCACGCCTCCTGCCTCCGTCTTATGCGGCAGATCAGAGGATTGCGCTTTGAGCGCCACCGGGAATCCGAGATCGCGTGCCATACTCATTGCTTCATCGGCGGTCTTCGCGAGCTTGCCCTCGGGAATCTGGATCCCAATCTGCGCCAGGAGAGCTTTGCTCTTGTACTCGGGAAGCACGCCGGGGTGCAGAGGGCGTATGGCCGTTGGCGCCTTTGAGTCAGCGGCGGGAAAGTCTTCCATCGCGCGCGCAGAGGTGACATGCGCGAGGGCGCGCATGGCGCGCTCCGCAGATGGGAAGCAGGCAACACGCAGGCTCCGCAACTCATCGAGCTGCGGAAAGTGGAATGGCGCGCCTTCGTCGAGGGCTGCGAAGACGACAGGCTTTCGCGGCTTGAGGGCACGGATTGCTTCAACAATCTGTGGCAACTTGAGCTGGGTGGTCTTTGGGTCAGTGAGGATGATGCCGAGCAGCACACTGCCAAAGGATGGCTCGTCGAGCACCGGGGGGAGTGTACGACGATACAAAGTGGGATCGACGAGCCCCTGCGCCGTGAGGTCAAGAGGATTTGAGGGCGGAATGAAGGCTGGCAGCGCCTTCTTCAGCGCATCCTCGACGCTGGGTGAAAGCGCAGGAAGCTCCAGCCCGACGCGATCGCAGAGATCGAGGGTGAGTGCCTTGAAGGCACCCGACTCCGTGAAGACGGCAGTGCCGCCGTGCGGCAAATCCTCACAGCGCACGAGGATTTGTGTGACGTCGACCAGCTCTTCCATGGTGTCGACGTGGATGACACCGGCATGGGTGACGAGCGTGTGCATGACGTCATAATCACCCGCGATTGCTCCGGTGTGCGTGGCGGCCGAGGCGCGTGCGGCCCTGCTGCGTCCCGGATGCAGGAGCACGATGCGCTTGCCTGCCGCACAAGCGCGACGCGCCAGGTGAAGGAAGCGCTTTGGCTGGCGAAACTGCTCGACGACGAGCGCGAAGACGCGCGTGGAAGCGTCCTCGATGAGATGCTCGAGAAAGTCTTCGATTCCAGTTGCCGCTTCGTTTCCCGTTGAAATGGAATAGGTGAGCGGGATCCTGTGGTGACGCATGTTGACCGCGAGGACGGCGGCGAGGGCTCCGCTCTGCGAAAGAATGGCTGCGCCGGCAAAATCCGCACGCTCCTGAGGCGGGGTGACCACGAAGGTGATTGGAATCCCGTCCACGTAGTTCACCATCCCCAGGCAGTTTGGGCCTTCGAGGACCATGCCGCTCTTGCGCGCGATGCCGGCCAACTCTTGCTGTGCTGCTCGCCCTTCTTCGCCCGCTTCTGCAA
>JBAUTX010000241.1:0-15605 GCA_049582405.1 Occallatibacter sp. | reverse complement strand
CCGCATCCATTCTTCCTTCCGTCGCCGCCATCGCCCCCGAGCTGATGACATGGCCCCTCGCCGCCACCGAAGCCGGTCATGTCTCCGCTGAAGCCGCGCGGCCCAAACAAATCGAAGCGCTCACCGCAGGCAAGTCCGTTCTCGCCATCGGTCCCGGCCTCGGTCAGTCCCCCGACGCCATCAAGTTCGTCACCGGCCTGCTCTCCGCAACCAAGATGCCCGCCGTCCTCGATGCCGACGCGCTCAACATCCTTGCGCGCAAGCCCGTGCTGCTCACCAAGCTCGCTCTCGGCCGCACCCTCGTCCTCACGCCGCATCCCGGCGAGATGGCGTGCCTCGCCGGCATCCCCACCGCCGAGGTCCAGGCCAACCGCCTCGCCATCGCCCGCGACTTCGCCCGCCGCCACGGCGTCACCCTCGTGCTCAAGGGCTGGCGCACGCTCATCGCGCATCCTGACGGACGCGTCGCCGTCAATACCACCGGCAATCCCGGCATGGCCAAAGGCGGCAGCGGCGATGTCCTCGCCGGCATCCTCGCCGCTCTGCTCGCACAGCATCTCGATGACACCCCGCGCGCCGTGGAGGCCGCTGTTCATCTTCATGGCCTCGCCGCCGATCTCGCCGTGCGCAATGCCGACGAGCACACGCTCCTCGCCACGGACTCTTTCGGCACCCTCGCGCGCGCATTTCAATTTCCCATGTGCGACAGAAACGGTTATGTTTGGTTACAGGGGCTTCCGCCGGAATCGCTCCCCGGAATCGCTCCTTGAAGCGCCGCCACCTGAGGAACCAGCATGAGCAACGCAGCGCCTGCCGCACAGCGCCGTATTCACGAGTTCCGAACGACCAGCGGCGCAGACACCATTGAGCTCGGCCGCAAGCTTGCCCGCCTTCTCCGTCCTCCGCAGCTTCTCATCCTGCGCGGCGATCTCGGCACAGGAAAGACCACTCTCGTCAAAGGCATCGCCCTCGCCCTTGATGCAGCCGATCCCGATGAAGTCACCAGTCCCACCTTCACGCTGATTCACGAGTACGACGGCTCGCTCGACGGCAACTCCGTCAAGCTGTTCCATCTCGACGTCTACCGCCTTGAAGGCGAGCGCCAGCTGGAGTCGCTCGGACTCGACGACCTCCTCACGCCGGACGCCCTCGTACTCGTCGAGTGGGGCGAGAAATTCAAGAGCATCCGCAAGAAGGCCACCGGCGAAATCGTCATCAGCTCCGAAGGCGGCGATGCGCGCCGCATCACCGTCACGCTCAAAGACTGAACCCGAACCCCGCTGCCCGCGCCCCCATGCAACGCATTCCTTCCGCAGAGATCCAGGCCACACTCGCCGGCGTTCTTCTCAAGCTCGGTTTCTCGCACGCGCGCGCCCAGCATTGCGCGCAGCTCTTCACTGAGACCACACGCGACGGCGTCTACTCGCACGGCGTCAATCGATTTCTGCGCTTCGTCGCCATGGTGCGCAACGGCAACATTCGCGTCGATGCCGAGCCCACTCTGGTCACGCGCTTCGGCGCCATTGAGCGTTGGAACGGCAACCGCGGCCCTGGCAACCTCAATGCCTGGGCCTCCATGCAGCGCGCCATCGCGCTCGCCGGCGAGCACGGCGTCGGCTTCGTGAGTCTCGCCGACACCAACCACTGGATGCGCGGCGGCACCTACGGCTGGCAGGCCGCGGACGCCGGCATGATCGGCATCTGCTGGACCAACACGCTACCCAACATGCCCGCCTGGGGCGGCGTCGAGCCTTGCATCGGCAACAATCCCCTCGTCCTTGCCGTGCCGCGTCCGGCGGGCCATATCGTTCTCGATATGGCCATGTCGCAGTTCTCCTTCGGTGCCCTGGAGGGCTACCGCACCCGCGGCCAGATGCTGCCCGTGGATGGCGGCTTCAACGCCGCAGGCGAACTCACCCGCGATCCAGCCGCCATTGAAGCCTCCGGCCGTGCTCTGCCCATCGGCTACTGGAAAGGCTCCGGCCTTTCCACGGTCCTCGACATGATCGCCGCCATGACCTCGCTCGGCATTGCCGCACATCAGCTCGGCAGCGATCCGCTGCAGGAGGCGGGCCTCTCGCAGGTCTTTCTCGCCATCAACCCCGCATCGCTCGGCTCCGTCGATCAATCCGCGCACATCGCCGATGAAATCGTCGCCTCGCTCCATCGTTCGCCAGCCGCGCAGCCCGGCGCCCCCGTCCGCTATCCCGGCGAAAAGACGCTGCAAACACGCGCAGAGAATCTCGCCCTCGGCATCCCCGTCGATCCAGCAGTCTGGGCGCAGATTCTCGCTCTCTAGCCGCGCTTCGCGCGCTCCACATGAATTTGCTTGTCCGGCTTGAAGACCCTTGTCAAACTCATCCACAGAGGGGCGGTACCACTTCCGCCGGAATAAAAGCCTAGACTGAAAGGACCGATGAGCGATTCCTCCCATTCCGGCCAGCTTGCCTGCAGCGGCCCATGCGTCGCACCAGGTCCGCTTCCGCGCGCGATTGCCTGGCTGCAGTGGACCACGCTCGTGTGGATGCTCTTCGAGTGCGGCATCTCTCTTTACGCCGCGGCTCAGGCGAACAGCCTCGCGCTCCTCGCGTTCGGTGCCGACAGTCTCATTGAGTTGCTCTCGGCCACCATTGTGCTGCTCCAGTTTCTGCCGCATTTCCCGCTATCGAAACAACGTGCGGAAAAATCTGCATCCATCCTGCTCGTGCTGCTGGCCATCGCGATTGCTGTCATGGCAGCGCTGGCGCATCACAGCCCCGTTGAGGCAAGCCCGCTCGGGCTTGTCATCACCGCTCTCGCGCTTCTGGTCATGCCGGTTCTCGCAGCGCTCAAGCGCAGGCAGGCCGCGGCCATTAGCAACCGCGCGCTCGCCGCGGATGCAACGCAGTCCGCGACCTGTGCGTATCTCGCCGCCGTCACGCTCGCGGGCCTTGCCATCAACGCGCTCTGGCATCTCGCATGGGTGGATCGCGTTGCCGCCCTCGCCGCCATCCCCATCCTCATCGTGGAAGCGCGACGCGCCTGGCGCGGTGATAGCTGCGGCTGTTGCGCCGCCATCGAGTGATAAAAAGCCAGCGGCTGAGCGGGCCTTCTCCAAATTGCCGGAAGAAGTCCTCTCAGCCGCAGGTCATGCGATCAGTTCGTACGTTCAGACTGCGTGTCTCGGGCGGCCTCTATCGCCGCCCGCGTTCCATCCCTATGGTGCCGACGAGATCGTGGACGCAACCATGGTCCACTGCCCCGCATTGTTAAACAGCAATCCATGCACGCGCACCATGGTGCCGGCAGCGATTGCCGTACTGTCTTCCACGTTGGTTGCGGCCTGCTGATAGACCAGGATTTGTGTGGCTCCGGTAAGAGCCGTGAAGGCGCAATCCGTCGGAAGCGTCAGCGTAAAGGAAGTCACGACGCCAGGGTTGATGGCCACGTCGGTCGTTCCGCGAATCCCCCGTTCGTGCAGGCGAACGGTCGAGGCTGTCATCTCGCCGCAGGCGGGGTCGCACGAGCTGATCACTGCGACCACACCGTCGGTGTATGGCACCACGGTCTGTCCGGCATAGACGTTGCTCGCATCAAAGACGGGCTGGAACGGCAGCCCCGTCAGGCTCACTCTGTCCGAGTCGATCTCATACTTGGTGCTATCCGTAAGATGCACAAGAAGAGTCTTCGACAGATAGTCCGTGTTGACGCTGGCGCCCGCACCATTCTGCATCACCAGTGTCAGCGCCGTCGCCGGCACGGCATCCACGTTGATGATTACGCCTCCACCCATCGCTCCGCCGGAGTTCATGGTGGCTCTTACGTGTTGGGCCTGGTAGGACCCATCGGACTGCAGCGTAGCCGTCACGAGCACTCCCATGCCCGTTGCAAGCCCCGCCATGTTGGCGACCCTGCCGTGGAACTGCGTCTGCGTGGCGATTCTGAACGTGAAGTTGTTCGTCGCCTGGCTGGTCTTCATGCTGAAGGAGTCGCTCGAAACCCCAGTGACCACTCCCATCATTTGATACATGCCACCGTGGCGGGCGTTCACGCTGTTACCGCTGTTGCCGTTGCCACCGCTCGGCGCACCCGTCGCGATGTGGAACTGTGGCGCGAACTGGAACGCTCCCGAGCCGTCAGACGTGAGGGAGTGCTGCAGATCAAGGTCAAAGTTCAAGGCCAGCGGCGTGTCGCCGACTGAGATGTTTGAACCCAAAGGCACGGATGCATTGATCGGACCATTGATCGTCTTGTACATCAATGCATGCGTGTTGGGATCCTTGTAAGCAAAGGTGCACGACGCGATGTTCAGCGACGCGCTCGTGTAGGTTCCTCGGGGCGCCGCAATCTGTGCGATCGCCTCCATCGTGCCAAGTCTGTGGATCATCTCAACCGGCGTCGCGCTGGAGGCTACACTGACCGTTTCGCCACTGCTGGTTGTCAACGACATGGACGAGACGTTCATGGAAAATGAGAGCAGCCAGTCCGCTGGCGCGTCGCCCATGTTGACCTGCAAGGGCGTCGTGGCCGCCGGGGTGATTGGTGTGGAGGATCCGTCGTCGCCGCAACCCGCCAGAACAAACACGAGCGCGGTCCCCATCAAAGCCCCTGCCAGGAGGCTTGATCGCACGTGCGATGTGTTGAGAATTGAAGTTGGGAATTTCATGGGTAGTCCTTTCGATTTGCGGCGCTCACGTTCGAATGGCTTGCGCAGTTCACGCCTGTGAATCCGCGGCACTGCCGCGCGGGGGATTTCTCCCCCGCTTGTTATTGCGGCTTTACCTCGGTGATGTAAACTCCAGCTCCGCTTTCAGTGGTTAAGGGATCGAGCATGCTGGACGTCACAACGAGCCAGTCGCTGCGCAGCCCATCACGCTCCATACCCACGGTTGAGAGGGTCGACCCTGCTGGAGCTTCAGGATCGAGGTCTGTGCCGTTAGAGCTTGTGTCAATCACGGTCAGAATCGGGGCAGCCGTTGGTCCCTGTGCCAGATAGATACCATCGACAGAGCCCGTTCCTGCCTTGAAGGTCACTGCGAATGCATCGGTTGCTGCGCCCGCAGCGGAGCCCGCGACAGAAACAAATGCCGATGAACGCCACCGCGGAGGTTCCGGAATTTCGTCGCTTTCAGAGGAGCCCACGTTCGGTGGACGCCCGGAGAAGACCCAGTACACGAAGTCGTCGAATTCGCCGTTGTTGTTCTTGGCAACGGGATACAGCGTCTTCGTGGTTGTGTCGTAGACAAAGATCCCCTGCAGCGCAGGCTCTTCTGCCTCATAGCCGTCGGGGTACATCTCATTGCAGCTTGCAATCATGTCCTTGTTGCCATCGGTTGCGCAGATGAGCAGGCGCGTACGTGTTGCGCTGCCCCATGCGCCCCAGAAAGCAACATAGCGGCCGTCGAAGGAGAGTCCCTCGCCCAATCGTGTGAAGGTAAGGCCGTCCGCTTCACCCGGCACCTGGGCGCCAATCTGCACCAGGGTTTCGAGGGCCGGTGTGGAGAGTAGAGGCGCCTTGTAGATGCCGCCCATGGTCGGCTCATCTTCGTTATCCAGTCCAAGGAAGACCATCTCGCCGTTCGCGGCGCTCGGCGGCGCTGTGGACCCAAAGACAACCGTGCCTCCCTCGGGCTGACCTGGGATCAGCGTGCTGGAGTTCGCAATCAGCGTCACAGGAGATTTCCCCTCACCGGTGAGGAAGTCGCGGAAGAAGACGCCCGTCTTGCCGCCTCCGTCCACGGTGTAGTTGCCTTTGAATACGACGGTGGAGTTACCTGTCACCGCAGGCGATCCTGGGAACTGGTCAAAGCGCGTGCCTGTCGGAGCGCCGGGCACCTGCAGGTATTCAAAGCCAGGAGCAAGCCCCATCAAGCCTGTCCCGCTCATCAGCGGTCCGACAGGATTGCTGAAGATCCCCGTGCTGCCAACGCGGGTCTCCGTTCCGTCGGCCAGCGTATAGGTCCAGACGGGTTGTGACTGGCCGCGGAAGCCAACCGTATCCGAATCCCTGTCGATCCGCGGGAAGGACGGGAATTGGATGAAAGTGGCAAGCGCGCTGTTATACGAGGTGTTGTTGGGCTGCGGTACGGTCGACTTGTTGTCCGTGACCTTTGTGATGGGCCGCATGCCTCCCGCCGACATATCGCGGGTGTAGATGCCCACCGTCGGTCCCGAGTCAGCCTTCGTCTGACCTTTGAAGACGACCACGCCGCGCGTGTTCACTGAAGGCTGGTTGTAGCCCTGGTAGAGCGAGGTCGAGTCCGGCGCAGTCATCTTGTTATTGACAACGGTGCGCCAGGTCGCCGGCGCCTTACCGTGAATGGTCACGGTGACGGTGTTCGATTGACCGCCGCCCGGCTCAGGATTGGTCACGCTGAACGTGATCGTTCCTACAGCCGCAATCTGCGTGGAAGGAACGCTCAAAGTAATCGCATTCGGCTTGATCGAGGTGGGAATCAGAGTTTCGGTTCCCAGCGTGACCGTCGTTCCTTCCACAAAGCCCGTGCCCAGCAGCGTCACCGTGGAGTCGGTTGTGCTGGTCGTGAGACTCGTTGGCGACGCAGTGGTCACTGCA
Organism: Occallatibacter sp.; assembly: GCA_049582405.1. GTDB lineage: Bacteria > Acidobacteriota > Terriglobia > Terriglobales > Acidobacteriaceae > Telmatobacter. The sequence continues at coordinate 9,052 of JBAUTX010000241.1, read as the reverse complement.
GGTACCGGATTCTCCACGATAAAGCGAAGCGTGTCCGATGCACCGCCTCCCGGCGATGGATTCGTAACACTGACGTACAGCGGTCCCGACTTCGTCAGTGCCGTATCCGGCACGAGCACGCTCAGCGATGTGGGCGAGTAGGCCGTGGGAACCAGAGCGATGCTTCCGAAGGTCACAGCGCTCTGATGGGCAAATCCGGTCCCCGTCAGCGTCAGCGTGAACGCGGTGCTGTTCAGCACCGTGGATTTCTGCGACAGAGCCGTGAGCACAGGCGCAGGATTCTCGACCGTAAACTGCAGCGCGCTCGAAGCGCCGCCACCCGGTCCTTCGTTCTTCACCATCACCGGATAGCTTCCGCCATCGACGAGTGCGGAGGCCGGCACCGTAACCGTCAGCTCCGTCGCTGAAGAAGCTGTCGGAGTGAGAGCCACACTACCGAATCCTACCGCGGAGGCAGGGATGAATTCGGATCCCGAAAGTGTCAGCGCAAAGTCCGCACTCCCGGCGCCGATTTTCTCGAGCGAGATGGATGTCAGGATTGGCGCTGGATTCTCAACGGTAAATTCCAGTGCGTTCGACATGCCGCCACCCGGCGAGATATTCGCCACAGAAAGAGACAGCACGCCGCTCTTCGCAAGCGCTTCCTTGGGAACCAGAATGGAGATCTGAGTCGGCGTGACAGATGTGGGTGTAAGAGTGGCCGAGCCAAGAGTCACGGTCACGCCCGGAACAAAGCCCGTTCCGAGAATGTCCAGCGTCAACTCTGAGCTATTCACCAGGGTTTTGGAAACGGACAGCGATGCCAGGGCCGGCAACGGATTGTTGACGGTGAACTTCATCGCATTGGATGCACCGCCTCCGGGACCGGCGTTGGATGCCATCACGTCAAGTACGGCGCCGGTGCCAACAGCGCCCTTCGGAACCAGAACGGAGGCCTGCGTTGGAGTCACTTCGACCGGAACAAGAGATACGCCGCCGAAGCGCACGGTCATCCCAGGTGCGAACCCGGTTCCGAGAAGGCTCAGCGTGAAGTCCTCGCTGTTGACAAGTGTGTTGTCAAGGGAGAGCGAACTGATGACTGGTACCGGATTTAGAACGCTGAAGCTGATGGCCGTCGACGTGCCGCCACCGGGGGATGGGTTGACAACGGCCATCGCGAGCGTCTGCGCGACGGTCAGGGAGGTATCTGGGATGTCTACGGTAAGCTGCGTCGGTGTGACCGACTTCGGTGTCAAAGACTTGTCACCGAATTTGACCGTGCTGGTCGAGACAAAGCTCGACCCCGTGATGTCGACAGAAAGCGTGCTGCTGTTCAGCAGTACGGATTCCTGGGAGATCGCTTTAAGCACAGGAGCTGGATTGTTGATCGTAAATTTCAAAGCGGAAGAAGTTGCACTGCCTGTCACTGCGACGTCGATCACGCCGGCCTTCGAAACTGCGCTGGCGGGAACCGTCACAACCAATTGCGATGTAGTAAAAGAACTGGGCACCAGCGTAGCGCCGGCGAAGAGAACTCGAGTTTTGCTGGTGAAGTTCGTACCCGTGAGCTTCAACGGGAAGTCGGTCGAACCCGCAACGACCTCCGACGGATTGAGAGAACTCAAGGTATACACACGCGGGCTGTCCCCGCACCCTGAAAGGAGCGAGACAACAGCACTTACCGCAAGAATTGCAGAAAGCATGACATGCTTGCCCATGGTCAACTCCCGGAGTCGGATTCATCCTGCTTCCTCGACAGCGAACGAGAATCGAGTCCTTGTGAGAAAAGCGCGCCATCATTGGTCGGGATGAACCCATTGCAACCCTGTATCGCATGTCGCGGTCCATTTGTGACGCCGTGCGTAAGCTGCTCCAGCGGCGCGAGATGCTGGTTTTCCGGCAGAGCGTCCGTGGCATTCTTTGTTCAAATCCTCTGACGCTGCGTCAAACGATTCTGACCCGGCACCGGAACGAATTCGTCGCTGGAGACGACGAACTTTTTGACACAGGATCAGCCAGCATGCACGTGCATGAGCGCGGAATCCGTGAACGAGAGAACACCAGTCCACGCATCCATCCGTGCCTCGCTTCAACCAGCGCTGGGAATTCTCCAGCAGTTGCCGCATGGATGCTTCAAGAGTGCGATCGCACACTCTGAGCCGGAGGCAGTGCCATTCTTTCGTTCAGCGATGCAAGGCTGCGATGGCCCTGTTCGCCGCGGTCCGGCGAAACATCTTCACGATCTCCATGACCCAGAGGACACTGCTCGCCACCAGCGCACAGCGCAGCCATTGCGCCGGTGAGAGCGGCGCTGCGTCCAGCGAGCGAGCAAAGAGTGGAACTTGCAGGATCACGATCTGAAGTGCGAGCGTCACGATCAGCGTCACCCAAAGCCGCTTGTTCTGCATCAGCCCGGTGAAAGCACTCAGTTGATGGGAGCGCGCATTCAGCGTATTGCATAGCTGGAAGAGGATCAGTGTCGTAAATGCCATGGTGCGGATGATGCCGATGCCTAAACCTCTCTCGCTGCCAAAGAAGATGCCAAGCGTGCCGGCGGCCATCACCGCAGCCACGATGCCGATATCCTGCAGCATCGCTGCGTCAATCATGCGCGCGCCGGCCGGCGTGGGAGCACGGTCCATGATGTCCGCGCCTGGAGGATCGAGTCCCAACGCAAGCGCGGGAGCGCCATCGGTGAGGAGATTGATCCAGAGAATCTGCACCGCCAGCAGCGGCAGCAGGAACCCTTCGCCCGTATGGCGCTGCAGCGGAGCGGCGAGAAGGACACCCAGAAAAAGCGTGAGAATTTCGCCGAAATTTGTAGCGAGCATATAGCGCAGAAATTTGCGGATGTTGTCGAAGAGTCCTCGGCCTTCTTCGATCGCCGCCACGATGGTGGCAAAGTTGTCGTCGGTGAGCACCAGGTCCGCTGCTTCCTTGGCGACGTCGGTTCCCGTGATGCCCATCGCCACGCCGATGTCGGCGGCCTTGAGAGCGGGCGCATCGTTTACGCCATCGCCCGTCATCGCAACCACCTCGCCGTTGCGCTGGAGCGCGCGCACGATGCGGAGCTTGTGCGCCGGGTCCACCCTCGCAAACACCGAGACCTGTCTGAGCTGTGATGCCAGTTCCTCATCCGTCATGCTCGCCAGGTCCCTGCCGGTCAGCACGGAGTCGCCCGTCGTAATGCCCAGATCGTGCGCAATCGCAAGGGCTGTGCGCGCGTGGTCGCCGGTGATGAGGATCGGGCGGATGCCGGCTGCTTTTGCTCGCGCCACCGCATCGCCGGCCTCCGGACGTGGCGGGTCGTTCATGCCGATCAGGCCAAGAAACGTGAGCTCTTGCTCAAACGCATCCTCCTCGCCCTCCCGCATGGCCGGGTTGCCAGGCAGTGCCCGCATTGCGACGCCCAATGTGCGCAGCGCCTTGTCTGCCATCGCATCCTGCATGCGCAGAATTTCCTCTTTGCGCTCTCTGGTCAGCGGGCGCACTGTGCCGTGCGCTGCTTCCTGCGTGCTCCGCTCCAGCAGCACGTCCGCTGCTCCTTTGGTCACAAGGAAGAAGGGCGCAAAGAGACGGCCGCCCTGCTCATCCACACAGCGGTGGAGTGTGCTCATGCGTTTGCGTTCAGACGAAAACGGAATCTCGCCCGTACAAGGGAATTGTTCCGCGAGACGCGCCAGATCAACCTGGGCAACCGCGGCGGCGGTCAGCAACGCGCCCTCCGTCGGATCGCCCTGAATCGTCCAGACATCCTCCCGATGCTGCAGCGTGGCATTATTCACTAGCGCCGCCGCGCGCAACAGGTGTGTCACCTCATCGCGAAGATGCGGTGGCAGATCCTTGCCATCTGCCTGTGTCCATGCGCCGGACGGGCGGTAGCCGGAGGCAGTGCTGACCGCTTGTCCCGATGCCGTCTCGATCCGTCGCGCCGTCATCTCATTCAGGGTCATGGTTCCCGTCTTGTCCGAGGCGATCACGGTGGCCTCGCCCAGCGTCTCCACGGCGGAGAGATGCCGGATGATCGCGCCACGCCGCGCCATCCGCTGCACGCCAATCGAGAGGACGACCGTGATCACTGCGGGAAGGCCCTCGGGGGTGGCCGCCACTGCGAGCGCAACGCCAAAGAGAAGAATGCGCAGCAGTGTGGCTCCGTCGCGCGCGCCCTGCATCAGAACCAGCGTGCCAACGACCACCATCGCAATGAGGACGATCGCAATGCCCAGGCGCTTTCCCAGGCGGTCCAGTTCTTTCTTCAGTGGAGTCTCCGCGCTCTTTGTCTCCTCCAGCAGCGAGGCGATCCGCCCAAACTCCGTCTTCATCCCGGTCGCGGTCACAACGGCACGCGCGTGGCCTGAGAGAGCAATGGTGCCGGAGAAAACCATGTTGCGGCAATCCGCCGTCGCACAGTCCAGCGGCATTCCTTCTGAAGATTTCAATACCGGCATGCTCTCGCCGGTGAGTGCCGACTCCTGCGTATGAAGGCCGGCGACCTCGATCAGGCGGGCATCGGCAGCAATGCGGTCGCCTTCGCGCAGCACCAGCAGATCGCCGGGAACCAGCTTCGCGGCTTCGATGCGCTGTGGGCTCCCATCGCGGATGACGGACGCTTCAGCGGGCGTCATCCGCCGCAGCGCGGCCAGTGCGCGACTCGCGCGTTCTTCCTGCAGGAATCCAAAGAGAGCGTTCAGCAGCAGGATGATCAGAATCGCGAGTGCTTCATAGGGCAGTCCCCGGCCATGCTCAATCCACCAGACCAGAAGAGAGACGGCCATGGCTGCGCACAGCAGGTAGACCTGCACGTTGCGAAACTGCAGAAGAAATCGGAGCCAGATCGGGCTTTCCGCCACTTGCCGCAGGACATTAGGTCCGAACACTGCCATACGCGCGACGGCTTCCTGTGTGTTCAGGCCATCATGGGGATCGGTCCGATAGCTGGAGATCACTTCAGCTGCGCCGAGAGCGTGCGCGGGTGTTTCTTGCGGGACCAATGCAGAAGCCATCACGGCATCTCCCTGCGCGCTGCATGCCAATCCAGCGTGCTGCGCACCTTGCAGGACCAGTTGAGCGCAGGCAGACGCAGTTTCCAGTGACCTGAATCACAATGAGCGACGGATCGGTGTCACCATGAGGACGCATCTCAAGGCTAACCCGCGGACAAAAGACCTGCATGCCGTCCCAGGTTTTTGACAGGCCGTAAGAGTCTTTTGACGCCTCCTCGCTCCCGCAGCGAAGAATCGCTTTACTGCGCTGGACTTGCAGCGCTTTTGGAGCACGCAAATGGCCTGCGAGTTGCTAAGTCATCAGCATAGTCGTGGAATCTGGGGGGTGTGCTGCGGTCTGTCTGAAGGCATTCAGCTCCTTCGGGGAGTTCCTTCAACGTTTGGTCCGAGCACGTGCGGAGACGCACGAAAGTTGACCTGACAGACGTATCAAGGCTGCATATCGGGTCCAGGAGTCACTGCGCCAAGGAGAGCAAGAATGCGTTGTGCCAATTCGAAGTGTCATGCAGATATGCAGGATCTGAACGGTGGAACGATGCGGATGCTGGAACTTGAGGTTCCGCCCGAAGAACGAATCACGCGCAGCGAGTGGGGATTCCCCGTCTTCTGCGTGCCAACCAGGTACTTCTGGCTTTGCGAACACTGCTCGCACATCTTTCGTATCCGGCGTTGGACGCCGGCGGGCCTGGTCCTTGAGCCTCGATTGGTGGCACACGCTCTGAGCAATGTGCCATCCAGGATCCCCACAAAGCTGCCGGTGGTCGTGCAACGCTCCGCACCGCAGATGATGGCGGGTAAGCTAGCATGACGTAAAAGGGCTGTGCTCGCATGAACGGGCATCTCGAAAAGATTCGCGCGCTCTCAGAGTCAGCCTCGCATGCTGCGGTCGCTGTGGTCATTCTTGCGGGGATGGTTGCCGCATGGATGGGCCCTCACCTGCTGGGCGGGTCCGGGGTGCGAGCGATCATTCTGCTTGTCGCAATCATCCTGACAGGGATCCCGCTAACCGTCGAGCTCATCTGGCAGTTGGCAAAGGGCAACTTCAGCGTCGACATTCTCGCCTTTCTCTCCATTGTGAGTGCCGTCGCCCTCAGGCAGTACTGGGTGGCGGCGATCGTGATTCTCATGCTCTCTGGCGGCAAAGCGCTGGAGGAGTATTCCACACGCCGCGCATCCTCCGTGCTCCGCGCCCTGGCGCGCCGCATGCCCCAGATTGCGCATCGCATTGCATCAGAGGACCGGCTGGAAGACATCTCCATCGAGGCCGTCGCCGTCGGCGACAAGCTCGCCATCTATCCCCATGAACTCTGCCCCGTGGATGGGGTGGTGATTGACGGCCTGGGCACGATGGACGAATCCTACCTCACAGGAGAACCGTTCCTGATCGCAAAGGCTCCCGGTGCAACCGTGCTGTCCGGATCCATCAACGGCGATGCCGCGTTGCGCATTCAGGCGACCAACGTGGCCAGCGAGTCTCGCTACGCAAAGATCGTTGAGGTCCTCCATGCTTCGGAGGAGAATCGCCCCCGCATTCGTCGTCTGGGCGACCGGCTGGGCGCCTTTTATACGCCAGGGGCCATCGCCATCGCCTCAATGAGTTGGTGGCTGAGCGGAGATCCTGATCGCTTTCTCGCCGTCCTGGTCATTGCAACTCCGTGCCCGCTGCTTCTCGCAATCCCCGTTGCCATCATAGGCGCTGTTTCCGTCGCCGCGCGCAGAGGCATCGTCGTCAAGGATCCTTCGATTCTGGAGAAACTCGACTCGTGCAGAACCCTCATTGTCGATAAGACGGGAACGCTTACGTACGGCAAGCCCAGCCTCAGGGATGTGGTCGCCGCAGGGCGCTGGACAAGGCGTCAGCTCATCCAGTTGGCCGCGAGCCTGGAGAAGTTCTCCAAGCATCCTCTCAGCTCTGCCATGCTCCAGGCAGCCGAAGACGAGCGCATTCCGCTGATTAATCCGCGGGATGTTTCTGAATCACCCGGTCACGGTCTCATGGGCGACATCGACGGCCTTCGCATTACGCTGACGGGCCGTGGAAAGATTCCGGCCTCCATGCAGGATCAGCTTGCCGATGTCGAGCCTGGTCTCGAGTGCGTCATGCTAATCAACAATCAGCTGGCCGGGCTGATGCGCTTCCACGATCAGCCTCGCGGGGAAAGCAAACCCTTTCTGAGTCACGTCGAATCCCATCACGGCATCGAGCAGATTGTTTTGCTTTCTGGCGACCGCCAGGCTGAGGTGTCGTTTTTTGCTGCGGGCATGGGGATTGAACATGTTCACGGCGGCAAGAGCCCTGAAGAGAAGGTTGCGATTGTGCGGGAGCTTACGAGCCGGCGGAAGACGCTCTATCTCGGCGATGGCATCAATGATGCGCCTGCAATGATGAATGCCACCGTTGGCATCGCGCTCGGTGTGAACAGCGACATCACGTCTGAGGCTGCGGGCGCCGTGATCCTGCAATCCTCACTTGCCAGCGTCGATGAGTTGATCCACATCGGGCAACGCATGCGGCGCATCGCAATGACCAGCGCAATCGGTGGCATGTTGCTGAGCGTGATTGGAATGGGAGCCGGTGCGCTGGGATTCCTTGCGCCCATTGAGGGAGCAATCCTTCAGGAGGTGATCGATCTCCTCTCCATCCTCAACTCGCTCAGAATGATCCTTCCCGTCAAACAGATTGGTGATTTTACGGTTCCGGGGGGCATCCATCCCACCGTTCCGGATAAATCATCCCCTTCCGCCATGCTCCAGTCCTGAGCGAGCCGGCAGAGAACAGCATTTTCCCGGATTGCAGAGCAGGGCATGAAGCCATGAAATCATTCGTTGCGTCTCTGCACGGGCAGGCCCCTCGAGTTCCTACTGCAGCTCCTCCCCTGCGCTGCGCATTGGTGCGGCGCAAAGCTCCTCGATGGGTTGCCCCGGCGTGTATTCCAGCTTCTTGGGAGGCGTGCAGCCTTCTTCCTTGGTCATCAGCAAGCTTGGCTTGCCCACTTCTTCCTTCTCGGCTTCTGCCGCGATGGGTACAAGTTCCTTCTTCATGGACTCGAATTCGGATGTCTGCACCGTCTCCATGTCCTTATTCGGCAGGAACATGATCTCGCGCTGCGAATCCACCATCCTCTGGTAGAAAGGCGGATGCGTGCGGAACCAGCTCACACCCTTCACATAACCCTGCGTTGTGGCCATCTTGTCAAAGAAGCGGATAAAGCCTGACGTGTCATAGCCCGCGTTCCACGCATACTGAATGCCAAGCTGGTCTGCCTCCAGCTCATAGTCCCGCGAGATGCCCAGCAACTTGAGACTCAGCACAAGGCCCAGTCCGTAGTAGCCGTACTGCAGTGCGTAATAGAGGGCGATGCCGGCCACGCCGCCCGTCAGGAGGATGGCTGCTACCTGGGCTGCCTGGTAGAAGATGCTTGCGATGGTCGCGCGCTTCATCAGCTTGGCGCTGTGCCGGGCCGTGTCATGGGCAATTTCATGCGCGATGACGCCGGCAAGCTGTGCCTCGTCATCGACAGCCTCCAGCAGACCACGCTCGATGTAGAGGTAGCCGCCCGGAAGCGCAAACGCATTGATCTCGCGCGACTGGATCACCGACACGTGCAGCGGAACCTTCAGGTCGGAGTGCTGCGCCACGCGATCGGCCACAGACCGGACGTACTGCTGGATCGCCTTGCTCTCGACCTCGGGTGGCAGCATCCCGGCGCGCTTCAGCTCCTCCACCGCATCCTGGCCGCGCTTGATGTCATCGCGCTGGCCTGCCGCAATCTCCCTGAACCCGATATCCTTCACGTCCGCCCAGCGGCGCTTCTCAAACGCGCCACTCGCAATCTCCGCCTTTGTCTGCTTCTCCTGTGCAGGCCACTGCACCACCAGATCCAGCTTCGCGTTCAGGTTGTCAAAGGCGTTCGGAATGGCATGTTCGGCAAGAACGTCCGCTTCGCTCTTCAGGAGCTCATTGTTCTGGATCTTGCAGTGCAGCGCATGGCGCGTTTGATTGTCCAGGCCTGAGCCGCCTTTCTTCAACTCGCCTCTGGCAACGTCAAGCTGCTTGCTGTAGCTCTTGG
>JBAUTX010000240.1:0-1562 GCA_049582405.1 Occallatibacter sp. | reverse complement strand
CAGGCTCGATTTGACAAGCGGTCAGGGTTCCGAGCCCGATGAGCGCGCTGACGCGGGCGCGGGATAGGGCGGCGGCGCCCGGCGCCCGATGGAACGCTGGACGGAAGTCATAGCTCGGTCATCATCTGAGTTAACGACACCAGCTCTATCCGTCACACTTGGCGATGGCCCGAAAAATGTGTAGCTAGCTGCTTAATAGCTCACGTCTTGCGTTGAATACAACACTGCAAAGAGTCCATCGCTCAGCGCGCGTCAGAAACACTCGCACACTGATGGTCGTACATCAATTGTTCGCCGTTCGCGGGCGCTTGGCGCGCTCGCCTAACATGGGGTCAGTGAGTGACCTCGAACAGAGCCGGCAGCGGCATGGGGCAATGGAGCTCCAGGGCCAGCGCAGGTCAGCTGCTCAGGAGGATATGGAGTCGTGGCGATCAAGCAACCGAAAGCGCTCAATCCCTTCGCTGAGGCGGTCGCCCAGTTCGATGTTGCGGCGGAGCGTTTGAAGCTCAGCCAGGAGTTGCGCGCGATTCTGCGCGCCCCCAAACGCGAACTGACTGTGAATTTCCCGGTGCGGATGGACGATGGCCGTGTCGAGATGTTCACCGGATACCGAGTGCAACATAACATCAATCGTGGCCCCGCCAAAGGCGGCATCCGCTACGACGCCAACGTCTCAATTGACGAAGTGCGCGCGCTCTCCATGTGGATGACGTGGAAATGCGCGGTCGTAAACATCCCGTTCGGCGGAGCCAAGGGTGGCGTCATCGTAGACCCACGCAAGCTCAGCCGCACCGAGCTCGAGCGGCTTACCCGCCGCTACGCGACCGAGATTGCGGGCGTCATCGGGCCGGAGAGCGACATCCCGGCGCCCGATGTGAACACGAACCCGCAGATCATGGCCTGGATCATGGATACCTACTCCATGCACAAGGGCTACTCTGTCCCCGCCGTCGTCACCGGCAAGCCGCTCTCCATTGGCGGCAGCGAGGGCCGCATGGAGGCCACCGGTCGCGGCGTCTACGTGGTGACGCGCGAGGCGTGCAAGGCGCTAGGCATCGAGATGAAGGGCGCCAGCGTCATCGTACAGGGCTTCGGCAACGTCGGTTCGGTGACGGCGCGCCTGATGCATGAGGCCGGTTGCCGGGTGGTTGCGCTGAGCGACATCTACGGCGCGATTCACAACCCTGATGGCATTGACGTGAACCTGGCGCTCCGCTTCGTGCAAGAGCATGGCACGCTCAAAGGCTTGCCCGGCTCGACGCCTGTGGATGGCAAGGCGGCGCTCGAGCTGCCGTGCGACATCCTCATCCCGGCGGCCACCGAGGGCCAGATCACTGAGCAGAACGCTCGCCGCATCAAGGCGAAACTGATCATCGAAGCCGCCAACGGCCCCACGACGACTGAGGCTGACGCCATCCTCCGCGAGCGTGGCATCCCTGTCATCCCCGATATTCTCGCCAACGCCGGTGGCGTGACGGTCAGCTATTTCGAGTGGGTGCAGGATCTCCAACACTTCTTCTGGGCGGAAGACGAGATCAACATGCGCCTGGAGAGCATCATGA
>JBAUTX010000239.1:0-10422 GCA_049582405.1 Occallatibacter sp. | reverse complement strand
TTCTCAGCTTCACGGCAGATGAGGTGTGGGAGTATCTGCCGCAAGTGAATGGCCGCGAAGTCAGCGTGCATCTGGCGCTGTTTCCCAAGCCGGAAGAAGTGTACTCGGAGAATCCAGCAAAGCTGCTCGACGAGTGGAAGCAGCTCTTTGCCGTGCGCGATGAGGCTCTGCGCGTGCTGGAAGAAGCGCGCCAGGCCAAGCGAATTGGCAAGGGTCTGGAAGCAGAGATTGAGCTTACGGCGTCCGGTGAGTTGCTGAAGCTGCTCCAGCGTTACGCACCGGGCCTGAAGGAAATCATCAACGTCTCCGCAGTTTCCGTCATACCGGCAAAGGAAGGACAAGAAGGGTCGTTGGCCGTACTTGTGCGCCCTGCGAGCGGCACCAAGTGCGCGCGTTGCTGGAACTTCATGCCCGTTGTAGGCAATTACGGTGTCTGGGAAAATGTGTGTACCCGCTGTAAGGATGCATTGAGCGCCATGGGCGTGGAACCGCCTGCGCAAGGGGTGGCGCAATGAGACATGCTCCTCCACGCCGCCTGCCCTGGCTGTTGCTGGTCTCTGCGCTGGTGATGCTGGCCGACCACATCACGAAGACCTGGGTGGCGGCTCACATCCAGATCGGTGGCGCCATTCCGGTGATTCCGGGCATTCTGCGCATTACGCACTGGACCAACCAGGGAGCGGCGTTTTCGCTGTTTGCCGAATCAACCTCTCCGCACGCGGTCCGGTGGGGCTTGATCGCATTCACCCTGGTGGCTTCCATTGCTGTTCTGATCGGCCTGATTCGCCTCGGCAGCCGCTTCTCGTTTACGACCGTGGCCCTTGCGCTCATCTTTGGGGGCGCCCTCGGGAATCTTCATGACCGAATCCTGTACGGATCTGTCATCGACTTCATCGAGGTGCGGATCGTGCATTACGTCTGGCCGGACTTCAACGTGGCCGACAGCTGCATCGTGGTTGGCGCATGCCTGCTGATCCTTGGGTCTGTGGTACAGGCCGAAGATGACGAGGTGGACGAGGCAGCCTGAAGTCAGCGCGCAAGGCTGCTGCCCAAGTGAGCAGCTCGCCCCACTCCAGGTAGATCGATTCTTTCCCGGGGAACAGACTGTTCTTTCCGTGCGTACCCGCAAAGAGCAGTCTGTTGCCCTACAATGTGTCAATCGAGTCTTGGGCTTGGCTGGCCCGGAATGACCAGCGCAAGCGATCAACCGCGGCGAGTGCGACCGATCGACCTGTGCACTGCAGCCTTCCTGAGGATTGCATGAAAATAGAACATCTTGCTCACTCCCTGCGCGCGGCATCTGCCGTCGCATGTCTTTGTGCCTTGAGCTTTTCCGCAAGTGCAGAGCGTCTCTCCACGACGGTGCTTCCAGAGCACTACTCGCTGACCCTGACGCCGGACCTGAAAGCGGCGACCTTCAGCGGCGTGGAGACAATCGAAGTAACAACCAAGGAACCAGTTCGCGCCATCACTCTGAACTCCGCGGAGATCGCCATTCAATCCGCCAGCGTCGAGGCCGGCAGCAAGGATCAGACAGCGACGGTCTCGTTCGATAAGGAGAAGGAGCAGGTCACGCTCAGTGTGCCGGACGTGGTGCCCGCCGGCAAGGCCAGCATCCGCATTCATTACACGGGCATTCTGAATAACGAATTGCGCGGGTTTTATCTTTCCAAGACAGCCCGCCGCAATTATGCCGTGACACAGTTCGAGTCCACGGATGCGCGCCGCGCGTTTCCGTCGTTCGACGAACCCGCCTTCAAGGCCACGTTCGATGTCACGCTGGTCATTGACAAGGGTGACACGGCGATTTCCAACGGCCCGATTGTCAGCGACACACCGGGTCCCGAGGCAGACAAGCACACACTGAAATTCCTGACCACGCCGAAAATGTCGACATACCTGGTGGCCTTTCTCGTCGGCGATTTTCAATGCACGGCAGGTGAGCAGGACGGCGTGGCGATTCGCGTCTGCGCCACACCAGACAAGGTCGCCCTCACTCCCTATGGCGTGGATGTGGCGAAGTTTGTGCTGCACTATTACAACAACTATTTTGGCATTCCCTATCCGCTGAAGAAGCTGGACCTGATCGGACTGCCTGACTTCGAGGCCGGCGCCATGGAGAATTTTGGCGCCATCACCTATCGCGAAACTGCTCTCCTGATTGACCCGGAAACTGCTTCGATTGGGGCGAAGAAAGAAGTCGCCATGGTGATTGCGCACGAGATGGCGCACCAATGGTTCGGTGACCTCGTGACGATGCAGTGGTGGAACAACGTGTGGCTCAACGAAGGCTTCGCGACGTGGATGGAGCATAAGCCCGTTGCCGCCATGCATCCCGAGTGGAACATTGATCAGGACGTGGCAGCGGAGATGGACGGCACGTTGAATCTGGATGCACAGCCGACGACCCGCGCCATCCGCGCCAAAGCGGACACGCGCGAAGAGATTGAGCAGATGTTCGATGGCATTTCGTATGGCAAGGCCAGCGATGTGCTGCTGATGGTGGAAAACTACGTTGGCGAAGAAACCTTCCGCAACGGAGTGCACAACTATCTTGCGGCGCACCTCTACGGCAATGCCACGGCGGAGGACTTCTGGAATGCGCAGACGGCAACAAGCCACAAGCCAGTGGACAAGATTATGGACTCTCTTGTTGCGCAGCCAGGAGAACCGCTGTTGACGTTTGGCGAGCCTGCCGGCGGCACGGTCAGCGTTGCACAAAGGCGCTTCTTCCTGAGCTCGAGCATCCAGCCTGACCCCTCGCAGAAATGGACCATCCCTGTCTGCTTCAAGTCGAGCGGGCAGGAACCCTCGTGCGAGCTGGTGACGCCAGAGACGACCTCAGTGAAAGCACCGGCCGGCGATCTGTTCTTTGCCAATGCAAATGGCAAAGGCTTTTACCGCAGCAAGTATCCGGCCGATGTGTACGCGAAGCTTGTTTCTCGCGTAGAGACCAGCCTGACACCGACCGAGCGGATTAACCTGCTGGGCGACGAGTGGGCTCAAGTCCGCGCCAACACGGCGACCGTGGGGGACTACCTGGATCTGGTTGCGGCAGTGAAGGCCGATCCAAATGCAGCCGTCATCAGCTCTGCGGCTGGAGCGGTCGATGCAATCTACGAGCGCATTCCTTCCACGCAAGGCGAGAAGGATGCTTTAGCAGCATGGATTCGCAAGACGTTTGAACCCGAATACGCCAAGCTTAGTGCACCGGCGGCTAGCGACACAGCCAACACGCGGGAACTCAGAGCGCATCTGTTCGGCATTCTTGGCAACCAGGGCAAAGATCCGAAAGTCCTCGCCGAAGCGCGGGAAATTGCCGACAAATATATTGCCGATCCGTCGTCAGTCGATGCCACGCTCGCCCGAACTGCCTTGGACGTGGCCGCAGAGAGCGGGAATGCCGAACTCTTTGACAAGTTGCAGAAGGTCTACGAGACCTCCACCAATCCAGAGATCCAGATCGGAGCCCTGCGCCTTCTGGCGCAATTTGAAGACCCAGCCCTGGAGAAGCGCTCACTCGAATATGCCACTTCCGGCAAAGTCCGAAATCAAGACGCAGCAATCCAGGTTGCTATCCCGATGTTTATGGGCGGAGCGCGTCGCGACATTTCGTGGCAGTTTGTTCAGACACACTGGGATGCAGTTCACGCTCTGCTCACGCCCGAGCTCGGCAACGTCCTGGTCCAATCCACCAGCACCTTCTGCACGGAGGACGCCGCCAAAGAAGTGCAGGATTTCTTCGCGGCACATCCGGTGGCGTCAGCGGATCAAGCCGTCAAGCACTCCGTTGAATCCATCAAGGGCTGCGCAGAGCTACACAGGCTGCAGGGTCCAAATTTGAAGAACTGGCTGGCGAGCCGGTAGCATGCAGCCGGAGAAACCGTGGCGGGAACGCGTTCTCAAGAGTTGCGCCAACCTGCCCGGCAATAAGGCCTGGAACCTGCTTTGAACAAATCGCTCCCTTACGTTCAGTGCAAAAGCCACACGCAGCGTAAGGGAGCAAATTGTTTTCTTGGGGAAGTTCTGTTGTTGATTACCTGGCTGCCTGGAACTGAACAACCAGATTCATGTCCAGCGGTACAGGTTGGTCATCCAGCATAGCTGGGGTGAAACGCCACGAGCTCACTGCGGCAAGGACGCGTGCATCGATTTCCGGGTTGACTGACTTCTTGATTTCCACGTGATGAGGAAGGCCCTCGGCATCAACTTTGAAGCTGACGATGGCATTCTGTGTGCTGAGGTCGTCCGTTGCAAAATCGGTTGTGGCTACGACAATGTTGGGGGAAGTGAGAAGCCTGGGCGCGATGACGCCCGTGGTGATTCGACGTGCGCTGTATCGGGCATTCACGTCCGTTACGGCTGGGGCAGAAGCCGGCAGCACGGTTGAAGTTGCGTTGTTCGCCTCCATCGTGACACCCTGGCCGTTCGTGCGTGTCTGCGCGTGGAGCAGCACGGTGGAGAAAACAAGACTGCAAAAGAGGAATTTGCGCATAAGTAGGTCTCCATTTGGTCAAGAGTGACCATCACCAAGATAACGAACTTGAATATCGATTGTCAAACACATTTTTTCGCATGTTTATTTCCAGATAGTTACGGCGGATGAATTCACGAAAACTACAGATACTTCCAGGATTAGGCACGCCGTGGTGAACACCCCGCATGCAGTCCAGGGATCGGCGGTTCGCTTGAAGGGGCGACGGGTTTCGAAATTGTTTCCGGGAAATCCACAGTCCGCGGGCGCGAAGCATCGCATCGCCATTGGGTAGCATAGAGCCATGCCACAGTTCCCTTCCGGTCAAACCCTGCTCATTGACGCCGATGACACGCTATGGGAGAACAACATCTACTTCGAGCGCGCCATCGCTGCATTCATTGGCTATCTGAACCATCACCACTACACGACCGCCGATGTGCGGAAGGCACTGAATGAGGTTGAGCGCGAAACCATCCTGGCCCACGGCTACGGGCTCAACAGCTTTGTGCGGTCTCTGGTGACCTGCTTTGAGCGGCTCAGCACCGAACCGGTGACAGACGACAAGAGGAAGCGGATTGCGGGATTCGCGCAGACGATTGGCGACCAGGAGATCGAGCTGCTGCCGGGTGTGGAAGAGACGCTTGAGGAGCTGGCAACGCGTCACCGCCTCATTCTGATGACCAAAGGGAATCATGCAGAACAGGCGGACAAGTTGTCGCGCTCGGGACTGGCGCAATACTTCTCCGCTGCGGAGATCGTGGCAGAGAAGGATCCCGCAACCTACCGCTCCGTCATGGCCCGTCACGAGTTAAAGCCCCATGCGGCCTGGATGATCGGCAATAGTCCGAAAAGTGACATCAATCCGGCACTTGCGGCTGGGATGCATGCGGTCTTCCTGTTTCACAAGGACACCTGGGTGCTGGAGCACGCAGAGCTTGCAACGGCTCCACCACCTCAACAACTGATTGAGCTGGATTCATTTCCAGGACTTGCCGCGATTTTCTAACTTACGGTCAACAACCGGACCACATCCTGCCTTGGGGGCAGTTGAGTTTGCTCCTCCCCAGTCCGCCTGGTTGATGCTTCCAAGGCAAGCTGCGTCTTTCCATGCCATCGAAAAACAGGGGCTTTCCTGTTTCGATGACAGGGACTATACTTTCCCTGATTTTTGTCGGCTTCCCAACCACCTGCTGAAACCCGGCAGAAATCGTCCATTGGCGTTCATCTTTTCCGCATGACAAGCGAGGCACTCCACTGTGCCATGCGGATCGCACCACCATGGAGCAAACCTCAGTTATCACAGAGGCGCCTGCCAATCTCAAGGTCTACCATTGCACGGGCAAGGAGGAAGGCATGACCGACCACCAGCCACCAAAGGACGAAGGTCCTGGAAGCTCAACCGCCGCGACAACCAAAGGCATCTCTCGCCGCGGATTCCTCAAGGGCGCAGGCATCACCGCGGCCGGAACCGCCCTGCTCGACGGCGTACAGGGCCTGCGGCAGGAAGCGCTGGCCTCCGCTCCTCAAAACATCAAGGAGTATGGGCCCGAGGCAACTGCCATCACGCTGCACATCAATGGCAAAGAGCACTCGGTCCACGTGGAACCACGCACCACGCTGGCTGATGCCTTGCGTGTGGAGCTAGGCATGACGGGCACAAAGATCGGCTGCGATCGCGGCGTTTGCTCCAGCTGCGCCGTCTGGCTCGACAAGATGCCCGTGAACAGCTGCATGACGCTGGCCGTGGATGCCATTGGGCACCACATCACAACCATTGAAGGTCTCTCGACGGAGAATGAAGTGCATCCGGTGCAGGCCGCCTTTGTGCGGCATGACGCGATGCAGTGCGGTTTCTGCACGCCGGGCATGGTGATGAGTTGCGCAGCATTGCTCGAAAAGAACCCGCATCCCACTGAAGCGGACGTCCGCATGGCGGTGAGTGGCAACCTGTGCCGTTGCGCCACCTACCCGCAGATCTTCGCAGCCACGTTGGACGCGGCTGGTCAGCGCGCGACCAAGGCGTAGGAGGAGACACCCATGGCGACTCACACTCCGCACCCCATCCCTGATGCCCTTCTAAGCAGCGCTGCCGACGAGACTGCGACAACCATGAAGACGGTGAAGATGCCGATAGGCATTCCGGACTACACGCTGCACGAGGAAGAGCGCTCGGTCCCCGCCTCGGAGCCGCCCGTCCTTCCGGTCAATCAGGAGCTGCACTACATCGGCAAGTCCACAGAACGCTGGGATGGCCACGCCAAAGTGACGGGCCGTTCTCGCTACACGGCGGATGTGCAGCTTCCGGGCATGCTTTACGCGCGATTCGTGAACTCCACGGTGCCGCACGGAAAGATTCTCTCGATCGACACCTCTGAGGCGGAGAAGCATCCGGGCGTGAAGGGGGTGCATGTGATTGAAAGACTGCTTGGCGGCGCAGTGTTGCGTGATCCCTCGCTGGAACAGACGCGATATCCCCTGGTGCGTTATGTGGGCCAGCCGATTGCTGCCATTGCCGCCGCAACGCCGCAAGCAGCAGAGGACGCTGCGGCGAAAGTCAAGGTGAAGTACGAGACCCTTCCCTTTGTTGTGGACCAGGACCTGGCACGTGAGCCCAATGCACCGCTGGTCTTTCCTGGTGCTGCAGATCAGGCAGGCACGGCGGGCGGCGGCGGCAGTGCAAGCGGTATTCCGCAGACCGGGAATATCCACGGCCCGGCGGTGCACAAACATGGCGATGTGGAGCTGGCCTTCAAAGACGCAGATGTTGTGGTCGATGCACGATACACAACGCAGGTGCAAACGCACTCTGCGCTGGAAACGCATGGCGTAGTGGCGGACTGGAAGCCCGATATGCTGACTGTCTATGCGTCCACACAGGGCACCGCGAGTGTGCGCGAGGAATGCGCGGCTTACTTCCAATTGCCCATGTCCAAGGTCAGGGTCATCACGGAATTCATGGGTGGTGGGTTTGGAGCCAAGTTTGGCGCGGGCAATCCGGGCGTTGTCGCGGCATCCTTGTCGCGCAAGACAGGGGCGCCGGTTCGCCTGATGCTGGACCGGCAGGAGGAGCATCTCTCGGTCGGCAATCGCCCGAGTTCGGATCAGCGCCTTCGCATCGGGGCCAAGAAAGACGGCACGATCACCGGCATTCAGCTCATCAGCTTTGGCACGGCAGGTTGTGGTACAGGAGCGGGCTGCGCAGGCCCGGCTTCGAACCTATACAAGTGGGCGACCCTGCACGTAGAAGAGAATGACGTCTTCATCAATGCGGGACCGGCAGCGGCATTCCGCGCTCCCGGTCATCCGCAGGGTGCATTTGCGCTGGAGCAGTCGATTGATGAGCTGGCCGAGCGGCTGAACATGGATCTCATCGACCTGCGCGATCGCATTGATGAGAATCCCGTGCGTCGCGTGCAGCGCCAGATCATCCGCAACAGCGCAATCTGGAAGTCGCGAAATCCAAAGCCCAGCGCGGATGCGGGACCCATCAAGCGCGGCATTGGGTTGTCGCAATCCATCTGGTACCGGCATTTGACGATGGAATCCGCAGCAGAAGTCCGCGTCCATAAGGATGGCTCGGTCGAAGTGATGTCGGCCGTGCAGGACATCGGCAGCGGCATCAAGACAGCGATGGCGCAGATTCTCGCAGAGCAGTTTGGAGTGCCGCCGGCACAAGTCGAGGTCAAGATTGGCGACACGAATTATCCTGTGGGACCCAACTCAGGCGGAAGCGTCACGACGGCATCCCTTACGCCCGCAGTTCGGGATGCTGCCTGGCAGGCGGCGCAGAAATTCCTGGCAAGCGTCGCGCCCGCCCTCGGCGTCAAGGCGAGCGACCTGGCCCTCTCCGGTGGCATGGTTCGCAGCAGCTCCGGCAAATTCGAGCCGATCTCATTTCGCAACGCAGCTGCCAAGATGAATACCAACCAGGTATCCGCCCAGGCGAAGCGCATCCCCGACTATGATCCGAAGAAGTACGACACGTATGGTGGCGTGGATGTTGCCGAGGTCGCTGTTGATACGGAAACGGGCCGTATTCACGTGAAGCATGTGTACGCGGTTCATGACTGCGGACGCCCCATCAATCCCATGCAGACCATCAGCCAGATCAATGGCGGGGTGATTCAGGGCATCTCGTACACACTGTTTGAGCATCGCCTGCTCGACCCCAACTACGGGATCATGGTCAACTCGAATCTCGACAAATACAAGATTGCAGGCTCGTTCGAAATTCCAAAGATCGAAGTTGTGCTCACTGAGTCCTACATCGGACAGAGCTCCACGGATGCATCGGGCATTGGCGAGGCTGCAGGCATCATCTCTGCCGGTGCAGCCATCGGCAATGCAGTTTACAACGCCACTGGAGTACGCATTCGGCAGTTGCCAATGACTCCTGCAGTCGTTCTCGCAGCTCTGAACCAGCCCCAGCCGCAGATGGAGGCACTATGAATTCCTTCTCACTTGCCGATTGCACAACTGTTGAGGCCGCGCTCTCGCAACTGAAGAACGGCGCGGTGGTGAAAGCCGGTGGCGTGGACCTGCTGGACCGCATGAAGAACGGGACGGACACGCCGACCCGCCTCGTAAATATCCGCAACATCAGCGAACTGCGAGGCATTCATGAGACGCAGGATGGCATGACAATCGGCGCGCTCACCACACTGGCCGAGATTGCCGATGATCCGACCATTCGTGCGCATTACACGATTCTGTCGGATGCGTGCGGTCATGCGGCAACGCCGCACATCCGCAACATGGCCACAGTCGGCGGCAACGTACTGCAGGAGCTGCAGTGCTGGTACTTCCGCTCGGCGGAGTTTCAGTGCATCCGCAAGGGGAAAGACCAGTGCTTTGCGTTCTCCGGGCTCAACCAATACCACGCGATCATGGATTACGGCGGCTGCCCTTCTGTGGCACCGTCCTCCGCTGCGGTGGCACTGCTCGCATTAGGAGCGACGTTTGAGCTGACTTCTGCCGCAAAGGGCAAACGTACGGTTGCGATCAAGGACTTCTATGTACAACCCGAAGCGAATCCGCATCACTTCAACGTCAAGACCGACGATGAGTTGCTGATAGCGATTCACATCCCCAAGCCTGCCCCCGGCACACGTTCTGCATACCAGAAATATGGCGAGAAGGAGAGCCATGACTGGGCAATTGCCGATGCCGGCATTCTGCTGGAGATGGATGGCAACATCTGCAAGCGTGCCGTTGTGACAATGGGCGCGGCTTCGCCGGTGGTACGCCGGTCAGCCGAGGCAGAGGCCGTACTGATCGGTAAACCGATCACGCGCGAAACGGCACGTGCTGCCGGGCAGGCCTCCATGACCGGCGCCATGCCCCTCTCCATGAATGCGTATAAGGTGCAACTGTTTCCCATCGCGATCTATCGAACGATCCTGCTGGCCGCCGGCCAGATGGAGCGCGATCCCAGCGCAGCTGGTTAACCGCTGCGACCGCGCCTGCCCAATAGCGGCCGCAGAAAGGAAGCCCCAATGAGCAATCCCGTGGAAAGCCCTGCAAAGCCTTGCCAGTGCCTGCGAACTAAGAACCCTTATGGCACGACTCCACAGAACTCGGAGTCGTGGCTGCCGGGCATCGCAACCAGCTCGACCTATTGGTGCCTGCGCACGATGGGCCCCTCAGGGCCAGACGACCACTATGTGCACCTCTCTCGGTGCACGCCCTCACGATCTTGTTACGAGTCGCGCGAAGAGTGATGGAATAGCCCGCCGCATGCGGAGTCCCGCAAGAGAGTTAGGGAAGCTCTGAAAAACGGCGAGTTATAAGGCCCGGCCTCTTGGGTTTCAGTTCATCCGCACATGATCGGCGTTTTGGCAGGGGTTGCGGTGTTCGTTCTTCCCGCCTGAGACCATCGCCGGCCTCAGGCGGGCACACTACGCCCCTTGCGGGGCCAGCCGTTGGTTGATCCGGGCAAGCCGTTT
>JBAUTX010000238.1:0-3910 GCA_049582405.1 Occallatibacter sp. | reverse complement strand
CATGTATGGGGTCATCCACAACCCGAACAAATATCACCCGAACGGCTGCAATCCGTACATCGCTGACGTGAACATGCTTCCGGAGATCCGAGGCAAGCTGCGACTGCACATCTGCGATGCAACGACGGCCTGTTACGAGGGAGGACCGGCCTTCAAACCGCAGTTCGCCTGGCAGGAGAACGCACTCATCGTCTCAGAAGACCCGGTCGCGCTGGACCAGACGGGGTGGCAGATGATCGAGAAAAAGCGTGCTCAGATTGGAATGAAGACGCTGACGGCCGATGACCGGGCGCCGCGTTACATTACAACGGCGGCGGATGCGGAGCATCGCCTCGGCATTTGCGATTCGCGACGCATTGAGCTGATTGAGAGACATGTGGCGTAAGCGGGGGTGAGCGATGAAGACGAATGATCCGCTGACGACGGTACAGGAAGCGCCCGTTGAAATCGCGCGCGGAGACGTATGGAGCCATGCGGCGGCTGATGTGTTTTGCCCCTCATGCAGAATGGACCGACGGTCGTTTCTGAAAGATGCGGTATCGGCCGGCGTGGCATGCACGCTGGGGAGTCTTGCGCCTCAGGCACCGGCGATGTCGCTATGGGACTCCGGAAGTAGCGAAGATAGCAGGTACGCGGTGGAGGCGCGATTTTACGAAAGGCTGCCGAACAATAGAGTCCAATGCAAGCTATGTCCACGCGAGTGCAAAGTGGGGGACAAGGAAAGAGGCTTCTGCGGTGTGCGCGAAAATCGCGGTGGAACCTACTACACGCTCGTGTACTCGCGGGTGTGTGCATCCCACATCGACCCAGTGGAGAAGAAGCCTCTGTTTCACTACCTGCCCGGCACGCTGGCTCTCTCACTGGCGACGGCGGGATGCAATGTGAATTGCAAATTCTGTCAGAACTGGAACATTTCGCAGATGCGGCCGGAGCAGGTTCCCGCTAATTATCTGCCTCCGAAGCAGATTGCGGCGCTCGCCGGCCAATATCGATGTCCAACCATCGCCTATACCTATAATGAGCCCGTGGTCTTCAGTGAGTTCCTGATGGATACGGCCGATGCGGGCCATGAAGCAGGCATCCGAAGCATCGTGATCTCCAATGGGTATATCCAGGAAAAGCCGCTGCGCGAAGCATATGGAAAGATGGACGCAGTCAAAATCGATCTGAAATCGTTCAGTGAATCGTACTACCAGAATATTGTCAGGGGAGAATTAAAGGCAGTTCTGAATTCGCTTGTGACGCTGCGCAAGATGGGCAAGTGGACGGAGATCGTGTACCTCGTCGTTCCAACGCTCAATGACAGCGACCAGGAGTTCCGTGGGATGGCGAACTGGGTGAAGACGAATCTCGGCGTGGAGGTCCCCGTGCACTTTACGCAGTTTCATCCCGACTATCTGCTCAAGAACCTTCCCATTACTCCGGTACAGACGCTGGAGCGAGCAAAGGCCATCACGGATGCCGAAGGGCTGCACTATGTGTACATCGGTAATGTGCCTGGTCATCCCGCGGAGAATACCTATTGTCCGCAGTGCAGGAAACTCCTGATTGAGCGAGTCGGATTCGAGGTCCGTCAAATGCTCATCCGCAAAGGCGCCTGCCCCTATTGCAAGCATTCCATTCCGGGTGTCTGGCGAGTCTGAGCAAAACAGGGATGTGGCTATGTGCTGGCAAGCAAAGGTTGCAAAGTGGTTCATGACGATTGCGTTGGCGGGCCTCGCTACAGTCGCGGCGCAGCAGCCTCCGGGGAAAGCAACACAACAGAAGCTGCGTCCGGCAGGCGTAGCTGGAGGCTTTTATCCCGCCGCCCCTACGGCCTTGACAACGATGATGGACCAGATGCTGGCCCGCGTCACGCTGCCAAAGATTGATGGGCAGATTGTGGCGGCAGTGGCGCCACATGCGGGCTACCAGTATGCAGGGCCCGTGGCCGCGTACACCTATGCCGCACTCAAAGGGAGAAAGTTCTCGCGCGTCGTGGTGATTGCGCCGTCGCATTTCGAGGCCTTTGATTTCACTTCGGTCTTTGATGGCGACGGATATGGGACACCGTTGGGTACGGTGCCAGTCGACAAAGCATTCGCGAAGAAGCTGGCGAAGATGAGCCCGTCGATGCGGCTGTCCGATCGAGGGCATAAGGCTACACAGGCAGGCGCTGAACACGCAATCGAGGTGCAATTGCCCTGGCTGCAGCACGTGCTGGGCAGCTTCACGCTGGTGCCGATCGTGATGGGCGACCAGAGCTACGAGAGCAGCCGGGCTCTGGGAGTGGCGCTGGCCAGGCTGATTCAGGCTGAAGGCGTGAGCAACGGAAAGACAGCGCAAGAGGCCGCAGGCGCAACCTTGATTGTTGCAAGCTCAGATCTGTCTCACTATCACAACTACGAAGCGGCTGAGGCGATGGATCACAAGACCCTGAGCGCTCTGGAGCATTGGGATTACCTGAGCATGTCGCGCAACTTCCAGTCGCGGGTGTGGGAAGCGTGCGGAGGAGCCCCGATCGTAGCTGCCATGATTGCCGCCGAACGCCTTGGCGCACACCGGGCCGAGATGCTGCGCTATGCCAATAGTGGCGATGTGATTGGGGATCGCTCGCGCGTTGTTGGCTACAGCGCGGCTGTCTTCGTGAAATCTCCGCATGAAGACGCGAGCGAGACAACCTTTTCTCTCAACGAGAAGCAGAAACAGAAATTGCTCGACGTGGCACGCAGGTCAGTGGAACAGGCGGTGGGAACGCAGTCTCTTTATCAAGTTAGCGCAACGGGTGATATGACGCTCGATCAGGAGAGGGGCGCTTTTGTGACGCTCAAAAAAGCGGGTCAACTGAGAGGGTGCATCGGCGTTACCCAGGCTACGGAGCCGCTTTACCAGACAGTTCGGGATATCGCCGCTCTGGCTGCTCTGCGCGATCCGCGCTTTCAGCCCGTGACAGTTCAGGAACTTCCGCAACTGGAGTACGAAGTATCCGTACTGTCCCCGCTTGCGCCAGTGTTCGACGTGAAGCAGATTCATGTGGGGCAAGATGGCTTGCTGATGAAGAACGGCCTCAACGAAGGACTCTTGCTGCCGCAGGTTGCTGTGGAGCAGGGCTGGGACCGCAACACCTTTCTCGAAGAGACCTGTGGGAAGGCTGGAATGAGCCCCAACTGTTGGAAGGACGACAATACCGACATCTTTCGCTTTACTGCGGTTGTCTTTGGCAGCCACGATCTGGCCCCGCGCTACTAGTCAGCAGGATAGAAGCCTGCACGCGCAGCGAGGATTGCAGGCGCTGCACTGACCGCCGCCGCCAGCCATGCAACAGACCAGAAACCGAAGACGGGGATGAGAAAGCCCGCGATCAGAAGCGCGCCGACGCAGCCGCCGAGCAGATCCACCGCGTAGAGAGTGGACAGGCTTGAGGCTCTGCTGCGGTCTTTGAGGTAGATAGCCGTCGCAAGAGAGTATTGATATCCGCCAGGCAGGCCGCAGAGGAGAGCGATCAGCGGAAAGACGGCCTGGACGATCCAAAGCGATGCAGCTCCGTTTGAGGTTTCCGCGAGCAAATAGACGATGGCGAGCAGCAGAGGTGCTGCAATTGCGATGAAAGATTGATTGACGGCGGCGTAGCGTAAGTGCGTCTCATGGCGGCGCCGGATGTGCCGCAGGCCGAGCAGACTGCCAGCGGCGATGCCTGCCATCATCATTCCGATCAGCAGGGCCAATTCGCGGTAGACATATCCGAAGACCGACTGGAAAGCGAGAAGGAGCAGAATCTGGAGCGTCATGAGCGTGAAGCCGGATGTTGTGATGCACCAGGCGGCGACAACACGCGTGCGGAGCCGCTGCGAGGTCAATGAGAAGACGAGTACGAGCAGTGCGGAAGGGAGGATTATGGCCCCAAGAATGGTGGAGAAGCAGATCTTCGAGG
>JBAUTX010000237.1:0-15242 GCA_049582405.1 Occallatibacter sp. | reverse complement strand
GTCCTGCTCATGAGGGGATGTCAGGCGGGCCGTTGCGGCAATGCCTGCGGATGTTGCCAGCACCATCGTGGTGTTGATGGGCGCTGCCGTATTGGGCGGGATCTCAATATTGGTCGGTGTGAAAGTGCAGGCAGACTGGTCCGGCAAGCCTGAGCAGGAGAGCGTAACGAACATTGGCGCCGTCAGCGACGATGCGTTGACAGGCGTCACCGAAGCGACCACCGTTCCAGACTGGCCTGCGGTCAAGGAGAGAGTCGTCGGCGCCACGGACACCGTGAAGTTGAAGGCCCCGCCCGTCACCGCGCGCACAGGCGTGATTTGTGAGGTGGAGACCAGATGTGCCTGATCGCCCGCGTAGACGGCCGCTAGATTGTGGTCTCCGGGCGCGAGTGTCAGTGTTGCAGCGGCCTGCCCGGCTGCATCCAGAGCCAGGCCAGCAAGGGGCTTGCCCGCATCTTGAATCACGACTGTCCCGCCTGCGGGTTGACCATCGGCGCCTGTCACGACGACCGAAAGCTGTGCCTGCGTGCCACCTGGTGTGTCATGAGTCTCGGCAGTTAACCTGGTTTCGGTCGCCAGACCTTGCGTGCGAACGGCTGAAAACCCAAAGGCGGGCAACGCCAGCGCCGCGCACAGTCCTGCAACCCATTCAAGCCGCAGACTGCGGCCCATCAAACTTCTCACGTGCACCTGCTCCAACTCTTGAGGAATCTCGATCTACCTTCGACGGCAACGTACTCGTATTGTATCTGGCGGGACCATGTACAGGCCAACTCCAGCCAGCGGGAGGGCTTTATGCGGATAATCTGCCAAAGTGCCCAGGTTCGGGTTGCCCGCTCGGATCGCATTCCCTTACCAGCTCACCTCGGCCGTTGCGGTTTGCC
Organism: Occallatibacter sp.; assembly: GCA_049582405.1. Taxonomy (GTDB): domain Bacteria; phylum Acidobacteriota; class Terriglobia; order Terriglobales; family Acidobacteriaceae; genus Telmatobacter. The sequence continues at coordinate 14,358 of JBAUTX010000237.1, read as the reverse complement.
AGCCGTTCCCGGTGGGAAGATGCAAGGTCAATTCCGAACTTTGATCTGAACCGCTCCCCGCTGTGGCGTGCTCGGGCGAAGCCAGTTCTGCACCCTTTGCGCGCAGCCTCAGCCGCGGCTCGTGAAGCACAAGGGGGAGCTGCACTTCACTGCCTGCCACGCCCTCCACGGTCAACTTGAGCATTCTCTCTCCGTAGACTTCGCGCACCACGCGCGGGATTTCGGTGCGATCTCCGGGAAGCGGATGTGCTGCGAGCGATGCCACCTGCACCGCTGGCCTGGGAATGCTGATGCGATCGCCTGACAGCAACTTTGCACCGTGTGCCATGGTGCGCAAATGGATCTCTGAGATAGCCGGAGCGTCGAGAGAGATCAGCGTCGCATCGCCTGACTGCTCAAAGTGCAGCGTGACGACCTCCTTGCCGATATGCAGATTTTTCACCGTTGCGCGCTCCCAGGTGGCCGGCAGGTGAGGATCGACGGTGACCGTTTTCTCCAAGGCATCCACTGTAATCCCGAAAAGGCCGCGGAGCGTGGGCGTGACCACCATGGCCGACGACCAAAGCTGGTGGCTCGTGCTGCGGCCCATCGGCACGTAGAAATCGCCGGAAAGCAACTCCGTATCTGCGCCCAGATCTTCAAGCCAGGTCATGCTTGTGTTTTCCATCAGCATGCGATATCCGGCCAGCGGCTGGTTCCCGCGGTACTCCGCCAACGCGGCCCAGCCAGTAAAGAGCGGCCACACGGAGCCCTGATGGTAGCTCATGCCGTCATAGATCGGTTCGGTGTTGGCCACGTCGCGCAGACCCCAGTCGGTGTTGAGCGAGGCGTCAGCAAACTGGCGCAGGCATTCTTCCGGATGCTCCAATACGGGCCGCCCGCCTGCGGAATCCCACCATGCCATGGCGGGATAGACGGTCTGGGTGCGATCAAGCGAGCCATCCATGTTCCGGCTGAAGGCGTAACAGGACTTCTGGGCATCGTAGTATTCGGCGTTGATGGTCTTCGCAATGGCTTCCGCTCGCCGCTCGGCGGTTGTCGCTTTGGCGCCGTCGTGGAGCAGGTGTTCGAGGCCTGCCATCGCTGCTGAAGCCTGCTGGTCCAGCAGCGCGAGATAGATCTCCTGGTGCGGCATGCCGCCGGGCCAGCTCTCCACCCAGCCCGTGCCCTGCGAGTTGTCGTAGATGCCATCGTGATCGGTGTCATGCGCGGGGTCGGTTTCAAAAGCCCAGGCCTTTTCCACAGCGTCACGATGCTGGACCAGAAAATCCGTGTCGCCGCTCGCATGCACGTAGTCCGCCACGGCGAGCAGGAACAAAGGCGTGGCATCGGCGGCCGCATACATATACGGGAAGGCCAGCCAGTTCACATCTGGCGCCGTCTGCGAGTACTCATGCATGATCTTGCCGTCCGCTCGCTGGCGCCGGATGAGAAATTCCAGCTCGTTGCGTGTGAGGGCGAAGTCTCCGTAACCGTTCACGGCGTAAAGCGAGTACAGCGCATCACGACCAAAGAACCAGCCAAATCCAGGCCGCGCGGAGTCGCCCGAAGCGTAATAGCCTGCGACCAGCGCGGTCTCGCCCGTTGGCTGTGCGATGGCCTTCAACTGCTCAATCGAGATCATCCCCCACTGGAAGGCCGCGTCGAGATGTTTGTCTGGGGTTTCGATGCTCGTGGACTGTGCAAGAAGTTCCTGGTAGCTCTTCACATGAAGTGCGTAGAGCGCGGGAATCGTCTCGTCCAGCTGAGCAAGCGTCTGGCCAAGCGCCGTGTCGGTCGCGGTGGCGGTGCTCGTGCCGACCGCCATCAGCAGAGGGTAAAGGCGCCCTCGGTCGTGCGCGGGGTCGATGCGCAGCTTGAACTCAACCGGACGAACCTGCGGCCGTTCCTGGTAGGGTGCAAGGATGCCGGGCTGCGCGCCGGGAATTGCAACGGCCCCTGCGAAATCGTTGTAGTCCGAATGAAGAACGTACAAGCCATCGTGCTCGTCCCATTCCACGGCGGGTACTCCCGCATTGCGTTCGGGCCACATCCAGCGCAGCTCCGGTGTAAAGCGCAGGGTGAACTCCGTTGGATGCAGGCAATCGAATTCAAACAGGACGACCGGCCCCGTGCCCGATGGCGCAGAATTTGGCGAGAACATGATCTGCCGGACGGTGAAGGCAATGTGGGTGTAGGTCAGGATCGTGCGATCCGGTCGGACTTCAATCTGTGCTGCCTGCGCGTTCACGTCAATCGGCACAGGATAGCCCTGCACATTCGCCTCAATGCGCAAATTGGAGAGCAGCTTGACGGGCAGCACCCAGGCTTCGAAGGTCCCATCCTGCTGTCCGAGCAGTACGCCGTGTTCGCCTGCCACGGTGAAAGGCTTTTGCGGCTGGGCATTCTCGCGCAGCACAGGACCGGACAGCGGTGCTTCAAGCGGCGGAATGGAGCTGAGGCGCGGTAGAGCCAGAGGCGCGCTTTGCTGCGCGCGGAGCCCAGGGCAGAACAGGGAAAAGGCAGCGATGGCCAAAATTCTGCAACGCCAGCAAATGCGATTCAACATGCAACAAGCTCCTCATTGAGCTTTCGGCCTTTTGAGACCGCCCGCCCAACCTGCAGGGATGGCATCGCCCCATGAGCCTCTTCGGACATGCTAGTAGGTCGGGGTGCCTAAAGACCATGTTGCAGAGCACTTCGGAGCGAGGCGCCCGCAATTTTCCTGTTTTTTGGAAGAATCCTACAGATTTCTGGAGATCTTGACCTTAGCTCTTTCGACGTCGTGGAAGATACTGTTTGCGGGATTCAGTGAAAACTGGGGAATTTATTTGAATATAAATATCTTGTTGCGCTCCGTTTCATTTGGTAACAAAAATGCATTCTACGGGCCCAAAGCGTTCGTCACGCACATTCCCCGAGTTTTCTGCTGAATGACTGAAGCTGAATCGAACCCACTTTGAGTCTGCAAGACGGCAAGGTCCCCAGGGAATTGAAGAGCGGAGATTAAGACGTCGGGCGCCGTTTCACATTCCACACCCTGGGAGTCGAATTCTATGATGAAGCAGTCTCTCTGGCGAGCCTTGGCTGTCGCTACCGTGTTAATCGGCCTTGTTGGCCTGGCCTATGCGATTGACGTAAACGCCCGAATTTCGGGGACGGTTACGGACCCGCAGGGCGCCGTAGTGGCAGGCGCTCATGTCGTTGTCACGAACACGAATACGAATGTGCAGTATGAGACGGTGACCGATGCGTCTGGTATTTATCACTTCGCTCAGTTGCCCATCGGAACCTACAGCGTCAGTGCCAAAGCAACGGGCTTCAAGACGTACACGGCCAGTGGAATTGTGCTGAATATTGACCAGGAATACGTGGTGCCCATCCAGCTGGCGATTGGTTCGACGGCCGAGGTGGTCGAGGTTTCTGCTTCCTCGGTGCAGGTGAACACGACGGACATGCAGTTGAGCAACGTCGTCAACTCGGAACAGATGATGGAGATGCCGGTGATTGCCCGCAACTTCACAGCCCTGGAACTCGTATTGCCGGGCGTGCAGGGTTCGAGCGATCGTTTTGGCGGCCCCTACGGCGGCAACTACTCGGTGAGCGGCGCGCAGACGCAGCAGTCGGAGTACCTGATCAATGGTGCCGATTCGAACGACATCTCTCTGAACACGCTTGCCCTCTCGCCGAACCTGGACGCCATTGATCAGTTCAACCTGATCGACGGCCCGATGAATGCCGAGTATGACCGCAACTCCGGCGCCGTTGTCAGTTCGACGATTAAGACGGGCACCAACCAGTTTCACGGCGACGCATTTGAGTTCTATCGCGACACTTTTCTGAATACGCTGAACTTCTACCAGAAGTCCATCAATCCCAACGTGAAGAACGTCGTTCCCACCTTCCACCAGCACATCTTCGGCGGCACGGTGGGCGGCCCGGTTGTCAGGAATAAGCTCTTCTTCTTTGGCGCCTATCAGGGAACCCGCCAGGTGATTCCGGATACCAACGGCGGCGGCACCGGCAACAACGTGTACGACACAGCCACACTGGGCGGCGACTTCTCAGCCGATCTGGCTGGCGGCAACGGACAACGGCCCACAGCGGCGGACACCTACGGGACATTCACGAATGCGCCCATTCCTGCAACCATCGCGATTCCGGGTTGCGCGCAAGCCGGAGAAACCTGGGCACAGTGCGCGTTCGATCTGAACGGCATCTTCCCCACCTCCGCCTTCAATTCCATCGCGACCAAGCTGGTCCAGAAGTATGTGCCTGCCCCAAATAGCGGCGCCAATGGCTACATCTTCAATCCGAGTTCCAGGCTGAGCCAGAACCAGGAAATCGCCCGCGTCGATTACAACCTGAATCCGCAGAACCAGCTTACCTTCCTGATGATTTATCAGAAGACGCCGACGACTCACACTCTGCCCTTTACCGGGGCCAGTCTGCCAGGTTTCGGAGAAATTGATAGCACGACGGTGAGCCAGTACACATTCGATTATGTGCGCCAGTTCAGTCCCACGCTGGTCAATGATTTCTCAGCGCACTACACGCGCTTCAACTTCCAGGCCGTCACGCCGCAGAATGTCGTTTCACCTTCCAGCCTCGGCTTTAACATCACGCCGCAGGATGCGGCCGCGGCCAGCGTGCCGACCATCAATGTCAGCGGCAACTTCATCAACTTCACGCTCGGGTTCAGCACCAACGGTCCGCAGCCGCGCATCGACCAGGTGTACCAGCTCGACGACAGCGTCTCAAAGGTTGTCGGCAGGCACACCTTCAAGTTCGGGTATGACGGACGCCGTTTCAATGTTTCCAACCCGTTCTTTAATAGCAACAGCGGTTCCTTCGGATTCAACAACACCGGTACCTACACCAGCGGCGACGGCGCTCTCGACTTCCTGGTCGGGAACCCGGCGACATACACCCAGGGCACCGGCGCTCAGATCATTGCCAATGCGTTCCTGAATTATTTCTACGCGCAGGATACCTGGAGAGTTTCTCCCACGCTGACCATCAGCTATGGGCTTGGGTACTCCATCGATACACCGCTCCACAATCTGCAGTACGGTGGCCACGCGATCGCCTGCGTGATTGGCGGCGCGCAGTCCAAGATCTTCCCCAACTCGCCTCCGGGGCTGGTGTACGGCGGCGATCAGGGTTGCAGCAACTCCGGCAAGGCCTATACACGGTACGGCGAGTTTGGCCCGCGTCTTGGCTTTGCATGGGCGCCGGATCTCGGTGCGCTCTCCGGCGGTCCTGGCAAGCTCTCGATTCGTGGCGGAATCGGCATCTACTATAACCGGACGGAAGAAGAAACTTCCCTGCAGACACTCGCGACTCCGCCTTTCGGCACGACGACCACGGGTGCGCAACCGCTGGGTGCTCCCCAGTTTGCGGATCCCTATGCGGACATCAATAATGCGGGCACGGTGGCGAATCCCTTCCCGTACAAGTTCCCCACCCCAGGGCAGGCGATCGACTATACGCCTCTTGAGCCGATCTACTTCATCAGCACCTATGGATCGGACTTCCGCGCCCCATATGCAGAGAACTTCCAGCTGAGCATCGAGCGCGAGCTCCCGTCCAACGTTGTTGCCGCGATTCGCTATGTAGGGTCGCTGGCGCGCCACAACCAGACGACCACGGACGCCAACCCGATTACTGCGGCAGGCCATGCTGCGTGCGTGGCGGATACGCAGTTCTGTAACAACCCGACGGATTCCCTCTACCGCAATTTGCAGAGCTATCTCTTCCCATCGCACACTGCGTACGGCTCCGTCGATCCCAACACCGGCGAAGTTGGCTTTGCCGATATCGGACAGGTGGACTCGGGCTCAGCGGCCAGTTACAACTCGTTGCAGGTGAGTGTGAACAAGGGCCTGACGCACGGCCTGCTCTTCCAGTTGAGCTATACGTACTCGCATGCCCTCGACTCCGGATCCAGCTTTGAAAACGCGGGCTTCGGTGAGAACAGCGCACGCGGCTACAACCAGTTTGCCCCGAAGCTGAACTATGGGGATTCGGCGTTTGATGCACGCAACCGCTTCGTCTTTGCGCCGTTGTATGTTACGCCCACTCGCAAAGGCCAAGAATGGTATTCTCCAAGCAATCTGGCACTGTCTGGCTGGGAAATCTCAGCAATCACCACGATGGCGTCGGGCTTCCCGTATGACGTCTCCTATGCGGGCGGCAGTTCGAACTCGGAGTGGTGCCCGTTCTTCACCAACTTCTATGCCTGCCCGGATGCGCCGAACCAGGTGGCTCCCATCGTCACCGGTAACTTGCGCACGAGACTCGCCTCGAACGGGCAATCGGCATACGTCGGCAAGGCCAGCTTCACCAATGAAGCACTGGGCACTTTCGGGAATACGCACCGGAACCCCGCCCACGGCCCCGGCATCAACGGCACGAACATGATTGTCGCCAAGAACATCTACTTCTCTTCGGATTCGAAGATGTGGCTCCAGCTCAGGATGGAGAGTGACAACACGTTCAATCACACGCAGTTCAGCAACCCAGGAACCACCTGGAACGACTCCGTGCTTGTCAACTCAAAGAGCACCTTCGGCCAGGTATCGAGTGCGGCTTCAGCGCGTCTCACCCAGCTTGCGATGAAGTTCTACTTCTGAGCACGCCAGAATCAGCGGAAAGCAACAAGGGGCGCCTTCGGGCGCCCCTTGTTTTGCAATCCAGCAGCAGAATGACTGTTCGGAGGGCGGACCCTTCAGATGCACATGAAGTCGAGCGCCCGCACCAGATAGCTCTTGAGCTCACGCCGGTGCACCACCGCGTCCAGAAAGCCCTTTTCCAGCAGAAACTCTGAGCGTTGGAAGCCTTCTGGCAGCTTCTGGCGAATCGTCTGTTCGATGACGCGCGGCCCGGCAAAGCCAATCAGTGCGCCGGGCTCCGCGATGTTGAGATCGCCGAGCATGGCAAAGCTGGCCGTGACGCCTCCGGTGGTCGGGTCTGTCAGCACGCAGATGTAGGGCACACGCGCGTCATCGAGTTGCGCCAGCGTGGTCGAAATCTTTGCCATCTGCATCAGGCTTATCACTCCCTCCATCATGCGCGCTCCGCCTGACGCGGCAACGACGATCAGTGGCATGCGGCCGAGGCGTGCCCGGTCCACCGCACGCGCAATGGTCTCGCCCACCACCGCTCCCATCGATCCGCCGATGAAGCTGTATTCCATGGCGCTGACGACAACGTCGTGATGTCCCATCTTGCCAACCGCATTCAGGATTGCGTCATCCAGGCCGGTCTGCAGTTGCGCGGCGCGCAGGCGCGATTTGTAGGGCTTGCTGTCCACAAAGCGCAACGGATCTGTCGAACGTAATCCTGCATCCACAAGCTGGTAATTCGGTTCGAGCAGAAGGTTGAGCCGTCCGCGTGCGCCAATTTTGAAGTGGTGCTGGCACTTTGGACATACGTTGAGGTTCGCTTCAAGGTCGGCCTTGAAAATGGCCTGACGGCAGCCGGGACACTTGCTCCAAAGTCCCTCTGTCCGCACACGGCGTTCCCCTTCGCTACTGGTTTCAGAAGCGGACTCGAATTCGGCGTTCTCACGCTTGAACCAGGACATCGCAAACTCTCCCAAACAACGCAAAGGTGCCGGCGCTTTTCGCTCCGGATTCAAGGATTGCCGCTGCCCCGGCGACCCACGCCAATCTTCTTCAGTATTCTATGCCGCGCTGCGCCAGTATGCCCTTCTGGTAAGCATGCTTCACCTCGCGCATTTCCGTCACGGTGTCAGCCAGCTCCACCAGCAGCGGGTGCGCATTGCGGCCGGTAAGAATCACATGGACCATCTCCGGCCGATTGCGCAACGTTTCGGCCACCTTCTCGGGATCCAGCATGCCGTAGCTGATGGCGTAGTTGATCTCGTCCAGGATCACCAGGTCCCATTCTCCGGAAAGAATGGCACTGCGGGCTTCATCCCAGGCCTGCTCCACCATGCGGACATCTTCCGGATCGGTCTCGGCGCCTCCAACCTTCACAAAGCCACGGCCCATTTGCTTCAGCACGAAATTTTCCCCAAAGGGCCGCACTGCGTCCAGCTCCCCGTAGTGCCACGAGCCCTTCAGGAACTGCAGCATCAGCACCTTCATGCCGTTGCCTACTGCCCGCAGGGCAGTGCCAAGCGCGGCGGTCGTCTTGCCCTTGCCTGCACCGGTATTGATCAGGATCAGTCCCCGACGGGAATCTGTCATATGTTTTTGCCAGAAGATGGATTGCAGACGTCAAACTGCACACCCGCTAGTGCCCCGTGTGGTATGGATGGCCAGTCAGTATTGTAAACGCCCGATAAAGCTGCTCGGCGAGCACGACCCGCGCAAGGCCATGCGCTAGCGTCATGGATCCCAGCGAAAGAAGCATCTGCGCCTTGCCGCGCGCTGCATCCGACCAGCCGCTCGCAGGCCCAATCGCAAAGACGATGTGCTGCGCCCCCTCATCGCGTCGCCGCCCAAGCCATTCTGCAAATGCCTCCGAACCGATTTGACGGCCCCGGCTGTCCAACAGGACCGTGACAACGGGCGTTCGGCCCTGTTGGCGATCCAGCCAATCGCGCAGAGCCTCCTCGGAGCGCAAGGCCAGACACTGGCAACGTGCATAGGCCTCGCAGCGCTCCATATACAGGCGCGTGAGGGCATCCAAGCTATCCTTTGCGCCAGGACGCGAGCCGATGTGAGCCAATGTCAGTTGCATGAGTTGGACGACAGCTGAACCCTACCTTCCTGGGCCGTCAGAAGGCAAGTACTCCCAAAAACCGGAAAGCATCATCCATTTTTGGTATAGCTCGCGGGCTTTATTCAAATTTTCATATTTTAAAACGATTCGATGCAGGAGCGGCCTTCCAATAAGCAACCTATTTCCAACGGAATCCGGAATTTACAAACAAAATCGAAGATTGGCCCTTGTCATGCAAGGAGCAAGGGAGACGTGTCACTGATCGCTTCTGACTGGTTGCTTTCGGTTGTGTCGGCTCAAGCAGTACGAGGTTTGGTTTGAGCATGTTAGCGGCTTCATGGATTCAGCGCCAAAGTAGCAAGGCAACTGCGAAACGCCTCGGCCAGCTTGCCGGGTTCGGAACGCGAGAAAACTCAATGACGGGCAAGGGATGTTTTCCAAGACTCCCGCTCTGGACAGTTTGGAGGAGTTCAATGCGCTTTATACGCTTGCAAGGCGTATCTCTGGTATTCGCTTTAGCACTGGTCTTCGGACTTACTCTCTCGGTCATGCAGCAGCCAGCCTACTCGCAAGAGACGACGGGCGGCCTGCAGGGAACGGTGAAGGATCCATCGGGTGCAGTGGTGTCTGGAGCAAAAGTGGTCGTCACTGGCACGACGCTCATCGGCAGCAAAGAGTTGATCACGGATTCGAGCGGTTACTACCGCTTTGCCAATCTTCCGCCTGGCACATACGCGCTGACGGTGACGGCCGCTGGCTTTGAGACTCTGAAGCGTGGCGACGTTGTCCTGGAGGTCGGGCACCTGCCGACCCTGAACCTGACGCTGCATGTGGGCGGCGTGAGCACCGTGGTGCAGGTAACGTCGGAAGCACCGGTGATCGACACGTCGACGACGCAGAACATCACCAACATCAGCACTGAAGCTCTGCAAAACCTGCCGACGGGAATCAGCTATCAGTCCGTGATTCAGTTCGCACCCATGGCGCGCAACGAGCCTCTGATGGGCATGTCCGTGAATGGCCAGGGAACGGGTGGCAGCGGCGGTTCCATGCCGGGCAGCAGCGGCAATGGCCTGGGCTTCGGATTCTCTATCGGTGGCGCTTCCGACGCCGAGACCACCTACCTGGTGGAAGGACAGGACACGGAAAATCTGTCTGGCGGCTACTCGAACGCCAACGTTCCCATGGACTTCATCCAGGAAGTCCAGGTGAAGACCTCAGGCATCTCGGCCGAGTATGGCGGTGCGCTGGGTGGCGTGGTGAACGTGGTCATGAAGAAAGGCAGCAACCAGTTCCACGGCGAACTGTATACATCCTATGAATCGTCCGGGACGGATGCGAATCCGGTGAATTCCTTCCTGCGCTACAACCCGCTGGACTCCGGCAACTCGGCGATTGGCGTTGATCCTGGGACGCAGCTTTACCAGGCGAAAAAGGACCACTTCCGTACGCTGCAGCCGATCGTGACGGTGGGTGGACCCATCATGAAGGACCGCATCTGGTTCTTCGCGGGCTTTGCGCCGCTGGCGAACTCGCTGGCGCGCTCGGTGAATTTCAATGCCCCGGGCAACAATGCCGGCCTGCAGAATTTCACGCAGGACAGACAGACGTATTACGGAACTGGGCGCATTGACTATGCAGCGACCAACAAGATTCGTCTCTTCGGCTCCTGGCTCTATCAGGACGCGCGTGAGGCCGGAGACAGCCTGCCTTTGGCCGATCCGATCGCGCAGACATCGAGCTACCTGAATCCCGACACGTACGTTCCGCTGGCGCAGTTTTCGCATGGACTAGGCTGGTCGGCGCCGAACGCCACCTATAACGTTGGGGCGGACATCACGCTGTCGCAGCACCTCGTTTCCACCACGCGCTACGGGTACTTTTTTGATAATTACCACGACTTTGGCTGGCAGACGACGACGCCGGATCTTACCTGGAGCACAAACGGAGTGGGTGCGCTCGATAATACCGGCCAGCCGCTCCCAGCCAATCTGCAACTGCCTGCGGGCAATGCCACGGCTCCGTACCAGAGTCCATTTACGCAATTAAATGCGAACAAGCACTACCAGTTCAACCAGGATTTCGCCATCTTCAAGGGCGGCTGGTGGGGAACGCACAACCTGAGGTTTGGTTACCAGCTGAACCACCTGGTGAATGTCATCAACCAGAACGGCAACGTACCCATCGCGCATCTGCACCTGGGAGCCGGGGCGCATGAGAGCCCGGTTACCCAGACCGGTGGGGCCAATTGCACGACCTTGACGGCGGCGTGGGGCCTATGTGCAGGCCAATACGGATACATGTCCGTGGTCGACTTCGCGACGGTTCTGACTTCGCCTGCCAGTGACTGGAACCATGCCTTCTATGTGCAGGATTCCTGGACCGTGGGTCATGGGTTGACGCTGGATCTTGGCCTCCGCATTGAGAAGGAAAGTCTGCCTGCTCCGGGCGGACTGAAGGTGAGCGCGATTAACTTCAACTGGAGCGACAAGATCGAGCCGCGTCTGGGCGCCGCATGGGACCCGACGGGCAAGGGCAAGATGAAGATCTTCGGCAGCTATGGCGTGGTCAACGACGTGATGAAGCTGCTGCTTGCGCAGACCTCGTGGGGCGCACAGGCCTATGAGGAGTGCATTTATCCTCTGGGTCCGGACGGCACCAGTGCCGGATTCAACGTCTCTGACATCGACCTTGTATTCAAGAACGGCCGAGCCTGCCCGAGCGGTCCGGCGACCCTGGGGGCCAACTTCGCGACCGGCCAGACGCCGACGTCCCTGATCGATGCAAAGACGGGGGTTTCGCTCATTGAGAACTTCAACCTTCGTCCCTGGGAGCCGGTGGCGCCTGGTGTGAAGCCCTTCCGGCAGCACGAATTTGTGGCTGGCTGGGACTATGAGATTGCGCCGGGATGGGATTTCGAAGCCCGCTATGACCGTCGCCGCCTCGACCACGTGCTTGAAGATGCTTCGCTTTCTGACAAGGCATGGGGTGAAACCTACACCATTGTCAACCCCGGCGAGGGCGTGAATGCCACGATCGACGGGTATGCCAACTATCTGACCTCGATTGGCGAGGCATACGGCGTTCCAGGGTGGGCGTTCAACAATCCGACCCTGAACGGCCCGGGCACGGAGTTCGGCACTTGCGCGGGCTGCCCGCCGAATCCCAAGGCCGTCCGCAACTACGACGGACTGGAGATGCGCCTCAACATGAGCCAGCGCCACGGAGTCTCGGGCCAGGTCAGCTACACCTACAGCAGCCTGTGGGGCAACTACACCGGCCTGACCACGACCGACCAGACAGACGGTGGCACCACGGGACGCAACTCACCCGACACAACTCGTGCTTTCGACGAGCCCTTCTACTACTTTGGCGCGAATGGCAAGTCGAACAACGGACCGCTCCCGACGGACCGCCCGAACGTCATCAAGGGCAACGCGTATTACACGCTTCCCTGGAAATGGAAGGGCCAATCGACCACGTTTGGTATCTTCCAGCAATTCCTGCAGGGCAGCCCGGTAACCTCGTACATCGACCTGTCTGGCATGTTCGGCTCACAGGTGTCTGAAGCGACGTATATCTTCGGACGCGGCAAGTGGGCGAATGTGGCAACTGACCCAGCAACGGGCGCGATCACGTTCGGAGCTCCGTACACTCGTCGCACGCCCTGGTTTACACAGAGCGACTTGAACGTATCGCATACGATTCAGGTGGGCGACCAAAAGACGCTGACGTTTGAAGCAAACGGGCTGAATGCCTTGAACCAGCGGGCTGTCACGGCCTACTGGGCAGGGATGAACTCGCTCAACTTTGCAACGCCGCTGTATCCAGGGCTTGATTCCACCGGCGCCCCGGTCAATCTCGCATCCGGTGCAAGCTTGTACCAGGTGCTTGAAGGCGGGTACAACCCGCAGCAGTGGGTCAACGGCAACAATGGCCTGGTTCCGAGTGTGATCAAGAACTCGCAATTAAGCCAGCCGTACCTGTATCAGCTGGGACGCAGCGTGCGCCTTGCGATGCGGTTCACGTTCTAACCGAAAACGGCAGCATCAGCCAAAAGGGGAACCTGAGCAATCAGGTTCCCCTTTTTCATTGCAGGAAGAATTCGGCGAGGCGGGCCGGCAGTCCTTGCCGCTTGACCGGATTAGGGAGCGCGCCAGCCGAGTGAGTTACCTGGCCTTTTTCCTGGCTGGAGACTTGGCAGCCGTCTTGCGCGCTGCGGGACGCTTCGCTGCTGCCTTTTTCGCCGGCTGCTTTTTCTTTGCAGGCTTCGCGGCAGGTTCTGCAGCCTTGGCTTTTCCGGCCGTCTTGCTCCGCGCCGCACGGGTCTTTGCCGCGAGCACTTCCTTGAGCTCCGCATCAAACTCGGCAGGGGTCAGCGGTCGCGCAGACTTGCGCAGTCGCTCAATGTCGTAAAAGGTGCGCCGGTGGGCCAGAAAGACGTGCACCACGAAGTCCACGTAATCAAGCAGGATCCACTCCGCCTGCCTGCGGCCTTCGACCGAATTCGGCAGCACACCGTACGTGCGCTTGAGTTGGAACTCAATTTCGTCGGCAATCGCGACTGCCTGGCGATCATTGGACGCAGATGTGATCAGGAAGAAATCGGCCAGGCCGGAATCAATCGGGTCGAGTTCGAGGATGCGGGTGTCTTCGCCCTTTTTGTCTTCGCAGGCTTTTGCGGCGGCCTGTACCAGGAGGCGGGTGTGTTCGTGCGCTTGAGACTTGTTCATGCGTCGGATTGGTTCTCCATGGCCCATGCTAGCCGCTTCATGCAGCGGCGGCAAGTGACGGGTCAGCGATAGAGCCCCTTGCCGGCAATGTAACGCGCCACGGATTCGGGCAGCAGATGCGTGGCTCGTGTGGCCTGATGGTGGATTTCCGCTCGGATTTGCGAGGCGCTGATGTCGATGTGCAGGTCAGGGAGAACGTAAAAGGGCGCGACGTCGCCCGCGGCATTCCTGAGGGCATGCACGAGCACGGGCGTCCCCATGGACTGCGGTGCAGCCGATGGGGACGTTTCGAGTTGGAGCCCGGCGGGAAGAGTGGCAGCAAGGTCCGTCATCTGCTGGCCTGGACGGGCCGCGACGATGAGCGGGGCTGCAAAGGGAATCTCCGCGGCGCGGTGCCATCGGCGCAGGCTGCGAAAAGAATCCGCACCCATGAGGCAGAACAGGACGCTGCCAGCCGGAAGCTCCTGGCGCAGGCGCAGAAGAGTGTCGATGGTGTAGTTCGGGCCTGACGGCGCCGCGGGGGAGGATGGTGCATCGGCGAGAGAGACTCGAAAATTTGGCTGGCCGGCGATGGCGAGCTGCGTCATGGCGAGCCGGTCTGCAAAGCCGGCTGAGGCACCGTGGGGCTTCAGCGGCTGGGTTCCGACGGGAGCAAAGAGGACTTTGTCCAATTGCAGAGCCTGCAGGGCGGCGCGGGCCACGGCGAGATGGCCGTTATGGGGCGGATCAAAGCTGCCGCCGAAGAAGGCAATCCGCTGGCCCTGTGCCGTGGCTGAGTGCATGGGTTCATGGTAATGCTTTAGCATCGAAGTCGTGATGCGATATGTGATTGCGGGATTGGGTTTGGCGGGGGCGGTGGTTTCCGCGCTGGCCTTGCATGTGCATTATTCGACGGCCACGGAGCCATGCTCCATCAACGCGCACTGGGACTGCGGCGTTGTGAATCATAGCC
>JBAUTX010000236.1:0-7465 GCA_049582405.1 Occallatibacter sp. | reverse complement strand
TCGGTGTTTTAAGAGCATCCATCAGATAGTGTTTGAGGGTTTTCGTTATGTTGATGCCAAAGAAGGTGAAGTTTCGCAAGCAGCAGAAGGGCAAGAGGCGCGGCAAGGCGTGGCGCGGATCTTCCCTCTCGTTTGGCGAATACGGTTTGAAGGTGATGGAGTGCGGCTACATTACGGACCGGCAGATTGAGGCCAGCCGTATTGCGATGACCCGCTTCATCAAGCGCGGCGGTAAGATCTGGCTGCGCCTGTTCCCGGACAAGCCGATTACCAAGAAGCCGGCTGAAGTCCGAATGGGTTCGGGCAAAGGTGCTCTGGATCACTGGGTTGCGGTGGTGCGGCCGGGCAAGATCCTGTTCGAGATGGAAGGTGTGGCGCCGGAGGTTGCCGAGGAGGCGATGCGTCTGGCATCGAACAAGCTGCCGCTGAAGACGAAGTTCGTGATGCGGCCGGGTGTCGAGAAGGTAGTGGCCGCCAAGTAACGCGGCCGGAGAGAAACGATGGAACTGAATAAGATTCGCAATTTGAGCGATGCCGAGCTTGCTGCCCAGGAGAAGACGGCGGCCGAGCAGCTGTTCCGGCTGCGCTTTCAGGTCTCGCTGGGGCAGAACGACGGAGTGAAGAGGCTCCGCGCGCTGCGCAAGGAGATTGCTCAGATCAAGACGGTGGCGCGGGAGCGCGAGATGGGCATTCGCGGCGCACAGAAGGACGCGACGCCGGCCGAGGCCAGCGCCAGGAAGGGAGCCCGATAAATGACGGCGACGACAGAAGCAACGCAGGCGCCGGCGGCATCGCGGCGCAACGAGAAGGTGGGCCAGGTGGTCTCGACGAAGATGCAGAAGACCATCGTGGTGGAAGTGGAGATGCGCAAGGCGCACCCGAAGTACAAGCGGATTGTGCGCAGCTCGAAGAAGTTCTACGCGCATGACGAGCAGAACTCGGCGCGCGTGGGAGATGTAGTGCGCATCCGCGAGACGCGGCCGCTGAGCAAGCTGAAGCGGTGGTCGCTTGAAGAGATTGTGCGGCGCTCGAGCCTCAGCCAGATTGAGGATGCAGCGCCTGCGGCGAACTAAAGGCCAGTAGCGGCGAGTCAGGAGAAGAACCGATGGCAGTGCAAATGAGAACCATGCTCGCGGTGGCCGACAATTCCGGCGCGCGCAAGCTGCAGGTGATTCTGCCGCTGGGCGGCGGACTGGGCAAGATTGCCGGGCTGGGCGATGTGGTGACCGCAGCGGTGAAGGAAGCTTCGCCGGACGGCACGGTGAAGAAGGGCAAGGTGGTGAAGGCCGTCATTGTCCGCACGCGCAAGGAGCACCGGCGGCGGGACGGAACTTACATCCGCTTTGACGAGAACGCAGCGGTCGTCATCAACGAGGCCAACGAGCCGGTGGGCACGCGCGTGTTCGGTCCCGTGGCGCGCGAACTGCGCGAAAAGAAGTTTTTGAAGATTGTTTCGCTGGCGCCTGAGGTTGTGTAAAGACAGCCTCTAGCCTCTAGCCTCCAGCTTCTAGCTCGTTGGCGGCGGGGTGAGATGAAGCGGTCTTTGATCGAGTTTTGCAGGCGGGAAAAGAAAAGCTAGGAGCTAGCGGCTGGAAGCTAGCAGCTGGAGTGAAGATGTCGAGTTTGATGATTCATCGCAACGATACCGTGAAGGTGCTGACGGGCGCCGATCGTGGCAAGACGGGCCGCGTGCTGCGCGCCTTCCCGGACAAGGGCACGGTGCTGGTGGAGCATGTGCGCGTGGTCAAGAAGACGGTCTCGAGCAAGACCGGACAGCGGACCAAGGGCGGCATCGCCGAGCAGGAGTCGCCGATCAATGTATCCAACGTAGCGCTGGTGTGCCCCAACTGTGGCACGGCGCGCGTGGGTGTGAAGGTCGAAGGCGACGTGCGGGTGCGCGTGTGCAAGAAGTGCGGGCAGGCGCTGCCCACGAAGAAGTAGAAAGGCAGCTTTCAGCCGTCAGCTCTCAGCTTTCAGCTAGTTCGTTCCGGGTTGGGCGGCGAGGTTGAGGCGGGGCGAGCTGAAGGCGGAAGGCTGAGAGCTGACGGCGAAATTGAGTCCCTTCCGTAACGGTACACGGGCGGAACGACCGGCCCACTCCGATGACCGGAAGAAAGAGAGTGAAGAGAGATGGCGGCAAGGCTGAAAGAGAAGTACAACAAGGAAATCAAGCAGGCTCTGAAGAAGGAGCTGGGCATCGAGAACTCGATGGCGGTGCCGAAGCTTGAGAAGATTGTCGTGAACATGGGTCTGGGCGAAGCCACGCAGAACAACAAGCTGCTGGATCCACTGGTGGCGGACCTGGCGGCGATTACCGGGCAGAAGCCGGTGACGACCAAGGCGAAGAAGTCGATTGCGGCCTTCAAGGTGCGCGCCGGCATGTCGATTGGCGCGATGGTGACGCTGCGTAACGACAAAGCCTACGAGTTCCTGGACCGGCTGATCTCGACGGCTCTGCCGCGTGTACGCGACTTCCGCGGGGTTTCGACGAAGAGCTTTGACGGGCGCGGCAACTACACGCTGGGGCTGCGCGACCAGCTGATCTTCCCGGAGATTGACTACTCCAAGGTGGAGAAGTTGAAGGGCATGAACATCACGATCGTGACCACGGCCAAGGACGACAACGAAGCGCGTGCGCTGCTGCGCCACTTCGGCATGCCCTTCCGGCAGGGCGCGTAAAGACAGCCTCTAGCTGCCAGCTTCCAGCCTCCAGCTTGATCGAGGCGGGACCGGCGACAGGGGCAAAACAGAATTGAGTTCTACGCGGCGAGCGAAAAGCTGCTCACGGCGAGAACAAGCTAGAAGCTAGCAGCTAGAGGCTAGTAGCTGCCGTTGAAGAGGTTTTATGGCAACCACTGCAAAGAGAGTGAAGGACGCGCGGAAGCCCAAGTTCAGCTGCCGCAAGCACAACCGCTGCAAGCTCTGCGGGCGGCCGCGGGGCTATCTGAGGAAGTTCGGCGTGTGCCGTCTATGCTTCCGCGGGCTGGCGCTGAAGGGCGAGATCCCGGGCGTCGTGAAGTCGAGCTGGTAACAAGGCAGCTTTCAGCCTTTCGCTCTCAGCTTTCAAGCTTTGCCGCCAGGAAGTGTCGCGGTTGAAACGAGATGAGCTGAGAGCTGACGGCGGAGAGCTAAGAGCTGAAACAACCATCCCCGCTGGTTCCCGCCTCGATCGGGCGAACGGGGGATGAAGGAGAAGGAATGAGTCTGACCGACCCTGTAGCAGATTTTCTGGCGCGTATCCGGAATGCCATCCGCGCGCGTCATCAGAAGCTGGATGTGCCAGCCTCAAAGCTGAAGACCGAGATTGCCCGCATTCTGAAGGAAGAGGGATACATCTCGAACTACAAGACCCAGGAAGAAGACGGCAAGCAGATTCTCCGCGTCTACCTGAAGTACGGCGGGCAGGAAGCGGCCATTCGTGACCTGGCGCGCATCTCGCGTCCCGGCTGCCGCGTCTACATTGGCCGCGACGAGATCAAGCGCGTGCAGGGCGGGCTGGGCATCTCGATTATGACTACGCCGAAGGGCGTGATGACGGGCCGCCAGGCGCGCCGCGAGGGCGTGGGCGGCGAAGTGCTCTGCGAAGTGTGGTAAGAACAGCTTCCAGCTTCTAGCCGCTAGCTTCTAGCTCGTTTCAGGAAGGGCCGAAGCTGGTCGCGTAAGCGGGGAAGGCTAGAGGCTAATGGCTAGCAGCTAAGAGCTGCCGTTCAAGGCTGCAGTGGAACGATGACAACATCGGGACTCGCAAGCCAACAAAGGATTGAATCGATGTCGCGTATTGGAAAGAAGCCGATCCCGCTGCCGGCGGGCGTGAAGTACACGGTTGAGGGCAACACGGTGCAGGTCGAGGGGCCCAAGGGCAAGACTTCTGCGCTGGTCGCCAATGGCATCCAGCTGGTGACCAAGGATGGGCATCTGCTGGTGGAGCGCGAGAGCGACAAGTATGCCGCGGTGCATGGACTGACGCGGGCGCTGGTCTTCAACGCCGTGGAAGGCGTGACCAAGGGCTGGACGAAGGAGCTGGATATTGTCGGCATCGGTTACCGCGCGGAAATGAAGGGCAAGGGCATGGTGGTGTTCACGCTGGGCTACTCGCACCCGATTGAGTTCCCGCTGCCGACCGGCATTGAAGTGACCGTGGACCCGAAGCAGACGCACCTGACCATCACCGGCATTGACCGGCAGAAGGTGGGCCAGGTGGCGGCCGATATGCGGGCGCTGCGGAAGCCGGACCCTTACAAGAACAAGGGCGTGCGCTACACGGGCGAGAAGCTGAAGAAGAAGGCCGGCAAGACGGGCGCGAAGTAAAGACAGCTTCTAGCTTCTAGCTCTTAGCTTTTAGCCTTTTCGTGCTGAAACGAGAGCTGAGGCAGTGGCCGGATGGAGCTAACGGCTAAGAGCTAGAAGTTAGTAACTGGATTTCAACCGAACGGGGCCGCGAGGCGGCTCCGCTGATAGGAAGACGAGACAATGATTACGCAGACCAAGAGAAACGAGATTCGCCAGCGCATTCATGCGCGCATCCGGCAGAAGCTGTCGGGCACGACGGAGCGTCCGCGGCTGAACGTGTACCGTTCGCTGAACCACATTTACGCGCAGGTGATCGACGACCAGAAGGGCGAGACGCTGGTGGCGGCCTCGACGCTGGGCCTGAAGGTGAAGACCGGGGGAAACGTTGCGGCGGCCAAGGAGATTGGCAAGGCAGTGGCGGAGAAGGCTGTGGCCAAGGGCATCAAGAAGGTGGTTTTCGATCGCGGTGGTTTCCTGTATCACGGGCGCATCAAGGCGCTGGCCGATGCGGCGCGCGAGGCGGGACTCGAATTCTAAAAGCGAGCTGCGAGCTGCTAGCTGCTAGCTCCTAGCTTTTCCATGCGAGTCACAAATGCTCGTATAGGCAAGAGCAGGCTAGAGGCTAGAGGCTAGAGGCTAGAAGCTCAGAGGATAGCAATGACGATGTTGAAGAAGAAACTCGATGCCAACCAGTTCAACCTGAAGGACCAGGTGGTCGCCATCAATCGCGTGACAAAGGTGGTGAAGGGCGGCAAGAACATGTCGTTTGCCGCGCTGGTTGTGGTGGGCGATGCGGCCTCGGGCGTGGTGGGCTACGGATCGGGCAAGGCGAAGGAAGTTCCCCAGGCGATTCGCAAGGGAATTGAGAGCGCCAAGAAGAACCTGGTTCGCGTGAACCTGACGCAGACGACGATTCCGCACCAGGTGCTGGGGCGGTTTGGTTCCGGCCAGGTGCTGCTGAAGCCGGCGCCGGAAGGCACGGGCGTGATTGCGGGCGGCGCGGTGCGCGCGGTGATGACCTCTGTCGGCGTGCAGAACGTGCTGACCAAGAGCCTGGGCACGGCGAACCCGCACAACGTGATCAAGGCGACCTTTGACGCGCTGGTGCAGTTGCGCGACAAGGGTGAAGTTGCCACCATGCGTGGCAAGCAGGTGGAGGAGCTTTAATCATGGCCGAAGCCAAGAAGATTCGCATTCAGTACTACCGCTCGGCCATTGCGACGCCGACCAAGCACAAGCTCATCATCAAGGGGCTTGGCTTTACGCGGCTGAATCAGATTGTGGAGCGCGTGGACAATGAGTCGGTGCGCGGCATGGTGAAGGCGGTTCCGCACCTGGTGAGAATTCTGGAAAGCTAGCCGCAAACTCGGCTATTTTCCAGAATTCAGCTTCTAGCTTTTCGCTCCTCGCTTTTCGTGCTGAATTGAGGGCGCAGGCAAGGCGAGATGAGCTAAAAGCTGAGAACTAAAAGATGGAAGCTGTTTTTAGAACGCGAGTCGGCTGGAACCCATCTGGCCGGCGCTAGAGCGAGGAGAATATGGCAAAGAATCTTTCCAATTTGCGCGCGCCGCGGAATGCAAACACCGGGCGCAAGCGTGTCGGCCGCGGTATGGGATCCGGCATGGGCAAGACCTCAACCCGCGGCCACAAGGGCCAGGGATCGCGTTCGGGATCGAGCCTGATGCGCGGCTTTGAAGGCGGCCAGATGCCGCTGCACCGGCGTTTGCCGAAGCGCGGCTTTACGAATATCTTCCGCACCGAGTATGTGGTGCTGAACCTGGACCGCATTGAGGCGGTGGCGGCCAGCGAGATCGGCCTCGACGACTATAAGAAGTTGGGTCTGGTGTCGAACAAGAAGGCGCTGATCAAGATTCTGGGCTCGGGCGAGCTGAGCTCGGCAAAGACCATCCACGCGCACAAGTTCTCGAAGTCGGCGGTGGAGAAGATCGAGAAGGCCGGCGGCAAGGCCGTCACGGTGGGCGGCGCGGTCGCGGAGCAGGCCTAAGGATTGCGGTTTCCCGGCTTGCGGCGAGAGATCGGCGTCGCAAGCCTGGGGTACCCGGCTGGCGAGAGACGAAACCCGGCTGCTGTGTCGCGCGACACACCCTCACCAGGGTCTGATGGGTAAGAATCGGGACCTGTGGCGCGCTGGGCACGGCACTCGAGTCCGACTCAAACGGGGCTTTCGCAGCTAAGATGGAAGAAGGCAGTGATTCGACGGGCGCGAGACGCCAGACGCGGATAACCAGACATGCTTGAGAAGTTCCTCAATATCTTTCGGATTCCCGACCTGCGCAAGCGGGTGTTGTTCACCATGGGCATTCTGGCCGTTTACCGGCTGGGCGCATTCATCCCCACGCCGGGCGTGAACACGCACCAACTCGAATTGCTGTTTAACCAGCAGGGCGGATCGGCGCTGGGCCTGATGGACCTGTTTGGCGGCGGCAACCTGCGGCGCATGACGATCTTCGCCCTGGGCATCATGCCCTACATCACGGCGTCGATTATCTTCCAGCTGCTGACCGTTGTGTATGAGCCGCTGGCGCGCATCCAGAAAGAAGGCGAGCTGGGACGGCGGAAGATTACGCAGTGGACGCGGTACCTGACGGTGATTCTGGGCGTGCTGCAGTCGATTGGCATTGCGGCCATTCTGACCAAGCAGGGCCTGGTCCTCGATCCGGGCATGGGCTTCATTCTGATGACGGTGCTGACGCTGTCGGCGGGCACAACGTTCATTATGTGGCTGGGCGAGCAGATTACGGATCGCGGCATCGGCAATGGGATGAGTCTGCTGATCTTTGCGGGCATTGTGGCCGGGCTGCCCCGCGGCGTGGGCGAACTTTACCAGAAGATTGAGACGGATGCGTGGGGCTCGATGACGATTCTGGCGGTGCTGGCGCTGCTGGTGGCCATGGTCGCCGTGGTCGCGTTCATCGTTTTTGTTGAGCGGGCGGAGCGCCGGATTCCGATCCAGAGTGCGCGGCGCATTGTGGGCCGGCGCATGATGGGTGGGCAGTCGAGCCACCTGCCGCTGAAGGTGAACTCGGGCGGCGTGATGCCGATTATCTTTGCCAGCTCAATTCTCTCTGCACCGCTGCTCTTCGCGCAGGTGGACTGGATCCAGAACAGCCGCTTCCTGCAGCCCATTCTGCAGGCGATTCAGCCGGGCTATCCG
>JBAUTX010000235.1:0-2703 GCA_049582405.1 Occallatibacter sp. | reverse complement strand
CACAGACTCCGCGTCAGGGAAGGCTGCGGCAACGTCTGGAGCGAGCGTCACCATGACGACGTCCTTTGGAAAACGATTCGCATATTTGCCGCGAACCGCATGGGTAAAGTCATACTCTTTGCGCATGTCTTCGTCTTTCGCCACCTGCTTACGGCTGCTGCTCATAGCGTCTCCTTTCTCTGGGCTCAGCCTTGCGGGCACTGATGATGCGGATCGTATTTTAATTCTCAGTATGCACCACAACCAGCAGAAGTTGCCGGGCTGACTTTCCGAGGGCAATCCAGCGCTCCTCATCAAGAGAATGCACCACGTCAGGTTGAACCAGCAAGAGCGGATCGCGAAAAACCGTCGCCGCTTCCTCGAAAGCGACGCCGTGCTTCTCCTGATTGAGAAGGGCTTTCACGGGGTCCCAGACAATCGATTGGGGCTGATGCACCTACACACCCACCGGGAAGGGCTTGGGGCTGGACTCCTCGTCGGTGTTCGCGCCGGTGCGCCAGCGCTCGAAGCGGCCCTGGAGCAGGCTCATGAGGCCGGTGTACCAGTAGCCGATGACGAACAGGATGAGAAACGGCGCGGTGAAAAAGTTGTTGTTCGAAAACGTGTAGAGAATGGCCACGAAGAAGTACGCGCCAATCAGCAGCTCAATCCACGGAGCCAGGACGAGGCGCTTGCGGTACTTGGCGGCCTGGGATTTTTCGCCCTTCTGCGCGACGCGGTACTTGGGCGTGCGGACGAAGGCGCTCTTGATGCCGAAGAGGGCTTCCATGACGGCCTTGGTGTTGGTGACGGTGAGGCCGATGCCGAGGGCCATGAGAAAGGGCAGATAGAGAAACGTCTTCATCCAGGTCTTGGGAAAGAGTTCGCGCTGGCTGACGACGTAGAAGACGGCGATGGAGAAGCTGGAGGCGGTGAAGAGCGGGAAGTCGATGAGCAGCATCTGGAACCAGCCCTGATAGAAGCGCACGATCATCGCGGGCATCAGCAGGGCGGTCATGATGACCATGAGCGGATAGCTGAGGTTGGCGGTGAGGTGGTAGACAGCCTCTATCTTGATGCGGCGCGGGACGTTGGACCGGAACATCATGGGCAGCACTTTGATGCTGGTCTGGATGAGGCCCTTGGCCCAGCGCGCCTGCTGGGTTTTGAAGGCGGTCATCTCAATGGGCAGTTCGGAGGGGCATTCGATGTCAGGGAGGTACTTGAATTTCCAGCCGGCCATCTGAGAGCGGTAACTGAGGTCGGTG
This sequence comes from Occallatibacter sp., assembly GCA_049582405.1. GTDB lineage: Bacteria > Acidobacteriota > Terriglobia > Terriglobales > Acidobacteriaceae > Telmatobacter. The sequence continues at coordinate 1,456 of JBAUTX010000235.1, read as the reverse complement.
TCCTCGGTGAGGGTGTCGTGCTGCCAGCCGCCGCCATCGGTGATGGCCTGGCGGCGCCACATGCCGGCGGTGCCGTTGAAGTTGAAGAAGTCGTTGGACCGGGCCCGCGCGCCGTGCTCCAGGACGAAGTGGCCGTCGAGGAGGATGGCTTCAATGCGGGTGAGCAGGCTGTAGTCGCGGTTGAGGTGTGTCCAGCGGGTCTGCACCATGCCGATTTCCGGCTCGGCGAAGTGGTGGATGACGCGCATGAGCCAGTCGGACGGCGGCACGAAGTCGGCGTCGAAGATGGCGACGAACTCGCCTTTGGCGACCTTGAGGCCCGCATCGAGGGCGCCGGCCTTGAAGCCGTGGCGATTGGTGCGGTGGATGTAGACGATGGGGTGGCCCATGGCGGCGTAGCGCGCGACGATGCCGGAGGCCACCTCCTGCGTTTCGTCGGTGGAGTCGTCGAGGACCTGGATTTCAAGCTTCTCGCGCGGGTACTCCATGGCGCAGACCGCTTCAATAAGGCGGTCGATGACGAACTGCTCATTGAAGATGGGCAACTGCACGGTGACGCGGGGCAGCTCGTCGAAGTGACGCGGCGGATTGGGGTCGTAGTTCTTCCGGTGTTTGAAGTAGAGGTAGCAGAGCGTGTAGCGGTGAATGCCGTAGATGGAAAGGACGATCATCACCGCGAAGTACGGGATGAGCAGCATGAGATCAAACCAGTTCCAGTGATAGAGGCCCCGGAAGGTCTGATCGGCGTACTGCATCTTGAGGTAGTGGCGGAAGCCGTTCTGAGGGGCAAAAACAAAAGACGCGAAGGCCTGCTGCGAGAGGTTGCGAAGCGGGCTGGAGTAGAGATTGAGGCTGGCGGCAAGCGCGACGAACAGGGCGGGGCCTCCACGACTGGGATCAAGGCAATTGTAAGCGATAGGGCACCCATCGGCGCGTGGGCAGGCGTTGTTGCGGCCTTGCAGCAGGTTAGCGTAATGTGGGCTGAGTCAGGGGGCGTATGTCTTTGACAAGTTCATCCGCACTTGTAGCCGCCGCAGGCGGCAGTTTTCTATTGGAAGACCGGGCACCGGGCGAGATTTTTACTCCAGAGGACCTGAGCGAGGAACAGCGACAGATTGCGGCGACGGCGGCGCAATTTGCGCGCGATGAAGTGCTGCCGGTGGCCGAGGAGATCGAGGCCAAGAAGCCGGGCGTGCTGGCGGCCATGCTGCGCAAGGCGGGCGACCTGGGGCTGGCGGCGGTCGATATTCCGGAGGAGTACGGCGGAATGGGGCTGGACAAGGTGAGCTCGACGCTCATCACGGACCACATCTCCGTGCTGGCCAGCTTCTCGACGGCCTTTGGCGCGCACATCGGCATCGCGACGCTGCCGCTGGTCTGGTACGGGACTGCGGACCAGAAGCGGCGCTATCTGCCAAAGCTGGCGACGGCGGAATGGATCGGCGCCTATGGGCTG
>JBAUTX010000234.1:0-1916 GCA_049582405.1 Occallatibacter sp. | reverse complement strand
GCCCACCTACGGGGAAGGCTCGCAGTGGTACAACTGGCTCGCCGAAGATCAGCGCTTCGTCAGTGATCGCAAAGACCTCGCCGTCTTCAAGCTCCCCGTGCTCAAGAAGGACCTCATCGTCACCGGCGAAGTCATCGCCGACATCTACGCCGCCACCACCGGCACCGACAACGACATGGTCGTCAAGCTCATCGACCAGTACCCCGACGACGACCCCGACCCCAAAATGCGCGGCTACCAGCTCATGACCAACGCCGAAATCTTCCGCGGCCGCTACCTCTCCGGCTTCGACAACCCCACGCCCCTGCGCGCCAACTCCATCCACGAGTACCGCTACAGCCTGCACGACGTGGACCACGTCTTCAAGGCCGGCCACACCGTCCTCGTCGAAATCCAGTCCACCTGGTTCCCGCTCTACGACCGCAACCCGCAGACCTTCGTGCCCAACATCATGACCGCCAAGCCCGAGGACTACAAACCGGCCACCATCACCCTCTACTCCGACCCCGACCACCAGTCCAGCCTGCAGCTCCCGCTCATGAACCCCTGTGACCACATCGAGTGCTTCTGAAGCTACTTCCCAGCGGGCGCGGGAAACTTCTCCACGTGGGTCTCTCCCTTGCGCCCGAAGTACTGCGCCTGCCGCCCCGCCAGCAGCACAAAGTACCCCACGCAACCCGCCGCCATAATGCGCCGCAGAAACTCCATATACACAATCTCGCCGCGCTGAATCGCCTTCACCGCCGCCGCCACACCTTCGTCTGAGAACTCCATGGCGATCGGCTGCCTCACCCAATCCATTGACTCCACGTGCGTCTCGCCGTTCGGCATGTAATACACATGCTCGTCGCAACACAGGTCCGTGTGGTACCGCTCCACACCCGCCTGCGTCAGCTTGCGAACCACCTCGCCAAACGTGATCTTTCCCTGGTCTGAAAGCCTCGCGCACTCGTGCATGACCGCAATTGCTTCCTGATGCATCGGTCTCCTCTCCTCCTGCTCCCGATCACCTGCATCGTTGATTCTCGTCCACCGGCGCGCTTTATCCAAGAACCGGGTTAAAATAAATCCAGCAGCATGGCCCTCCACCACCCCATCTCGGCCCTCCTCTAGCGGCGCCCGCCGCACACACTGTTCTGCGCCCTTTTTCTACCCATCTCGACTCCAAAACCTGAAACCCCGGAGGGGCACCGCATGTTGGACCGTCTTGAACAAATGGAGCAGCGTTACACCGAGCTGCAATCGCAGTTCGCCCTGCCCGAGGTCCTCAACGACCACGAGAAGTACCAGAAGATCGGCAAGGCCCTCCGCGAAATCGAAGCGCCCGTCGAGAAATTCCGCGAGCTCAAGCAGGTCCGTCAGGGCCTCGCCGACGCCCGCGCGATGCTCGCCGAGTCCGACCCCGACCTGCGCGCCATGGCCGAGGAAGAGATCGCCACGCTCACCCCCCGCGAGCCCGCGCTCGAAGAAGAGCTCAAGCTCCTCCTGCTGCCCAAAGACCCCAACGACGAAAAGAACGTCATCCTCGAAATCCGCGCCGGCACCGGCGGCGACGAGGCCTCGCTCTTTGCCGCCGAGGTCTTCCGCATGTACACCCGCTTTGCCGAGCAGCACCGCTGGAAGGTCGAAGTCATGTCGCTCTCCGAGTCCGGCGTCGGCGGCTACAAGGAAGTCATCGCCATCATCGAGGGCGCCCGCGTCTACTCCCAGCTCAAGTGGGAGTCCGGCGTCCACCGCGTCCAGCGCGTGCCCGCCACGGAGACGCAGGGCCGCGTCCACACCTCCGCCATCACCGTCGCCGTCCTCCCCGAAGCCGAGGATGTCGACATCAAAATCGAAGCCAAGGACCTGCGCATCGACACCTTCTGCTCCTCCGGTCCCGGCGGCCAGTCCGTCAACACCACTTACTCCGCCGT
>JBAUTX010000233.1:0-7027 GCA_049582405.1 Occallatibacter sp. | reverse complement strand
GGAACAGTATCGGCATGCCCTCAAAAGGCGGGTCGCAAGTATCGCCAAGAATGGAGGTAGATCACAGATGAAAGGGACAATGAAAGAAACAAATCTCAAGCAACGAAAGCACAGCTCACCTGCAAGGAAAGCGGATGGAGAAGCTACGTTGCTCGCGAATATTGCTGCGCTGCCAGAAGATGATCGCGTTCTCGGCGAGCGACTCCACGCGATCATCCAATCCAATGCGCCGACGCTGTCGCCCAGGCTCTGGTACGGGATGCCCGCCTACGCCCGGGACGGCAAGATCGTCTGCTTCTTCCAAAGTGCGCAGCGATTTAAGACGAGGTACGCGACTCTTGGCTTCATGCACGAGGCAAAGCTTGACGAAGGCGCCATGTGGCCAACCGCCTTCGCGCTGAAGGCGTTGAATGCCACCGAAGCGACACGGATTGCCGCACTCGTGAAGAAAGCAGTGAGCTGAGCCCCAGGCTCGCTCTTGCGCTGCGGACGAAGCGGTCGACTTAGTGCGCCGGCGCCGAGGATGACCACATTCCTAGCACCCGCCCTGCAGCCAAGGCGGAGGCTTGCAGATGAAACTGACCACAGCGATGATCCGGGCGAGAGTTATCAAAAGACCGGCCGCGGGACAATCTGCCTCTCCATCCGTCAACGCGAAGATGATCGACATTGCCCATGGCCGCAACTGGGACGCTAGCGTGATATTTGAAGACGAGCAGTAGGGATTGCTGCATCGCAAACAATCTCTACGATGCGTGTACCAGGGCAGCAGCTGCACGAGAGGACTGACGCTGTGCGCGACGGCCGGATTTCTATGTGAGAGGTTTGAAGCAACGTGCGGTGCTGCATCCCAACTCGCATCTAGAATATGAAAAGGGTGAATCCATGCGGTCTGGCGGGCGCTGCTGCACTCTTTTCTTGCTCCTGATATTCCTTCTCTTCACGCGGCCCTTGGCCTCGCAAGAGCCAACAGGCGGCACACGCGTATTGCTGACGGTGGTCGATGAAAACAGTCTGGCAGTCGAAGGCGCACAGGTAACGGTACAGGAATCGGGAGCGCCGCCTTTCCGCGTCGTTACCGACTACAACGGTCACGTCTCGTTTGTGCTACAGGCGGCACGGCCCTATGTCCTGCAGGTGCAAAAGACTGGCTTCTATGCACTGGAGATCGAAGAATCGGATTTGCTGGTGCGCGAGGTGCGAGTGGAGATTACACGCGAGCAAATGCTCGCACAGCAGATAAGTGTGGTTGCATCCGCACCCAGCATTGATCCCGAGCAGGTGTCGGACAAGTTGAGTATGGCGCTGCCTGAAATCATCAACATTCCATATCCTACTTCGCGTGATATTCGCAATCTGCTGGCGTTCTTTCCAGGAGTGGTGCAGGATGCGAGCGGGCAGGTACATGTCGCTGGGTCCGAGACCTGGGCCACACTTGACACGTTGGATAACTTCGATATCCGCTCGCCCATCAGCGGCAATTTTGCGATGCGCGTGAGCGCGGATGCGGTCCGCTCTATTGACCAGGAGACGACGCGTTACCCGGTAAAATATGGCCGCAGCACCGGCGGGGTAATCGCCTTCTACACCGGCATGGGCGACAACAAATTCCGCTTCAACGCCACGGATTTTCTGCCATCCTTCGAACAGAACAATGGTATCCGCTTCGACAAGTTCGTTCCCCGGTTCACGTTTACTGGTCCCATTGTGCGCAGCAAGGCTTGGTTCTTCGATGGCTTCGAGATCGAGTACGACAATATCTACATCCCAGAGTTGCCCTCGAATGCAGATACTAACCACCTGCTGCGCGGGAGTAACCTGCTTCGCACACAAGTGAGTCTCACTCCCAAGAACACGCTTGAGATAGGGCTTCTTGTGAATGGTTATCACTCGCCCTACGATGGCATTTCTGCGCTCGTGCAGCAGGAGAGCACGACAAAGCGCAACAACGAAGCATGGCTGCCCTACGCACGCGATCAGGAGAGCTTCAAGAGCGGTGCGCTGCTGGATGTCGGTATAGCACTCACGAAATTTCGCGACGCGTACGAGCCGCACCCGGGAGGGCCGTACGAGTTGACTCCAGAGACCGCGATGGGCAGCTACTTTGAAAGCCTGACCAGTCGATCGCAGCGCGCGGAGGGGAACACGTTGCTGTATCTGCCACCGCGACATTGGATGGGCCGGCACGATTTGCAGGGAGGCATTGATCTTGATCACATCGAGTACTTCGAGGCGTATGATCGCGCGCCGGTGAATTATTTGCGCGAGGACGGAACTCTCTTGCGCCAGAGCACGTTTCCGGCGGTTGCGCCGTTTACCCGCCACAACGTGGAGGTAGGCGCGTATGCACAGGACCGCTGGTCGGTAAGGGATGGCCTTCTTCTTGAACCGGGACTGCGCTTCGACTGGGACGAGGTTGTACGCAGGCCGCTTCTGTCGCCGCGGCTTGCGGCAGTATTCTCGCCACCGCATGCGCCTGGCGGGATGAAAATTTCGGCGGGGATCGGCATCTACTACGAGCACACGCAGCTTGAGTATCTGACGCGTGCACTAGCCGGCATACGCAACGACGCCTATTTCGAGGCAAATGGCACGACACCGACCGGCCCGTCCGTGCAGTCAATCTTCACGTTCGATCCGAGTGCACTCCGGGAAGCGCGCGCGGTCAACTGGAGCGTGGGTCTTGAGCAGGAACTGCCGGGGCGCATCTATGTGAAGGCCAACTTTATCGATAAGCGCGTGTCCGATGAATTTACTTACGCGAATGTGGACAACCAGACGGCGACGTCCGGGAGCTTTGCGCTTACGAACACGCGTAGAGATCATGATCGAGTGGAGGAGATCGAGGCGCGTCATACGTTCCGCGATAACTACACCCTCTTTGGCGCGTACACGCATTCCACGGCGCACACGAACGCGGCGATCGACTACGTTCCGACGGTATCTCTGCTTGGGCCGCAGCAGCCGGGGCCTCTCGAATGGGACACACCGAACCGCGTGGTCTCCTGGGGATGGATGCCGTTCTTGTTGCCTTGGTTCAAAAAGAACTGGGATTTTGTCTACACGATGGACTGGCACACGGGATTTCCGTATACGGCGATGGACGCGAATCACGTGGTTGTGGGTGGAGCAAACGCGCAGCGGTTCCCAAACTACACGTCGTTCAGCCCGGGGCTGGAGTGGCGATTCCACTTCCGTGGCATGTATCTGGGCTTGCGCGGAGTGTTGGAGAACGCGACGAACAGCATGGACCCGTGGGTGGTGAACAATGTGGTTGACTCGCCGCTGTATGGCACTTTCAGCGAGCCCTTGGGGCGGGCAATGACGGCGCGCATCCGCCTGATCAACTCCAACAAGTAGGTCCAACGGGGAGCGCGTCTTATCCAGGTCCTCTCCATTGGCTGAATCGTCCGCCTTCTGATGCTTGGTTCTGTTCGATGGCTAAGATCCTAGGCGGTTCAAGAGAAAGCCAGGGCCGACCACTGCAATGAAGCGGATGAGTTGATACCAAATGTTAAAGGGGGCCGGATCAATCCGGTCCCCTTTGGGGCATTTATCTTTCATTCCGCAACTGTGAGTGAGAGGGTGACAGTATGTTGAATCGCTGCATCGCCCGAACCAGAGGTTGAGGTCACAGTGATTTGAGACGTACCGGCAGGCGTCCCGTCAACGCTGGTCGCTCCACCCGTGCTGGTTGCGGCCGTACCGCCGCCACACGCGACACAGAACGAGGCCGCAAGGAAGAGAATCACGATTCCTGATAGCATGTTCTGCCAGCTGCTGCCCTTTCTCCGGCGTAGACCCCAGATAAGGAACAGGCCTGCCGCCAGAGCTCCTCCCTGCATACCGAGCCAGTGTTGAATTGAACGGGCAGCAACGCCCGAAGGTGCCGTTGTTGTCACTTTGAGTGTCGTCGCCGCAGGACCGCCATTCGGTGTGACTGAGGCTGGCGAGAAGGAGCAGCTTGCGCCGCGAGGAAGTCCCGTACATGTGAAGAGCACCGGTGCGTTGAACCCTCCCTGCGGATCGACGGTCAACGCAAAATTCAGGGATTGCCCGCGCTTAATGGTCCCATTGACCGGATTTGCACGCAGCACGAAGTCGGGGCCGCCCTCTCCTCCGGTTCCAATCAGCGCCACCTGCTGTGGCAGGTTGGCTGCATCGCCACTGATGAGCATCGATGCAGCACGGCTCCCGCTCCCGGTCGGCTTGAAAGTCACGTTAATGGAACAACTCGAATTGGCAGCGACTCCGGGGACGCAATTGTCGGTTTCGGAGAAGTCGCTGCGATTGTTTCCGCTGATTGAGATGGACGAGATCTGCAGCGCATCATCACTGCCGTTGGCAATCGTCATCGCCTTCGTCTGGCTCTTGCCTCCGGTGGCGATGGTTCCAAACGTCAGGCTCGCATCGCTCACACCTGCATAGCTATGCGGAACGGTTACGGTGTTACTCTGCTGTGTCGCGTTGCCAGAGGCGTCCTGGGCCACATAGGTAATCGTGTAGACACGACCGGAGCCCTTCCCAGACCGCTCTGCTCGCAACTGGAAGGCACGGTCATCTATGCCATAGGACGCGCCCGCTATGTCGGGAGAAGTGTTGCCGTCGCCTTTGCCGTTTGCCGGCTCATTGCTCACGATCGACTGAAGAGTGATCGTCGGGTTGGAATCGCAGGCGTCAACGACTGCGATGAGCGCCGAGATATCGATCATCTTGTGGTTCGGGGGCCAAAGCATGTTGGGAGTGAGGCCAACCCTCAGTACCGGCGGCTGCGTATCCTTGATCGTGATGACGACATTGTCGGTTGAGCTTGCGCCGTGATCATCTGTCACCGTGAGCTGGAATTCGTAGACTCCCGGGGGCGCTGCGGGGAATTGCGCTGTTGCTTCTGAGACAACAAGGGTCACAGGTGTGCCGGATACCTGCACCCACGCGAAAGTGATTGGATCATTATCGGGATCGTACGAAGCGGACCCGTCGAGCGTCACCACGCCACTGCGATTGCACTCAATCGTTTGGTCGGGGCCGGCGTTTGCCACAGGCGGTTGATTCGCTCGAATCGTGACCAGATAAGCTGCACCCGAGGCTGAGACCTCGGCCGGAGCGCCAACCAGCAGGTCCAGCCCCTTATCTCCGCCGAGATCCTTCGTCGCGGACAAGGCGCGACCGAAGCTATGAGTGTCAGGCGCTGGGTTTGGAACGTCGAGGACCTCCGTTCCTGCGTTGTTCATCAGATAAATGCGGTCACCATCTGGGGCGGAAATAAAGAAATCAGGTACGCCGTCGCCGTCGTAGTCGCTTACCAGAGCTGCTGCGAATCCGAAGCTATCGGTCAACTGCTTTGAGGCGATTCCGTTCAGAATCGTCCCGTCAGAGCCGTTGAAAAGGTAGACCTTCGAATTCTTTGGATCACCAATGATGTAATCGTTCACACCATCCTTGTTCTGATCACCGGCGTTCGTGACTGACATGCCAAACTGGTCATTGCCAATGATCTGTGGCGGAATATGCGCGCGAAGCTGCATCCCATCGGCGCCGGAAAGGACGTAGGCGGCACCTGCATTCTTGCCGGTTCCGTCATCATGAAAGGGAGCGCCAACCAGGACATCAGGCTTGCCATCGCCATTGATATCGCGAAGAACGGCAAGAGCGGCACCGAACGACGCGACCACTTCGGGGCCCGATGGATTGATGCCAGGCTCGGTTGCTTTCCAGATTTCCGTTCCGTCGCTGCCGGAAACTGCATAGACACTTCCGTAGCCGGTGCCGAAAACCGGCGCACCAACCGCGAGTGCCTGCTTCCCATCCCCGTTGAGGTCACCGAGGGGCGCGATAGCATAGCCGAACTCCAGGGTTGCTTCCGGTGCATGGATCTCCTTGAGCAGTGCTCCAGTAGCGCCTGAGAAGACCAGCACGCGGCCCCATTGCGGATCGGGCGTGCACGGAGTCGACGTACACGGGAGCGGCGTAACGCCGGCAACACCGGGAGCGCCCACAGCAAAATCATCGATGCCGTCCTGGTCCCAATCGCCGACGTCTACGACAGCCCAGCCGAATTGATATTTCGAAAGACCGTCCGGATCGCTGATTGTTCGAATCACCGTCTGGTCCTTGCCCGAAATGACATACACCGTATCCGCGCCCGGTGCGCCAATCACAAGGTCGCCGACGCCATCGCCATTCACGTCGCCAATTCCGGCGACACTCTTGCCGAAGGCTGCATTGTCAGCCGGCTTGGGATTTCCAATTCGCTTCAAATCGGCGATCTGGGTGGTGGCACTCTGGGTGGCAGCACCGGCCAGCAATGGACAAAGCAGAAGAGACAATGAAAGAAAGCGATACAGAGGCTGGAGCATGGAGATACCCTCCTTACCGGTATTCCTGGGATTCTCACAGCTCTTGGAAGGCGCCGGACAGGACTTCGCCCGCTCACTTCGTATCGGTTCAAGGGAATCCGCTACTTTTACTTCTAGCTCCGCCCAGTCACGATGTCATCTGGTAGAAATGCAAGTCGGAATGCAAGGACAAGAGAGGAACGGCTATGGACTGAGTGGCTGCATGCGGCCCGGCACCAATGGAGATTGTCAGGGCGAAGCCTTCGTACATTTTCCGAATCTCCCGGTCACCACGACAAGAACTTCTCAGCTACCGGGGAAATTCGACGCCAATCTACCCGTGGCCTTTTGGCTGCCTCTCATTTGAAACAGCTCCGTCGGCCAGGCGGGCTGACAGATGCGGCACCCCTCGTACCGCCAGCGCAGAGCGTGGCAGTGCGAACGGTTAAGCCTCTCAACTCGACTCTTACGCAACTCGGCTTATCTGCGGTCCATCATTTGTTGAGGTCGTTGTCCTTGTAATACTTCGTGCCTTGCAGCGTCAGTTGGAGAGCAAGACCATTCTTGGTGATCTGGTACACCCAAACGTCAGGTGCCACTTCGGCTGCTCCCGAATAGGCTCCTCCAGACTTGCCTGTTTTTGCGGCAGCATCCGCCTGGCCTGAACCGGACCATCCTGAGTTCAAGAAGTT
>JBAUTX010000232.1:0-16277 GCA_049582405.1 Occallatibacter sp. | reverse complement strand
TGATGCGATCGGATGCGCGCGAGATTCTCACCTTTGTGGCACTCGTCTTTGCTTTCAGCTGCGTGCCCTATGCGGTCATTCTCCACACGGGCCACGTCGGGGCGGGGCCGGGCATGGTGGTGCGCCTTGTGATGTGGTGCCCTGCGCTGGCGGCGCTGGCGACCTGCACCATGTTCCGCCTGGATCTCTCCACGTTGGGTTGGGCGTGGCGTCCGGCAATATACGAATGGTTCGGCTACCTGTTGCCTTTGGTTTATGCGCTTCCGGTCTATGTGGTCACATGGATTGCCATTCCGGCTGCATTCGCTTTTGGCAGTTTTGCGCAGCAGATTGCAGCAACCTATGGGCTTGCGCATGCACCGCGTCTCGCAACGCTTATGCTGGGCATCCCGCTGATTGCGACGCTTGGACTGCCCCTGAGCATGGCCAATGCGCTGGGCGAGGAGATCGGCTGGCGTGGATTTCTGCTTCCGCGTCTGACGCGCCAGTTCGGATTCACCGGAGGTTGCCTCGTGAGCGGGGTAATCTGGGCGCTGTGGCATTTCCCGGCCCTGCTCTGGGCCGACTACAACGCCGGGACCAACCCGCGCTATGCTCTTGGCTGCTTTACGCTCATGGTCGTCGGCCTGGCATTTGTCATGGGCTGGGTGCGGCTCAGGTCGGGCAGCCTCTGGCCTTGCGCAATGCTTCATGCCAGCCACAATCTCATGGTGCAGGCCATCTTTGACCGCATGACCGCTCCCGTGGGTCGCGCCCTTTATGTGACGACCGAGTTTGGCATTGGCATGGTGTGCACATTGGGAGTCGTCGCGTTCTACTTCTGGATGCGCCGCAATGAACTGCCGGCGTCATCAAGGCAACTCGCCGCCGAGACCCTCTGAACCACGGCCCCGCACCCGGTTCGCGCATCCAACGTCATAGAATGATGACAATGACGCATCCCATTTCCTCACGTCAGCGCCACAAGACGCCTCCGCCGGGCGAGACCGGCCAGGAGGCTCTCTACCTGCGCTCGCTCAGTGACCGCCAGGTCCAGGTCGAGATCAAGCTGCAGGATGGTGAGACCGTGCGCGGCTGGATTGAGTACTTTGACGACAGCATGTTGCGCCTGACGCGCGAAGGCAAACCGAACTTGTTTATTTACAAGCATCAGATCCAGACCATCTCGGAACTGTCCGGCCGGCGCAGGGCGCGCACCGCGCAGAGCATGCCTGGTGGGGAGGTTGGCCAGTGAGCGGAGGTAAGGAGCAGCAGCTCAACTGGGTTCCTCGTGCGGCAGAGATCGCGCGCGAGGCAGGAGCCCGGCTGCGCGAGTTTTTTGCGCAAGGCGTGGAAACGGAGTACAAGGGCGACGTGGACCTGGTCACGGTGGCCGACCGTACCGTGGAGAAGCTCATCCGGCAGAGGCTGGGTGAGGTTTTCCCCGAGCACGGCATCTACGGCGAAGAAGGGACGCGCGAGAGGCTGGAGCAGGAATTCCGCTGGTACGTGGACCCGCTTGATGGGACGACGAACTTCGCGCACGGATTTCCGCAATTCTGCGTCTCGATGGGGCTGGAGCGGCGGCCGAACGGCACCAGGCCCGAGGACGATGGAACGCTGGTGGCAGCGCTCATCTACGATCCGCTGCGGGATGAGCTCTTTACGGCGGAAAAGGGTTGCGGCGCGAAGCTGAATGACAAGCCGCTGCATGTCTCGCGCAACGCGCTGCTGGCTGAGGCGCTGGTTGCGACCGGCTTTCCCAGCCGCAAGCGCCACCAGAGCCCGAACATCCACTTTTATCAGGAGTTCACGCTGCGCTCGCATGGCGTGCGGCGCGCGGGCTCGGCGGCTCTGGACCTGGCCTATGTAGCGGCCGGGCGCATGGATGCCTTCTGGGAGTTCAACCTGAACCCGTGGGATACGGCTGCGGGCATTTTGCTGGTGGAAGAAGCCGGCGGACGCGTGACGGACTTCACCGGCAACCACTACCGGTTGGAGAGCCGGGAAATCCTTGCATCGAATGGCCTGATCCACGCCGAACTGCTGGGCTTTTTTGACGATATGTTCGCGGGCCGCAATCTGAGCCCCATTCCCACGCCGGCCGAATGGGCGGCAACGCGCGCTGCAGCGGGCCGTTGAAGGAGTCGCGGCGGGCATCAGGCTGGTGATTCCCGCATGGCAAAACACGTGTGCGCGCGGTCAAGTCAGGCTCTGGCCTCGTGTGCTACTATCAGCGTCGAAGGTTCACCCTCCTCGGAGAGAGCAAAGATGGCATACGTAATCGCAGAACCCTGTATCGGCACCAAGGACACCGCCTGTGTAGACGCCTGTCCTGTCGATTGCATCCACCCTAAGAAGGACGAGGCCGGCCACGCGGAAGCCGACCAGCTTTTCATTGATCCCGTCGAGTGCATCGACTGCGGCGCCTGTGTTCCCGCCTGCCCGGTGTCGGCGATCTTCGCGCAGGATGACCTGCCGGAGAAGTGGGCGCACTTTGCCCAGAAGAACGCCGCGCACTTCGGCCGCTAATCGCAGGAAGACTTGCCTGCACGCGCGCATCCTGCCCTGCGGGATGCGCGTTTGTGCGTCTGGGCCCTGTCATTGAGGGGCTGGCGGCGTGGCGTCTGTGCGATGCGATGATGGATGCAGATGAGCGTGCTGACCTCAGAAGCCGTCGTGTTGCGCACCTGGCCCGTGCATGAGGCGGACCTGATTGTGAGCCTGTTCACGCGCGACTATGGCCGCCTGCGCGGTGTTGCCAAGTCCGCGCTGAAGAGCCGCAGGCGCTTTGGCGGCGCGCTGGAACCGATGACGCTGGCGCGCGCCTGGTTTGCCGAGCGGCCCCGCCAGGAGCTAATGCGCCTCGACCAGCTGGAGATCATCCGCTCGCCGCTATCTACGCCCGTGGATGCCGTGCGCATGACGGTGCTGAGCCTGTATGCCGAGGTGCTGGATGAGGCGCTGCCCGAGCGCGACCCGCAGGAGACGGTATTCCGGCTGCTGGTGAGCGTGCTGGAAGTGACCACGGCCGAGCAGCCCTGGATGCCGCTCACGTACTTCCTGCTGTGGATGACGCGGCTGATGGGCCTGCTGCCGGAGATCAGCCGCTGCACGGTGTGCGGCGAGCCGCTGCATGCGGACGAAATCTCGTTCAGCCTCCACACCGATGGGTTGTTCTGTGCGGTGCATCGGCCTGGGAATGCAGCGGAGCTTTGCGCGGACTCCTGGCATCTGGCGCAGCGGATGCTGCGGGCCCCTGCAGGTGCGTTTGCGGCGGAGCCCTGGCCCCGGCGGCGCGCCGCGGATCTGCGACGGTTTGCGTTGCATGCGCTCGAACGGCATCTGGAACGCAAGCTGCGGTCCGCCGAGGCATTAGCGCGGCTTTAGAAGAGAAGTGCACAGACTGCTAAACTGAAAGAGAGTCCCGTAAAGAGAGTGTGTCTCTGTGTCTTCCACTGAACTTGCACCTGCGCTGAAGACCAGCGCGCTTACGTTTCAGGAATTGCTTTTCCGGTTGCAGGCCTTCTGGGCCGAGCGCGGCTGCGTGCTGCAGCAGCCCTACGATGTCGAGGTGGGCGCGGGCACCATGGCGCCGGAGACGTTTCTGCGCGTGCTGGGCCCGAAGCCCTACAAGGTGGGCTACGCGCAGCCCTCGCGCCGACCGGCCGACGGACGCTATGGCGAGAATCCCAACCGGCTCTTCCGGCACACGCAGTTTCAGCTGATTCTGAAGCCGCCGCCGGTGAATGTGCAGGAACTGTACCTGCAGTCGCTCGAGGCGATCGGCATCGACCTCAGCAAGCATGATTTGAAGTTTGAAGAGGACAACTGGGAGTGGCCTGCGGGCGGCGCCTGGGGCGTGGGTTGGCAGGTGATGCTGGACGGGCTGGAGATCACGCAGTTCACCTACTTCCAGCAGTGCGGCGGCATGGACCTGGACCCCATCTGCGCGGAACTGACGTACGGGCTGGAGCGCATTGCGGCGTTTCTGCAGGATGTGGATTCGATCTACGACATCGTGTGGGCGCGCGATCCCGAGACGGGCGAGCCGGTGACCTACGGCGACGTGCGACTGGCCGAGGAGTTGCAGTTCTCGGTGTACAACTTCGAAGTCGCCGACATTGACAACCTGTGGGAGCACTTCAACCGCTACGAGGCCGAGGCGAAGGATTTGCTGGTAAAGGCCGGCCCGCTGCTGGCCAGCGAGACGGCGACGGCCGCCGAGAAGCGGCGCTTTCCGCTGCTCGCCGTTTATGAGCTGGCGCTCAAGTGCTCAAACCTGTTCAACGTGCTGGATGCGCGGGGCGCCATCAGCGTGACGGAGCGCGTGGGCGTGATTGGGCGCATCCGGGCGCTGGCCGTGGGCGTGGCCAAGGCGATTGCGCTGCAGCAGGCCGTGAGTTAACGAGTCATCCGGCGATTCAGTTCGTCAACGAGATACGATATGCCAGATTTTTTGTTGGAGATTGGGCTGGAAGAGGTTCCAGCCCGCATGATTGCCGGGGCTGAGGCGGAGCTGGGCCGCCGCGTGCACGATCTGCTGACGCGCGAGCGTCTGCTGACGGCGGAGGCAAAGTTGACCACCTTTTCCACGCCCCGGCGGCTGGCCGTGCTGGTGGAGGGTGTGCTGGCCGCGCAGGCCGATTCGGAAGAGCAGATGACTGGCCCGTCCTGGAAGGTGGCCTTCAAGGACGGCGCGCCGACCGCGGCGGCCGAGGCCTTTGCGAAGAAGGCCAGCGTTCCTGTTTCCGCGCTGGAAAAGGTAACGACGGCCAAGGGCGAGTACGTGGGTGCGACGGTGAAGCGGCAGGGTGGCAGCGCAACCCAGTTGCTGGCGACGGAGTTGCCGAAGGAAGTGCTCGCGATTTACTGGGCGAAGAACATGTACTGGCGGGCGGGCAAGCCGGAGCGCTTTGTGCGTCCGGTGCGGTGGGTGGTGGCGATGCTGGATGCCGCCGTGGTGCCGCTGGAGATTGCCGGCATCGCGGCGGGGCAGGCCAGCCGCGGGCATCGCGTCCTGCATGGCGACGGTCCTGTGCTGTTGCCCTCAGCAAAGGAATACGCAGACACGCTGCGCAAGGCGAACGTCGTGGTCCATGTGGCCGAGCGGCGTCAGATCATTCGCAAGGCGCTGGACAAGGCGACGCGCACGGTACCGGGCGCGCGGTGGCGCGAGGATGAGCCGCTGGTGGAGACGGTGGTGCACCTGACGGAGTGGCCGACGGTGATCCTGGGCGACTTTGAGCCGGAGTACCTGACGCTGCCCGAGGAAGTGCTGGTGACGGTGATGCGCGACCATCAGAAATACTTTGCCGTGGAGGACGCACACAGCAAGCTGGCTCCGCATTTCCTGGCCGTGCTGAACACGGAGACGGATGCCGAAGGCGCGGCGATCATTCGGCACGGGAACCAGAAGGTTCTGCGCGCCCGCTTCAAGGATGCGCGCTTCTTCTGGGACGTTGACCAGAAAACGCCGCTGGCGGAGCGCGTGGAGAGCCTGAAGCATGTGACCTTCCAGAAGCAGCTGGGCAGCTACCACTGGAAGACAGAGCAGAATCTGCGTGTGGCGCGCGCACTGGCCGCAGTGGTGAAATCCGCCGGCGTGGCGCTTGACGAAGCGGCTCTGCTGAAGGCGGTGGAACTGGCGAAGACGGACCTGACGACGGAGCTCGTGAAAGAGTTCACTGAGCTACAAGGCATCATCGGCGGGCTGTATGCGCGGGCGCAGGGGCTGGGTGAGCACGTGGCGCTGGCGATCTACGAGCAGTACACGCCTGCCTCGGTGGAGGACAATAGCCCGATGTGTGTGGAAGGGCAACTGCTCGGCCTTGCGGATCGCATCCAGACCATCGTCGCGATGTTTGGGATTGGCAATGCACCGACTGGCTCAAAGGATCCCTTTGCGCTGCGTCGCGCTGCCAATGGCATTGTGAAGATCCTTGCCGAGTCGGATCTGCCCCTGACGCTGGAGGAAGTGCTGGACGCATCCGGCGCGGAAAATGCGAATCAGGAACAAGTCGCTGCGTTTCTCCGCGAGAGGCTGCACTTCTACCTCAAGGATGTGCGCGGCTTTGCCTACGACGTGGTGAATGCCGTGCTGGCGGCGGGTGCAGACGACGTGCGCGACGCGATTGCGCGCGCAGAGGCATTGACTGCGGCGCGGAAGTCCGCCGATTTTGAGGCGATTTCTGCGGCGTTCAAGCGCATCAAGAACATTCTGCGGCAGGCGGAAGAGAAGGGCTTTGCCGTGGGTGCGCCGCAGAGCGGGAAGCTGGCGCCTGAGGCGCGGCAGCTTGCCGAGGCTTCGGCGGTGCTGGCGCCCAGGGTGGCTGCGCTGCGCGAGAAGCGGGCCTATGGCGAGGCGCTGGCGCAGATCGCCACGCTGCGGCCCGTGGTGGATGCGTTCTTTGACAAGGTGATGGTGCTCGACCCGGACGAGACGGTGCGCGGTGCGCATCTGGGGCTGATCGACGGTGTGCTGCGCGGCTTTTCGGGCATTGCCGATTTCAGCGAGATCGTGACGGGATAGCGAGGGCCGCATCTACAATCAAGAGAGATGGCCGACGCGCTTTATTTGAGTTTGTGGTACCCGAACCTGCGGCTCGCATCGCTGGGTGAGAAGCTGACTGCCGTGTTGGGCGCCTTTGCCGCGCATGGCGGCGAATCCCGCGTGTATGCGGCCACGACGTGGCCGGTGAGCTGGAGCGAGGCGCCGGTTTTTCAGCGCATCTATGGGCGCGGCGAGCGCGGCGCGGAGCCAAAGCAGGCTGTCGAGGATGCGCTCGAACTGCTGCATGATGACTACGCCTACGAATTTCAAATCGCGTGGAGCCTCTGGGAGCTGGAGACTGCGCCGAATCTGGATGCGCGCTGGGTGCGCGAGCCGCGGCTGGTGCGCGTGACGGGCTTTGGGCCGTTGTTTGACGAAGGCGCGTATGAGCAGGAAGGGCACATCCGCGTGGAGTTCGGTGCGGATGCGGCGTTTCTGGACGAGGGAAGCGAACTGGACGCCACGTCGGCCCGGCATGTGGAAGAGAATGTGCGGCAACTGGTGGAGCTGACGACGGCGATCGAGAAAGGCTCCGGCGCGACGGCGCGGCTGCTGTGGAGCGAGATGGGCGAGAGCCTGGCGCAGCGGCTGGCTGCGCGGCTTGGCATGGGGAACTGAGGCGGTGCGGTTCACGATTGAGCGGCTGCGGGCGCTGGTGCTGGCGGCAGGAGTGCTTCTGATTGCGGCGCTGGCCGTGTTGTTTGTCATCAATAAGTGGAAGCATCCGCTGAACCGGCGCGACCTGCCCAGCCGGCTGGGTGTGGACATTCAACAGGAAGCGAGCGGCTTTACCTACACGCAGGCGCGCGGCGGGCATACGCTGTTCAAGATTCAGGCCTCGAAGGTGGTGCAGCTCAAGAAGGGCACTTCCTTGCTGCATGAGGTGCGCATCGAGCTCTATGGCCCGGATGGCAGCCGCATGGACCGCATCGAGGGCAACGAGTTCGAGTACGACCAGGAGGCGGGAACAGCCCGGGCAAACGGGCCAGTGGAGATTGCGCTGGTGCGGCCTGCCGCGGTTTCAGGCGGGGCGAAGAATACGCGGCCATCTGGCAAGAAGAGCGATGCGGGTTCGCCCGATGAAGTCCACGTCAAAACGAGTGGACTGGTGTTTGACCAGAACAGCGGGCTGGCGAGAACGGGCGAGCCGCTGGAGTTTGAGTTACGGCAGGGCAGGGGCAGCGCTCACGGGGCCACTTTCGACTCGCAGCAAGGACTGCTGGTGCTGGATCGAGCCGTGAAGTTGGAAATGCAACACGGCGCGAAAGCAATGGATGTTGAGGCTACGCACGCGGAATTCGAAAGCAACAAACAAGTGATTCGGCTGACTGCCAGCGTGGCCAGTTACCAGGGCAACGAGGTGCAAAGCGCGCAGGCGACCATTCAATTGCGCGGGGATGGCTCAGCGGAGAAGCTGGATGCCACGGACGGATTTGTCGTGACGAGTGCGGCCGGGAGTCGGCTGGCGGCACCCATGGGTACGCTGCAGTTTGATGAGGAGAACCAACCGCGAAGCGGCGTCTTGCGTGGCGGCGTCACCATCGACTCGGACACGCAGGGGCGCAAGCTCCACGGGGGCGCGCCGATGATGGCCCTGGCCTTTACGCCGGAAGGGGTGCTGCGGTCCGCGCATCTGGAGCGCGGGGTGAAGATGGAGAGCGACACGCAGAGTGACGGCACCAGCGGCGCGCTCAAGAGCCACGAAAGCTGGACGGCGCCTGAGGCAGACTTGAGCTTTCGCGATACGGGGCATGGGCATCTGGAACTGGCCGAGGTGCATGGGACGGGCGGCGTGGTGGTGACGGACCAGAGCCAGCGCGGAGATGGGCCGGTGTCGCCATTCCGGATGAGCGCGGATGCGATGGCGGGCACGTTTGGGGCTGGATCGGCACTGACCTCGATGACCGGCACAGGGCACGCGGAGATTGACCAGACCACAGCGACAGGAACGAGGCAGAGCACCAGCGGCGACCGGCTGGTGGCGCACTTTGTTTCCCCGCAGCCGCAGGGAGCCGGGCAAGGCGCAAAGAATTTGCCGGGGCCGATGAGCGGATCGCGGATTGAGACGGCTACGGTAGAGGGTCGTGTGGTGCTGGTGCAGCAGCCGCCTGCAAGGCCGGGCACGGCTGCTCCGGGGGCATTGCGGGCTACGGCGGGCAAGGCTGTCTACGTCGGCGAGGGAGGCAGACTGCGGTTGACGGGCAGTCCACGCGTGGAAGATGGTGGGCTGCAGCTTTCGGCGCTGACGATCGACGTCACGCAAGCCACGGGAGACGCGATTGCCAGAGGCGCGGTGAAGGCGACGTGGATGGGCGGCCAGCCTTCGCAAGCCCGTGGGGAGGCTGCGGGAGAGGCCGCGCAACTTGGCGGGCAGGGACCAGCGCATGCGATTGCCGATGAAGCCGACATGCACCAGACGACGGGCGAGGTGGTCCTGCGCGGCCATGCACGCCTGTGGCAGATGACAAACTCCATCGCAGCGCCGGGGATTGTGCTGGACCGGACGAAGCAGACGCTGGTGGCGCGCGCAACGGGCGCGGCCGAGCCGGTACAGGTGGTGATGGTGAGCGCGGCGGGGCCACTGGCAGGACCAGCAACGGGCAAGACGACGCAGCCCTCCGTCATTCGCATGCAGGGCGGTGACTTGAAGTACTCGGCCGCGGAGCGGAAGGCGGTGATGCGCGGTGGAGCGCTGGGCCGCGTGAGAGCGGAGACGGCCGACATGGCCAGTTCGTCGAACGAGGTGGAGCTGACCCTTCTGCCGCCGGGCAATCGTGCGGGCAAGGATGGCTCCGCCGCGCAGGTGGACCGGATGACGGCGCGCGGGCAGGTCGAGCTGACGGCGCAGGGACGGGTTGGAACTGGCGAGCAACTGGACTACTCGAGCGACACGGGCGAATATGTGCTGACCGGCACCTCTGCGCAGCCGCCGCGTCTGGTGGACGCGACGCGGGGTACCGTGACGGGCGAGGCTTTGATTTTCAATACCCGCGATGATAGCGTCAAAGTCGAAAGCGCTGGGCACAGGACCACGACAGAGGCGACCGCACCAGCTGCCAGGACAAAGCGCCAGACAGGCCCCCGATGAATACACTCAGCGCCGAAGGAATCGGCAAATCCTACAAGGGAAGACAGGTTGTGCGCGGTGTTGACCTGAAGATTTCCCGCGGTGAAGTGGTGGGACTGCTCGGGCCCAACGGCGCCGGCAAGACGACCAGCTTTTACATGATTGTGGGGCTGGTGGCGCCGGAAACGGGCCGCGTGCTGGTGGATGACACGGACATTACGCGCGTGCCGATGTACCTGCGGGCGCGCAACTACGGCATCAGTTATCTGCCGCAGGAGCCCTCGGTGTTTCGCAAGCTCACGGTGGAGGAGAACATCCTTGCCGTGCTGGAGGCGCAGCCGCTGGACAGCCGCGAGCGCAGGACGCGCGCCGAGCGGTTGATCAGCCAGCTGAACATCGGGCATATTCGCACGACACGCGGGTATGCGCTCTCGGGTGGCGAGCGGCGTCGCGTGGAGATTGCACGCTCGCTGTGCATCCAGCCGAACTTCATTCTTCTTGACGAGCCCTTCAGCGGCATCGATCCGATTGCCGTGCTGGAGTTGCAGAAGATCATCTTCGAACTGAAGAGCAGCGGGATTGGCATCCTGATTACCGACCACAACGTGCGTGAGACCTTGAGCGTGACGGACAGGGCCTACATCATTGCCGAGGGCCGCATCTTCCGCTCTGGCACGCCCCATGAACTGGGCAATGATGTGGAAGTGCGGCGCGTGTACCTGGGCGAGGGATTCTCGCTTGGCTGAGGGGAACCTTTTCCGGTGCGCGGCGTCTGCAGGTATGGGCCACACTGCCCGTTACAATCCAGGCAAGTGTTGCGTCAAGGACAAAGCGTGGTCGGGGCGTGTCCAAAGTGACAAGGACCGGAGGCGGTACGAGCGGTGCGCGGCGCGCTACTTTGCGCTGGAATCCGTTTCGCCGCGCATTACACTAGATTCATACTCCCAAGGGAATCGGGTCTTCTAGCATGGCGCTGCTGCAGCCAAAACTCAATCTTAAGGTGGCACAACGCCAGATCCTTACTCCGGGTCTGATGCAGATGGTGAGCGTGCTTGCGCTCAACAAGCTGGAACTGAAGGAGATGATCGATGCCGAGCTGGTGGAGAACCCGGTTCTGGAGGAGATCGACGAAACGGTTCCGATGCTGGACGAGGTGGCCAGCCAGGTGGAGCGCCAGGAACGCGAGGAGCGGCTGGAGCATGTAGAAGCCGGCGCAGCGGAGCCTGAGGCGCAGCCGAAAGACGTTTTTGATGAGATCGATTTTGGCACGTACTTCCAGGAGTATCTTGATCCGGGGTTTCGGACGCAGCCCGAGTATGAAGACGGCGAGCGGCCTTCGTTCGAGAATTTTCTCTCGCAGCCGACGACGCTCTCGGACCATCTCGGTTGGCAGCTCGGGTCATTGACGCTGGAGCCGGCGCTCGAAAGGGCTGCCGAGTTCATCATCGGCAACCTGGACGAGAACGGCTATCTGGCTGCGAGCGATGAAGAACTGGCGGCGGCTCTTGCGAGCGTCTTCCCTGACTGGAAGCTGGACGGCGAAGCAGCGCGGGAACTGGTGCGTCGGGCGATTGATCTGTTGCAGCATCTGGACCCGGCGGGCGTGGGCGCGCGCGACCTGCGCGAATGCCTGCTGATTCAGATTGCAGCCCAGCAGGCCGAGTTTGCGCAGGTGCATGCGCGGCAGTCTGCAAGCGAGGATGCAGAGGAGAACCCGCAGAGGAGCTTCCGCGCAGAGGCCGAGCAGCGACCGGAGGATCGGCGCGCCTGCATGGAAGTGGCGGCATTGATCGTGGATCAGCACCTGCCATTGCTGCAGAAGCGCGACGTGAAGGAACTGGCGAAGGCAGCGCACGTCAAGGCAGAGGAAGCGCATGCGGCGATTGAGTTTATCCGCACGCTGGACCCGCGGCCGGGGAGGCTCTACAACCATGAGCAGACGCGGCTGATTGAGCCGGACGTTGTCTTTACCAAGCGCGGCGGCGAGTGGGTGGTCACGATGAATGAAGAAGACCTGCCCAGCCTGCGCCTGAGCCAGCGCTACCGCCGGATGCTCGTGGCGGAAGGCACGGAAAAAGAGGTGAAGGAGTACGTGAAGGAGCGCTTCCGCTCCGCACTGCAGTTGATGCGGAACATTGCGCAGCGCAAGAGCACGATTCTCCGGACCTGCGAGGTGATTGTCCGGCGGCAGCAGGAATTTCTGGAGCAGGGCATCGAGGCGCTCCGGCCCATGATGATCAAGGAGGTGGCCGAGGAAATCGGCGTGCATCCTTCCACGGTGAGCCGCGCGGTGGCCAAGAAATATGCGCACACACCGCAGGGCGTGATTGAGCTGCGCTTCTTCTTTTCAGAGGGTTCGAATGGACCGGAGGGCGCGGATACGTCGCTGCTGGTGCTCAAGCGCAAGGTACGCAAGCTGATCGAGGAAGAGGACCCACGCAAGCCGCTGACCGATGACCAGATCGCCGCGATGCTGCAGTCGCAGGGGATCCAACTCAGGCGGCGAACGGTGGCCAAATATCGCGAGGATATGAACATTCCGTCGACCCACCAGCGCCGGCGTCGCGACGGCTGAGAGCCCGGCGGGAGGCCGTTGCTTTTTTGACACGTTGCAGACTGTTTGCGATGTATTCCAACTCACTGACTTCCTGCAGCTTGCAACGTCTAATAAGATTCCGGCGGCGAGCGCGCACCTTACGCAAGCCGGCGGAATGCTATAGAATCCAGAGTCCTACGGCTATAAAAGCCGTGATGCTGAACAACACGAAGAGCGGAGGCTGACCATGGAAGTCGAGTTCACCGCCAGGCAAGTAAGTGTTCCGAAGGCGCTGCGTACGCAGGCCACAGAGGGACTGGAACGAATCGCCCGCATTCTGGGCAAAACCGCGCGGGCCAGCATCATTTTCCGCGTGCAGCGGCATCTCCAGATCGCAGAACTCACCATTAAGGCAAGAACGCTGACCATCGTCGCAGCCGGAGAGGCGGATAACCTGCCCCTTGCACTGCGGAAGGCGCTTGCTCATGCCGAGCATCAGGCGCAGCGCTACCACGAGCGGAAGTATGAGCGGAAGCGCCTGCCCACGGAGGACAAGGTGCTGACTGCGCCGCCTGTGGCGCGGCCCAAGACACGCGCGGCGAACGGGGAGTTGATCGCAGGTAACGGCGGCAAGTCGGCACGCGCCGGCGCAAAGGCCAGCGCCACCATCGCGGTGCATTCTTTCCCGGCTGCAGCGGCGGTGGTGGAGCCGCACGTTCTGAAGAGCAGCGAGGCGATCGCCATGAATCCCATGACGATGGAGCAGGCTGTGAAAGAGGCCGAGTTCCGCGATCGCGATCTGCTGATCTTTCGCGATCAGGGCGGCCAGATGTTTGTTCTGCATCGCCGGCGCGACGGCCAGATGGAACTGGTCGAGATTCCCTGAGTCGCGGCGGAAGCTTGCAATGTGCCGAACCAATCTGGAGAGTTGCAGGGCCCGGATGAGTCTCCGGGTCCGCAGCGCTCCGATGAAATAGCAGATCCCCAATATCACCAAAGTTTAGGGCTCGGATGCGGGTGAATGATTCTTCATCCCGGCGCCAGCCTGCGCCGTTGTACGATGGGCGCATGGAGCATGCAGGAAAGACCCCGCGCGGCGCAGACCGCCGGAGAGCAGCGCCCAGCCCGGCGGCGAATTTCAAGCCGGAAAAAGAATTGGTCATCGTGACTGGAATCTCCGGTGCGGGAAAGGCCTCCGCGCTGAAGGATTTTGAAGACCTTGGGTATCACGCGGTGGACAATTTACCGCTGGAGTTGCTGACCGAGTTTGCGGGGCTGGTGGGCAAATCGAGAGAGATTGAGCGCGCGGCCATTGTGGTGGACGTGCGCGAGGGGCAGACGCTGGACCAGCTGCCGGAGATTCTGCAGCGCGTGAATCGGATTCTGCCAACGCGCGTGGTCTTTCTGGACGCGCAGGATGCGGTGCTGGTGCGGCGCTATTCGGAGACGCGGCGGCCGCATCCGCTGCGCAAGTCGGAGACGGTGGAGCGCTCGATCGTGGAAGAGCGGCAACTGCTGGAGCCGATTCGCAACATGGCGGACACGCTGATTGATACTTCCAACTTCAACGTGCATGAACTGCGCGCGCATATCCAGTCGCGCTTTGGGCAGGGGGAAAAAGCCCAGACACTGCTGGTTTCCTGCCTGAGCTTCGGCTTCAAGAACGGCGTGCCGCTGGATGCGGACCTGGTGTTTGATGTGCGGTTCCTGCCCAATCCGCACTTTGTGCCGGAGTTTCGCAAGAAGACCGGGAAGGACCCGAAGGTGGCGGCGTATGTGCGCGGGTTTCCGCAGACGCAGGAGTTTCTGGGTAAAGTGAGCGACCTGATGCTCTATCTGCTGCCGCACTATGTGGAAGAGGGCAAGAGCTACCTGACTGTGGCGTTTGGCTGCACGGGCGGGCAGCACCGCAGCGTGATGATGGCTGAGGAAATGGCGAAGCGACTTCGCAAGGCAGGCTACAAGGTGAAGGCGCTGCATCGCGACGTTCCGCATTGAGGGTGATCGAGATTCAATGCCGCGGTTCGAGGTCATCGAGCCACCGCGAGAGTGCGATCTTGAATTCCGCAGCGCTTTCAGGCGCGGTCGGAAGCAAGACAATGCTCTTGCGGGCTGTCACATACTGGTAAGCCGTCGGAGAGTCAATGTGGCGCGCATGGTCCAGGTCGATGCGATGGAACCAGAGCAGTGGCACGCGGAGCGCCGCGGCAGGAGCGTTCAGATCGAATCGGTCGCTGACCAGCGCATGGGATGGAACCAGCTTTGCGCGTGGGTCGCCGAAGACGGGACGCATGGGATCCGCGAGAGGCTGATCGAGCAGGACGCCGGCCAGCTCGGGGTGCGCCGCAGCTAGCTGAAGCGCGAGGTTCGCTCCCAGGCCACTGCCTGCAAGGATGAGTGCGGATGCTGGGATGTGTCGCGTGGCGGTGAGGTAGGTGAGGGCGGCCTCCGCGTCCTGGCGCCAGCGGGCCTCGCTGGGATGGGCGCGGGCACTCTGGCCGTAGCCGCGGTAGTCAAAGACGAAGATGTTGAGACCCGCGGCGGCGAAGGGCTGCAGCGCGTCGACGGTGTTGCTGAGGTTGCCGTCGGCGCCGTGCAGATAGAGAACGGTGTCGCGGGCGGCTGGCGAGTGGGGAATCCACCAGCCCTGAAGCTGCGGCTGGCCGGCACTGTCAGGACTGAACGAGACGGGCTCGAATGCCAAGCCAATGGAGGCCGGCGTGCGGGTGATGGCGGCGGACGGGTGGAAGAGGAGTTGCCAACTGCCCTGCCAGAAAAGGAGGCAGAGCGCAGCCCAGGCGCAGATGGCTGCGGCGGCCACGGTGGCGCCGACGGCAACAGCCAGCCAGCGGCCGGAGATCAGCGAGGGCTGGTCCGCATGTGCGGACGCGGCGCGGGGCGTGGATGGTGTGGCGCGGGATTTGCGATTTCTGGCGGGCATGATGGAGCGGGTCAGTCTTTGGTTCCGATGGGAAGAGACACCTTTATGCTACCTGCCGTGTGCGGGTAGGATGAAGGGCTGCGAGGCAAATGGAGGTTCTGAATGCCTGAATTCGTGCGGATCTGCGCAGAGCGGGATTTGCCGCCGGAGGATGAGGTTGCGGAGATCGAGGCGGCGGGGCAGATCTTTTGCGTGGCGCGGCTGGGCGGGAAGGTGTGCGTGCTGGACGGGGTTTGTCCGCATGAGGGAGGGCCGCTGGGGCACGGGGTGCTGGAAGACGGCAAGGTGGTGTGCCCATGGCACGCGTTTGCGTTTGACCTGAAGACAGGGATTGCGGAACACGATCCGAAGGTGAGGGCGAAGGTGTTTGAAGCGAAGGTGGAGCGTGGCGCGGTGCTGGTGAAGTTGTAAGGCGGAGGGAGTGAACGGCCGGAGCGGGTGATGGCGATCCGGCCGCGGAGAAGTGGGCTAATACTTGACGATGGCGGTGAAGGAGTCGGGCTTGAGGCTGGCTCCGCCTACGAGGGCGCCGTCGATCTCTTCCTGGCCGCAGAGGGCGGTGGCATTGTCGGGCTTGACGCTGCCTCCGTAGAGGATGCGCATCTTTGCAGCAACATCGGCGCCGAGGAGTTTGGCCACTTCAGCGCGGATGATTTTGTGCGCGTCGACGGCCATCTCGGGCGTGGCGGTTTTGCCGGTGCCGATGGCCCAGACGGGCTCATAGGCGATGACGATGGGCGCGGCCATCTCCGCGGTGATGCCGGCGAAGGCTCCGGTGACCTGGGTCTTGAGAACCTCGGCGGTTTTGCCGGCTTCGCGTTCGGCGAGCACTTCTCCGATGCAGACGACAGGGACGATGCCGTGCTTGAGCGCGGTGTGGAGCTTCTTGTTGACGATCTCGTCGGTTTCGGCGAAGTACTGGCGGCGCTCGGAGTGGCCGATGAGGGTGTGGGTTCCACCGATGGCTTTGAGCTGGCCGATGGAGGTCTCGCCGGTGTAGGCGCCTTCTTCGGCGAAGTGGATGTTCTGGCAGCCGACGGCGACGGCAGAGCCCTTGGCTGCGGCGATCACGGTGGGCAGCAGGACGGGCGAGGGAAACAGGGCAATCTCATCGCGGGTGTGACCGGCGACGAGGGGCAGAAACGCGTCAACAAAGGCCTGGGCTTCGGAAGGCGTCTTGAACATCTTCCAATTGGCAGCA
>JBAUTX010000231.1:0-4291 GCA_049582405.1 Occallatibacter sp. | reverse complement strand
GCCGACATGGTGACTGCACGAACAAGTGACAAGAAGTCCTCCCGGCTGCAGCATCTGCAATGCTCGCAGATTGAGTTCCTTGTAGCCGCGCAGAGCACCTTCCACGGCCCGCTTCGTTTTCGCAAAGGCGGGCGGATCCAGCACAATCGTGTCGAATCGCTCGCCTGCATCGGACCAACCGCGCAGCAGCTCAAACGCATCCGCCTCAACCCAGTCCACATTCCCCGCCAGTTTGGCGCGGTTCGCCTCAAGATTGCGCTCTGCCACCTCAAGCGAAGCGCGCGACGCATCAACCCCAGTCACCTGGCTGCACACCTCGGCCAGATGGAGCGCAAACCCGCCTTGATAGCAGCAGACGTCCAGTGCGCGTGTGGTTGTGCCCAGGCGCCGCGCCCAGGCGAGCGTGGCTGCGTAGTTGGCACGCTGGTCCAGAAAGGCGCGGGTCTTCTGTCCGGCGGTTGCGTCATAGTGAAATGTAAGCCCGTTCAAGCGAAATGCCGCGCTCAACTGCGGCATCTCCGGATTGTTCGCCCAAAGCGGCGCCAGACTCGGCACACTGAGTCCTTCGAGTTCGCGCATGCGCGGATCGGGTCGTTCCAGAATCGAAGCGGGTGTCAATTCTTCGCGCAGCACGCGCACACAGGTCTCTCGCACCGCCTGCGAGTCGAGCCCCTTGGTCAGCAGTTGCAGGATGATCAATTCGCCATATTTGTCGGCCACCAGCCCGGGCAGCTCGTCCGCCTCGCTGAAGCAAAGCCGGCAGGCGTTGGTTGTTTCATCCAGCATGGGCTTGCGTCGTGCGATCGACATGCGCAACCGGGTCTCCAGCAGCGCAAGCCACCGCGCTGCGTCGATCGCGTCCCGCGCCACAAGGCGCAGCGCAATCTGCGACGTGGGGCTGTAGAGCGCAGTGCCGAGCAGCATGCCGCGCGCATCCGCCACGGGCAACAGCTCAGGCGGCTCACCGGGTCCGGTCTCAATGTGCTCGATGTCCGTCGCGTAGACCCACAAGTGCCCACTGCGGAGTCGATCGGCAGCGCGCCGATTCACCTGCGCACCAATCGGCTGACGACCGGAAATTGTCTTATTTGCACTGCTCGCCGAGGACGCGCGGCCGGCGTGCGCGTTCCTTTCACCAGGCAATGCTGGAGCTGCTGGTTGAGGCACCCTTGGACTCACGGTCCTGGGTGCCTCTGCTGTGCGTTTCGATTTTGGCTTCCGCGGCTGGGTCATCTGCTTCCTCCGGATTGGCATGCCACCGGGAGCTGGCAGCGGCCAGGCCGCTCAGCCTTACTTCACCTGGAGGCTTTCGATATAGCGGCCCAGATTGCTGATTCTGAGCTGCTTATCCGCTGCATTCATCTGGTCCATCCTACCAAAGATCGGACCCCAGACCGGCATCTCAGCAGTCCCATGCGCCGGGTGGGTGGAACCAAAGTCCAGCACACTGACGATGTGGTCTTGTGGAAATTTGCCGTGATTCTCCTTGCTAAGCAGCGTCAGATCCGTCGGCGGCGTTTTCAGCGCACCGGCAACGGAGCCGTTGCCTCTTGCATCCGTCCCATGGCACGGCGCGCAATAACTGTTGTACATCACTTTGCCGTCGGTCGGGGATGTCTTATGGACGGGGATGACGACCTTGGACTCAGTCTGTGCGGTACAGCCCATGCCGACGGCAAACGTCGCCGCAAGGGCCAAAAGTGTAAGGTGCTTCAGCATCGATAACTCCGTTCTCGACCTCCATTCCGCAAGGGACTCTACTCCTCTGCGCAGTTGGCCCGGTGTGACCGCGCGCACGCTCAAGT
The DNA here is from genome assembly GCA_049582405.1 of Occallatibacter sp. Taxonomy (GTDB): domain Bacteria; phylum Acidobacteriota; class Terriglobia; order Terriglobales; family Acidobacteriaceae; genus Telmatobacter. The sequence goes on along the minus strand of JBAUTX010000231.1, from coordinate 2,486 downwards.
AGGCTTCAAGCCACCGACTGACCATGAAACCGCGTCTAAGATGACCCTGTTTACGCTGCCCCCCGCACAGGCCCACTGACCGCTCCCTGTCTGTCCATCCGGTATCAAACCTGTCTCTTGATGCCGCTGATAAATGCATTTGCAAGGACGCAGGCCTATAATGAAGCATGGCGACTGTTCGGCAGCCCATCCCCCCGGCGACCTCCGGTGCTGCCCCCGCATCTTCCGATCGGGTTGCAATTTCTGCGTCCCCGCTGGACGAGCGCGCCATTGAGGAACGCTTTCAAGCGCTGCTCCGCCAGGTGCAGGCCAACCGGCCCACAGAAGATGTTTCCCTGATCCGCAGAGCGTGGGACTTCTGCGTCGAGCAGCACCGCGGCCAGATGCGCGCCTCTGGCGAGCCTTACATCATCCATCCACTGGAAGTGGCAGAAGTGCTGGCTGAATTGAGGATGGACGCGACCGCCATCGCAGCCGGCCTGCTGCATGATGCAGTCGAAGACACGCCCACTACACGCGAAGAGATTCAGGCAGCCTTTGGCGATCAGGTGGCGCACATCGTCGAAGGCGTCACCAAAATCGACAAGATCCAGTTTGCCAATCGCGAAGACCGCCAGGCTGAAAACGTCCGCAAGATGCTGCTCGCCATGGTCAGCGATGTGCGCGTTGTGCTCATCAAGCTGGCCGACAGGCTCCACAACATGCGCACATTGGAGCACCTCAAGCCTGAGCGCCAGGAAGCCATCGCCCGCGAAACCCTGGACATCTACGCACCCCTGGCTCACCGCCTTGGCATGGGCAAGGTGCGTGGCGAACTGGAAGACCTGGCCTTCCGCTACACCGACCCCTTGAGCTACGAGCAGGTTTCAGCAGCGGTCGAAGCCCGGCGCGTAGAGGGCGAACAGTTCCTCCACAACGTCGAGGACACCCTCGTCGAGCAGCTGCGCGAGAACAACATTCAAGCGCGGGTCGAGTGGCGCATCAAGCGGCTTTATTCCATCTTCCAGAAGCTGCAGCGAACCAAGTCCACCGTCGATCAGGTGTATGACTTGCTCGCCGTCCGCGTGATTACGGAGGATGTTGCCTCCTGCTATGCCGTCTTTGGCCTCATTCACACGCTCTGGCGACCCGTGCCTGGACGCATCAAGGACTTCATCGCCATCCCCCGGGCCAACCGCTACCAATCTCTCCACACCACCGTCATCGCCGAGGGCGGACATCAGTTTGAAGTGCAGATCCGCACTGAGGAAATGCACCGCATCGCCGAGGAGGGCATCGCCGCCCACTGGAAGTACAAGGCCGGCGAGGGCTCCATCACCGCCCGTGATGAAGAGCGCCTGAACTGGATTCGCCAGCTCGTTGAGTGGCAAAAGGAGATGACGGACCCCAACGAATTCCTCAGCAGCCTGAAGATGGATCTCTATCCCGACGAGGTCTACACCTTCACGCCCAAGGGGAAGGTCGTTGTCGTGCCCGCTGACGGCACCCCGGTCGACTTCGCCTACACCATTCACACGGAAGTCGGCCACACCTGCGTGGGAGCCAAGATCAACGGACGCATGATGCCGCTGCGCACCAAGCTGCGCAATGGGGACGTCGTTGAGATCATCACGCAGAAGGATCACAAGCCAAGCCGCGACTGGCTCACATTCGTCAAGAGTCCACGCGCCCGCAACAAGATCAAGCACTGGCTCAATGAGGACCAGCGCCGCCGTGCCGTTGAAATTGGCCGCAAGCTGCTGGAGCGCGAAGCACGCAGGTACAAGGTGCCGATGACGCAGATTGACGACCAGGATCTGGGCCGCATCGCAAACGAATACGGCGTCGCGACGGCATCGGACCTGCTGGCCACCCTGGGCCTGGGAAAGCACTCGGCGCGCCAGGTCCTCAGCAAGCTCGCACCGGGCAGCACGGATCTCCCAGAAGCAGAACCTGGCGCCGAGCCCAAGCCGGGCACCGGGCCGAGTCCGATGTCCGATGCCGTACGCAAGCTGCATCTCACAGGGTCGGATTCGCTGCAGGTCGAGGGCCAGAACGACCTGCTCGTCTATCGGGCGCGCTGCTGCAACCCCATCCGGGGCGAAGAGATTGTCGGCTACGTCACGCGCGGCAAAGGGGTCGCCGTCCACGCGCGCAGTTGCCCGAACGTGCAAAACCTGCTCTACGAGAGCGACCGCCGCATCGCTGTCGAGTGGTCTCGCGTGGGCGACCAGACGCCTGGCCGCTCCCAGCGCTACCCGGTCAAAATCACCGTCTTCTGCGATGATCGCTCGGGCATGCTGAAGGAACTCACCGCCGTCATCTCGGACGACGATACAAATATCCGCAGCGTGGATATTCGCCACGATGAGGGCGGCGAGGCCATCATCGAATTCATTGTGGAAGCCGAAGACCTGAGGCACCTGAACCGCATGGTGCTTGGCCTGCGTCGCGTGGGTGGCGTCCGCACCGTACAGAGAACGCAAAACCTCTAGCCCAAGCCGTCC
>JBAUTX010000230.1:0-6044 GCA_049582405.1 Occallatibacter sp. | reverse complement strand
TCAGTGCCCTGGTGCTGACGGCCATGCAGGGTTCAGCCGCGTCACGAAGCCATTCCAAGAACATTGTTGTCGAACCGCCATCCACGGTGGCGGGGCTGGCACAGGCGGGTGGCGAGTCGATGTATCTTCACAACACCGGAGACGGAAGGACGCTTCTGTATCTTGAAACAGAGGCAGGGAGGGCGGTGGTCGTGCTGGATGTCACAACTCCGGCGCATATCCGGCCCGTAGCGCATTTCGCCGTGACAGCGCGAGGGCCGTTTGACTTTGTGCAGGATGTTGGCGATTCCGGCGCTCTGATTCGCTACCGGGACGGCTCGGGAGTTGCACTGATGGACCTGACCCATTCCGCTGCGCCTGTGCTGGTGGATGAGCCGGCGCTGGAACATGCTGGCGGCGCCGAGACGGTTGGCCGCAGCGGCCTGCTGCTGACCAGCGACAAGACATTGGCCGCACTGGCAAACCGGGCAGAGACTTACTACGTGATGGACACCGAGGACATCGGGCGGCCCGCCCTGCTTGCGACCGTCCCTGCCGTGACGCAGAGGGTTGCGAAGTCTGATACGGGAACCATCTTTCTGCTGAACCGGGATGGAATTACCGTGGTGCGACGGCCCGCCAAGGAACAGGCGCAAACGCTGGCCGTGAATGCCCTGTACTGAGAGGTGCAAACGAAGCGGCAAAGCCTTGCGCACGGAATGGGCTTTGCTGCTTCAGCGGGCTCACGCGGGCTTGTGGCGAGATCCGGACGCGAGACGGACGGCTGGAGCCTCAGGCGACGCGCTGCGCTCCGCGATGGGGGCGCTCCGGGCTGGCCTTCCTGCGGGAAGCAGCCCAGATAAGCAGCACGATGCCTGCCAGCACAGAACCGAGGCTGGCCAGCTGTGCATTGGACAGGCCCCAGAGAATCTTCGGATTGCGGCGGATAAATTCGACCAGGAAACGCGCGATGGCGGTGAGGATCAGGTATTGGCCGAGGATCCATCCTGTCGGGTGTGGCTTCCCTGCCCGCCTCCACAACCACCATCCGATGATGAGGCCTGCAACCAGCTCGTAGAGCGGCGTTGGGTGGACGCGCACGAAGACGGGCTCGATGCCATTGGGGAAACTCATGCCCCAGGGCAGATTGGTTGGGAGGCCGTAGCAGCCATCGCCGGAGAGGAAGCAGCCGACGCGGCCAATGCCGTAACCGATGGCAGCGGCAGGAGCGGCAAGATCCAGCGTCCGAAGAGCTCCGATTTTTGCCCACCACCCCTGAAAGACAAGTGCAGAGATTCCAAAGACCAGCCCGCCAAACCAGGCGAATCCGGCGGAGTCCCACAGGACGCGCCAGCCTTGCTCGCGAAACTCTGAAGGCGTGTCAATGACGTGCCAAAGCTTGGCCCCAACGATGCCGAAGATGACGGTGACGGCAACCATGCTGACCGCGTCTGCCTGCAGGCCAGTGCGCTTGAACCCACGATCCATGACGATTGCCGCTGCAACGGCTGCACACCAAAGCATGAGACCGAAGGTGGGAACGCTGAGATGCCAGAGGTGGAGATAAGGAATCATACCTTTGCCAGTATAGACGCGCAGTTGGGTTGGGGGCCGAGGGCAGACCGTGCATGCGCTTGATCGCTGCATGATTTACACAGACGCACTTGCCTCGGAGAGGGCGAAACAGGCGATACTATGCACATGCCGACGAGCACGTATCAGGGACTTGAGGTTCTGTACACGCACGAGCAGATTGCAGCGCGTGTGGCAGAGATGGGCGCGCAGATTACCAGCGACCTGGGCAGTGAAAAGCTGGTCATGGTCGGGGTGCTGAAGGGCGCGGCGATCTTTCTTTCCGACCTGGCTCGCTCGGTGAAGGCAGACGCAACCTTTGACTTCGTGGCCGTGTCGAGCTATGGCAAAGCACAGCGCTCTTCGGGAGCCGTCAAGCTGATCAAGGACCTGGATGAGCCCATTGAAGGCAAGAACGTGCTGATCGTCGAGGACATTCTGGACACCGGCCTCACGCTTGCATACCTGCGGAAGATTTTTCTGCAGCATCACCCAAAATCGCTGCGGATTGCGGCCCTTCTCGACAAGCCATCCCGGCGCATCGAAAAGATCGATGCGGATTACGTGGGATTCTCGATCCCGAATCTCTTTGTGATCGGGTATGGGATGGACTATGCCGAGCGCTACAGAAACCTGCCAGATATTTGCCTGATGTCACCGGATCATCCGGAGTAGCAGGGGCGCACGCAGGCCACCGGCACGCCTGCAGATGCACCAGACTAGGCATTGGAGATGGGCGCAGGGAGGCTCTATACTCTCACTCCGTGGACTCCGCAGCCTCGTGAGGCGCATGGCAAGGAAGTGCGCGCGAAAGGAGCAGCATCTATGACGGCGATTACGCCCATTGGCACAGCAGATCTGGAATTCGACAACGGCACGTTTGACGCGGCCGCGTTCACGCGCCAGGCCACGGCAAGCTGGGAAGCGCTGGCTGCGGTGATTGACCATACTCTGCTGAAGCCGGACGCGACCAAGGAGCAGGTGGAGAGTCTTTGCGATGAGGCGATCCGGTACCGCTTCGCCTGCGCTATGGTGAATCCGGCGTGGGTGCCGACGGCGGTTGGCGTGCTGAACGGAACGGGCATTCCCGTGGGCGTGGTGATTGGGTTTCCGCTGGGGGCTTCTCTGGTGTCGACACTGCGGCAGGAGGCTGCTGCGCTGGTGCGGCTCGGCGCGCGGGAGCTGGATATGGTGATTCCGATTGGCCACTTGAAGAGCGGCAACAACCAGGCCGTCACGCATGCGATTCACACCGCGGCTACTGTGGCGCATCATCATGGCGCGCTGCTCAAGGTGATTCTGGAAACGGCTTTGCTCACCGTAGAGGAAAAACTGCGCGGTGCGGAGATCGCAATTGCCGCTGGCGCGGATTTTCTGAAGACCTCAACCGGGTTTGCAGCAGGTGGCGCGACGGCGGCTGACGTGGCGCTGCTGCGCGGTGTGGCTGGCGCGCGCTGCGGCGTCAAGGCTTCTGGAGGCATCCGAACGCTGGCGGATGCGAAAACGATGCTTGAGGCCGGCGCGAATCGCATTGGAGCATCGGCGAGTGTTGCCATCGTGCGGGAGCTGGGGGCGGAGTAGGCAGAGGCGCTCGGCGCGTGGAGATGGCCTGCACTGATCCTGCGTGAAATCCTGCGGTTGCATAGCGCTGATTCCGTTGGCGAGTCCTGTTCCCAGTCTGCAGTTTGGCCCAATTCCAACCACCCGTTCCGATATGATTCCCTACGATACGCATGACTTTACCTTCCCCATCTTCGGCAGAGCGGCATGACTTTGAAGGCGATTACCGCCCGGTGAATCCTGAGAATCCGCACGCGCATCTTGACCCGCAGAATGCGCGCGTGGAGACGGCGGACCTGACCTATCTGGTGCAGCTTGCCGATGCGCTCAACACCACGCTGGACCTGGAAACGCTCATGCAGCGCACTTCCGAGCTGGTGCGTGAAGTGCTGGAGTATCGCATCTTTGCCATTCTGCTGTTGAATGACCGGACGCACGAACTGCGCATGCGATTCCAGATCGGGCACACCCCTGAGGTGCAGCGCTCACGCATTCCGGTCGGCAAGGGAGTGGTGGGCCAGGTGGCGCTCACGCGGCAGGCGATGCTAATCAACGACGTTTCGACGGTCGAGGGCTACATTCCGGCCAATCCTGAGGTGCGATCGGAACTGGCGGTGCCGCTGATTGCGAAGAACAAGCTGATTGGCGTGATGGATCTCGAGAGCGAGAAGATTGGATATTTCAGGCCCGATCATCTGCACCTGCTCACGCTGACAGCCTCGCGCATTGCCCAGGCCATTGAGAACGCGCGCCTGTATGCGCGCGTCTCACGCCAGGCGCAGACGCTGACCGTGCTGAATGAGATTTCCGCCGAGCTGACGTCGATCCTTGAGCTCGATCCACTGCTGGCGCGCATCGGTCAATTGCTGCGGCGGCTCATCGACTATCAGATGTTCAGCATCATGCTGCTGGACGACAAGGGCGAGACGCTGATTACGCGCTATGCGTGGCGGTTTGGGTATGCGCATGCGCCGCTGCGGCGCATTCCGATTACGACGGGGCTGGTGGGTGCTGCCGTGCGCGAGTGGCGGCCGATCAACGTGCCGGATGTGCGGAAAGACCCGCGCTACCTGCCGATGAACCCGGAGACGCGCTCCGAGCTGATTGTGCCGCTGTTTCACAAAGGACGCATTATCGGCGTGCTGGATCTGGAGCACACACGGACGGGATTCTTCAACGAAGAGCATGAGCGCACATTGACGACCATGGCTGCGCAGGTGGCGATTGCCATTGAGAACGCGCGGCTTTACCAGGCCGTCAAGCGGCAGGAGCGCCAACTGGAGCGCGATATTGCGATGGCGCGCGAGGTGCAACTGCGGCTGCTGCCGCCTGAGGCGCCGGAGCATCCACACGCGGAGATGGCGGTGCGCTTTCTTCCGGCGCGTACGATTGGCGGCGATCTGTACGACTTTCTGGACTACGGACCTGGAAAGACAGCCATCGTGATGGGGGATGTGAGCGGAAAGGCAGCGCCCGCTGCGCTGTTTGCAGCGCTTGTGAGCGGCATCATGCGCGCAGCGGCTGCACAGCACCCTGAGCCGGCGCAGATGCTGAGACTGTTGAACGACGCGCTGCAGGAGCGCAAGTTGGAATCGCAGTATGTGGTGCTTCTGTTTGCTCTGTGGAACGAGGAGAATCAGACTCTGCAGATTGCGAACTCTGGCGCGGTGCAACCGGTGTTCTGCCGCGGAGGCCAGTCCATGACGGTGCGCGCAGAAGGATTCCCCCTGGGGCTGTTTCCCGATGTGGCGTATGAAGAATTCAACATCGCCACGCAGCCAGGGGATGCCGTGGTCTTTATCTCGGACGGGATTCTGGATGCGGAGAATGATGCGGGCGAGATGTATGGCGAAGAGCGGCTCTCGAATCTGCTCTGCGCGCATCATGACAAGCCGGCAGCCGAGATTGCGGAAGCGATTCTTTCCGATGTCACTCACTTCCAGGGCGGGCGCGACCGGTTCGACGACGAAACGATCATCGTGCTGCGCGTGCGCTGAGCCGCGGGCCGCTGGGCCCATCCAGCGCGGTTGATAGACTGGAAGAGAAACCCACTTCCGGAGATCCTTTGCACACCGCAACGCAAGAACGCATCATTCGCCCTGCGCGCAACGTGTTGGGAAGCCTGCGCCTGCCCGGCGACAAATCGATCAGCCACCGTTACGGCATGCTGGCGGCATTTGCCGCGGGCACCTCGCACTTTACAAATTTCTCCACCGGGGCCGATTGCGCGTCCACGCTGGCCTGCATGGAAGCGCTGGGCGCGAAGGTGGTGCGGCAGGAGCATGGAAGCGTCGAAGTGACCGGCGTGGCAGGACAAGTGCAGCCCACGAGCCAGGCGCTCGATTGCGGCAACTCAGGATCGACGATGCGGATGATGTCAGGGCTGCTGGCGGCGCAGCAGGGGCGTTTCACGCTGATTGGCGACGATTCCCTTTCGCGGCGGCCCATGGAGCGGATTCGCAAGCCGCTGGAGCAGATGGGCGCGCGGCTCAGACTCACGGAGGGACATGCGCCGATTGTGATTGACGGTGCTCCGTTGAAGGCCATTGATTACACGACTCCGGTGCCGAGTGCCCAGGTGAAAACCTGCGTGCTGCTGGCCGGACTGCAGACGGAGGGCGTCACAACAGTGCGCGAAGCGGTCCGGACGCGCGACCACAGTGAGCTGGCACTGCGCGCATTTGGCGCGACGATTGAACGCACAGCGGATTCGGTTTCGATTCGAGGACCGCAGGCGCTGCATGCCATTGACGCAGCCGTGCCGGGGGATATTTCTTCGGCGGCGTTCTTCCTTTGTGCTGCGGCGCTGTTTCCCGGCTCATCGCTGGTGCTGGATGCACTGGGCATGAATCCAACCCGCGCCGCTCTCCTGGATGTGATTGCGGGCCTTGGTGCGCGCATCGCCGTACTGAATCTCGAAGAGAAACATGCCG
>JBAUTX010000229.1:0-2382 GCA_049582405.1 Occallatibacter sp. | reverse complement strand
ACATGTCCGTCATCGAGACGCCGCCCAAAGACCGCATGGCCATCCAGACCGTCGTGGCCAAGTTCGACGAAAAGCTCGTGCGCTCCGCCGTCGAGCTCGAACTCGAGCGCGGCGGCCAGGTTTACTTCGTTCACAATCGCGTCGAATCCATCTACGAAATCGCCGCGCGCATCCAGGAGCTCGTCCCCGCCGCGCGCGTCGCCGTCGGCCACGGCCAGATGAGCGAAGGCGAGCTCGAAAGAGTCATGCTCGCCTTCATGCATCACGAGTACGACGTGCTCGTCGCCACCACCATCATTGAAAACGGCCTCGACATCCCGCTCGCCAACACCATCCTTATCAACCGCGCAGACCGTCACGGCCTCAGCGAGCTCTATCAGCTCCGCGGCCGCGTCGGCCGCTCCAATCGCCGCGCCTATGCGTACCTGCTCATCCCCGGCGAGAAGGAGCTCAGCGAAATCGCGCGCCGCCGCCTTGCCGCCCTCAAGGAGTTCAGCGACCTCGGCGCAGGGTTCAAAATTGCCGCGCTCGATCTCGAACTCCGCGGCGCCGGCAACATGCTCGGCGGCGAACAGAGCGGCCACATTGAGGCCGTCGGCTTCGAGCTCTACACCTCCATGCTCGAGCAGGCCGTGAAGGAAATGAAAGGCGAGAGCGCCGAAGAGCGTCCCGCCACGCAGCTCAACCTCGGCATCGCCCTGCGCATCGACGAGAGCTACGTGGCCGAAGAAAATCAGCGCTTGCGCCTTTACAAGAAGATCGCCGGAGCCGCCAGTGACAAGGCCCTCGCCGAACTGCGCGCAGAAATGGAAGACCGCTACGGCGCGCTGCCCGACGCCACGGTCTATCTGCTTGAAGCTGCCTCGCTGCGCCTCGAGTGCGAGCGCATCGGTGTCTCGCAGATCGATCGCAAGCGGGCCGACGTGCAGATCCGCTTCACTGAGCACGCGCAGGTCGACCCGCAGCACCTCATGCGTCTCGTCGCGCGCAACGCCAGGCGCGGCGCGCAATTCACGCCCCAGGGCGTGCTTAAGCATCCGCTCACCGCCACGCGTCCCGATGAGGTCCTGCTCGAGATCCGCGAGCTCATCTCCAGCCTGCAGGCCGCTCCCGTCGGCGCCTAGTTGGCGTTCAGCCGACCAAAGATTTTCATCCGTGTTCACCTTGAGCGCCTGATGCAGCGGGTAAGATTGTGCGGTAGGCCATCCAGCAGCATGTCAGTCAAGTGCAACGTCATCCGGGAGGTTCGATGAGTCAACGGGTTCGCAAGGCAGTCTTCCCCGCCGGGGGCCTGGGCACGCGTTTTCTGCCCGCCACAAAAGTCATTCCCAAGGAGATGCTGGCCCTCGTCGACAAGCCCATCATCCAATACGGCGTGGAAGAAGCCATTGCCTCCGGCATCGAGCACATCATCATCATCACTGGTCGCGGCAAGGGCACCATGGAAGACCACTTTGACCAGAGCTTTGAGCTCGACGCCACCCTCGAGAAGCGCGGCAAAAGCGATCTGCTCGCCGTTTCACGTGGTGTCGCAACGCTCGCCCGCATCAGCTATGTCCGCCAGAAGGAGCCGCTCGGCCTTGGCCACGCAGTTCTCTGCGCCAAGGAGCTCGTCGGCAACGAGCCCTTCGCCGTCATCCTTCCGGACGATGTCATCGACGCCGAAGTGCCCTGCCTCAAGCAGATGATCGACGTCTTTGATGAGCGCGGCGGATCGGTCCTCGCCACGCAGACCGTCGAAGGCCCCGGCATCTCGGCCTACGGAGTCCTCGCCGGCTCGCCCGACCCCGCTAATCCCCGCATCTACAACTGCACCGGCATGGTCGAGAAGCCACGCTTTGAAGACGCGCCTTCCAAGCAGGCCATCATCGGCCGCTACGTCCTCACGCCCCGCGTCTTCGAGTTGCTGGAGCAGACCCAGCCCGGTGCAGGCGGTGAAATCCAGCTCACCGACGGCATCAAGGCTCTGCTCAAAGAGGAGAAAGTCTTCGGCTATACCTTCGAGGGCAAGCGCTTCGACGCCGGCGATAAATTCGGCATGTTGCAGGCGACCGTCGAGTTCGCCCTCAAACGTCCCGACCTCGGCCCGCGTTTCCGCGACTACCTCAAGAGTCTTTCCCTCTAGCGCACCACGGGTGCGTCTCCGCAAACGGCAAAGCCTGCAGCAGTGCGCGCATCGCACCGCTGCAGGCTTTGGTTCGTTTTGGCTCAAGTCAGGCTAGAGCGCCGACTCGCCTCGCTCGTCATTCCGGATGCGGATGGCCTCATCGATCTTGCTGATGAAGATCTTGCCGTCGCCGATGCGCCCCGTGCGCGCCGCGCTTGTAATAGCCTGGATGGCCTTCTCTTTCAATTCATCGTGAATGACCATCTCGATCTTGA
>JBAUTX010000228.1:0-4045 GCA_049582405.1 Occallatibacter sp. | reverse complement strand
CACCTGACCTGTCCGCATTGCGGCAGTAAGAAGGTTCACCAGCTTGTTTCCGCTTTCTCTGCCGTGACCTCCAAAAAGAGCTAGCGAACCTGTCCTCCGTGCAAATCGTCCCTTGACGAACCTCGCTCCATCCCCGCGCCTGCGCCCGTTGCCGCGATAAGATAGAAGAGCATGCTCGATTTGAACTTTGTCCGGGGCAATCTCGCCCTCGTGGAAGCGAAACTGCGCGCGCGCGGCGCCGATCCCGCCGCCCTGCTCGGTGATTTCCGCAGCCTCGACCAGAAGCGCCGCGAAGCCATCACGCAGGCGGAGCAACTGAAGGCCCGCCGCAATGAGCTTTCGCAACAGGTGGGCGCGCTCAAGAAGGCCGGGCAGGACGCCACCGCGGTCATGGACGAGACACGAGCGCTGAAAGACCGCCTCGACGAACTGGACAAACTCGCCTCCTCGCTTGACGACCAGATGCGCTTCGCGCTCTCCAGCATTCCCAACCTCACTCGCGACGAAGTCCCCACCGGCTCCTCCGAGGCCGACAACCCCGTCGTCAAGACCTGGGGCCACAAGCGCGTCTTCGACTTCGATCCCAGGCCGCACTGGGAGCTCGGCGAAGCCCTCGGCATCCTCGACCTCGAACGCGCCGCCAAGCTCTCCGGCGCACGATTCGCCGTCTACATGGGTGCAGGCGCGCGCCTCGAACGCGCCCTCATCAGCTTCATGCTCGACCGGCACACTCGGCCCGCCTCCGATCAAGGCCACGGCTACACCGAAGTCCTGCCGCCCTTCATGGTCAACTCCAGGTCGCTCTTCGGCACCGGACAGTTGCCCAAGTTTGCCGACGACCTCTTCCGCTGCTCCGACGCCGACGCCGAGAGCGCCGCACGCGGCGAGTTCAAGGACGCCGACCACTGGCTCATCCCCACCGCCGAAGTGCCAGTCACCAATCTCTACCGCGACGAGATCCTCGAAGAAGACCGCCTGCCCATCTGCCTCACAGCCTACACGCCCTGCTTCCGTGCCGAGGCCGGAGCCGCCGGCAAAGATACACGCGGCATCATTCGCCAGCACCAGTTCCAAAAAGTTGAGCTGGTCAAATTCTCCCGCCCTCAGGACTCCGACGCCGAGCACGAAAAGCTCACCCGCGACGCCGAAGAGATTTTGGAGCTTTTGGACTTACCGTATCGCAGAGTCTTGCTGTGCACCGGCGACACCGGTTTTTCTTCCGCCAAGACCTTCGATCTCGAGGTCTGGCTGCCCGGCCAGCAGCTTTATCGCGAAATCTCGTCCTGCTCCAACTTTGAGAGCTTTCAGGCCCGCCGCGCCAACATCCGCTTCCGCGCCGCCGGCCAGGGCCCCAAGGGCAAAGTCGAATTCGTCCACACGATCAACGGCAGCGGCCTGGCCGTGGGCCGCACCTGGCTCGCCATTCTTGAGAACTATCAGCAGGCCGATGGTTCCGTTCTCGTTCCCGAGGCTCTGCGCCCATACATGGGCGGCCTTGAAAGGATCACAAAGTAACGCACCATGAACCGCATTCTCAAAAGCTACTTCTACTGGACCTACTCGCGTGGCAGCTTCCACTATGACGTGATGGTGACGCTGATTCTGTTGTTCATCTTCGTCACGCCGCACCTGTGGGACTACGGCGACAAGCCCTCCCGCGCCGCGGGCCCCCGCCACCCCATTCAAGTGGTGGGCGATGGCGGCAACGGCGTCATCGTCTCCGTCATGGCCGAAGATGTGCAGATCGCGCCCGGCGCCTCCAACTCCCAGGTGAAGGCCACCCTCCGCCACGCCATTGAGCCCGTCACCGGCGACGCCGTCTTTGTGGAACACTGGGAGACCAGCCGCAACCAGGAGGGCGACCTCGTCTGGAGGATCTGGGCCCACCGCTAGAAGATTGCTCCCTCCGCCCCGTTCGCGCATCCAATCTACGAACAGGAATCTATGCCCTTGATGAGAAATTTTGCCTTGACCGTCGCATTGGCTTTGTCTTTTTGCGCGGTTCCGGCGGCCCGCGCCGCCGCCCCACCCTCCGCCGCCCCCGCCGCCGATGATCTGCAGTCCGTCCTGCACCAGCTCGACGCCGCAGCGGCAAACTTCCACACCACCACTGCCGACTTCCAGTTCGACTCCATCCAGACCGACCCAATCCCGGACAAGGATGTGCAGAAGGGTGTCGTCTACTACGAGCGGACTGGCAAGAGTTTCCAGATGGGCATCCATATCAACGATGTGAACGGGCGGCCCGTGCCCAAGGTGGTCGTGCTCTCGGGCGGCGTCGTCAAGCTGTATGAAGCGCTGCCCAACCAGGTCACCACGCTCACCAAGCTCGGTCAGTACCAGAGCTGGTTCATGCTCGGCTTTGGCGCCAGCGGCAAGGATCTCGCGGCGAAGTGGGACATGAAGTATCTGGGCAAAGAAACCATCGATGGCATCCGCGCCGACAAGCTGGAGTTGGTGCCCAAGGACCCGAATATCCGCAAGAATCTGCCCAGGGTCATCCTGTGGCTCGATACGCCGCACGGCGTGAGCGTGCAGCAGGATTTTGACGAGGGCCAGGGCCAGAGCCGCCAATGCTACTACAAGAACATCAAGGTCAACCAGTCACTGCCCGGCGACGCCTTCAAGTTCAAGACCGACAGCAAGACACAGTACGTCACGCGCTGAGGGCGGGCCGGCTGTTTCGCAGCCCGCGCCAGCCGGCCGCCAGCGCCACGCCACCCAGCACAAAGAGCATCGGGAAGCATTCCAGCGTGTAGCGTGCCTCGGGAGCCTGCACCGTCAAGAGCAACGCGCTGCGCAGCACAAAGTAGGCGAGCATCGGAAGCCACAACCGCGGCCGCAGCCATAAGCCCACCACACCCAGCGCCAGATACGCCGCATTCAGCGCAGCATAAGCCCAGCTGAACCTTGTTTCCGCGTTGTGGTGCGCGTAAACCCACCAGTCCAGGTCAATCGGCAGGTTCTCCACGCGCGGCCGCAGCCACATATCCGCCATGCGGCCCAGGGGCAGCAGCACATGGGTGCGCCACGGGTGCGCTGCCGCACGCTCAGCCGCCAGCCGCGCAAACCCCGCATCGATCGCCGGCGTCAGACGGTAACCATTGCCGTTGTACGCAGCCGCCAGCGCCTCCGTCTCCGCGCGCTGCGCCGGCGTGTCAAAAGCGCGCTCCGGCAACTGGCCGACGTCGAGCGGACTCCCCGGCACGTTCCAATACACCTCGTAGGTGGAGACAAAATCGAGGCACCACGTCCGCACCCATTGCTCCCATCCGGGATACACCGGGTCGCCAGGGTCCGTGGCCGAGCGCGGCGCGAGCGGCTGCACCACATGGAATACCCTCCAGTTGCGGGCGGTCCACACTCCAAAGGGCAACGCAGCCAGCAACAAGCAAGCCACCGCCATGGCCGCGCGCCGGCGAGCGGTGAGCGGCCCCGCAAAAGCCACGACAGGCGCCAGAGCCAGAGCCACCAGCACACCATCCGGCCGCATCAGGGCAACGCTCGTCACGGTCGTGGTGAAGACCAGGGCCATGCTCCAGGCAGGCTGCGCCGCAAACCGCACCGCCGCCCACAGCGCCACTGCAATCAGGAAAAGCGTCGGCCCCTCCGCCAAGGGAGTCGCCGCATACACCGCCGTGAAGGGGCAAAGGGCCGCCAGCCAGAGCGTGGCCCGCGCCGACCAGCCGCCCAGTCCGGCCGGCGCAATCCGCCGCGCCACATCCGCCAGGAGCAGGCAGCCTAGAAGTTCCAGCACGATTTGCACCCACGCCACTGCGCCATAGTTGTCGAGCCCAAAGACCCGGAAACACGCCGCAAGGAAGAGCGGATACCCCGGCAACCGGATCAAGGTGGGATCCACCGTGCCCCCAGCGCCAGAGAAGCCATAGCGCCCATGCAACAGCAGGTTCTTCGCAATGTCGCCGTACAGGAGTGAGTCCCCGTTGGCTTGAAAGAATCGGGCCATCATCCAGGCGCGCAGCAGACCGCCGGCTGCCAGCGCCAGCGCGGCGTGCAGCCAGCCCCAGGGCCGAAGGGCCTCCGC
>JBAUTX010000227.1:0-11910 GCA_049582405.1 Occallatibacter sp. | reverse complement strand
TGAATAGCTGCGCTTGAGAATGGGGATGATGCGCACCCGCCCTTCACTTCCGCGCGGGATGGAAGCTGAAAATTGGGTGACATCGCCCGCCCCAACGGACTTCGTGTATCGCAAGAAAAGGTGGTTGGGCAGGGCTGGACAAACAATTTGCTCATAGGTCCACCGGCCCGACGCCAGATCGTATCCAAGCCGCGCCGCACGCTCAGCGATGGAAGACTCTGCATTGGCTGCAAGCAGACGATCCTTCGCGTTCATCCTGTCACCAGCCAGAAACTGAACCGAAAAAATCCCGTCCTTGTCAGGTACGGGTGCGAGGGAGGCAGTGTCCAGACGAAACGGCTTTGGCGGTACAGCCGCGGGAACCATCCGCGAATGGGTGACAACGGATGCAGGGCCAGACCCCGCCTGCAGGCAAAGTACCTGCTGCCCGCACAGAAATGCGAAGCCCAGCGCAACAAGGACTGCTAACCCACGCGACATCGTACCCAAAGACTACCACTTAGCAGTCCGGCATCTGGCAGAAACAAAAAGGGCGGCCTGCAATAGCCGCCCTTCGTTCAACAAGTAGGAGCTCGAAATAGTTTTGAGGCGGAACGATCCATGTTCCGCCTTCCTTCAACCAAACATCAGTTCTGGTGGTGTGCGGGCGAGGGCTTCCGACGCACCGGAGCAGGCTTCTTCTTCTGCTCAGGCTGAATGAAGCCATCGCGGAGCACGATCTGAGCTGTCTGCGCCAGCGTTGCGGTAGCTGGCACCTGCGTGTAGCTGTCATAAGTGCCATCCAGTTCGGCCGCTGGTTGCAAACCGTACTCAAAGCCAACCTGAGGAATGTCTTTATCTTCAAGGGGCTTCTTCAGGTTGACGATAAAGTCGGCAATCTTGGCATCCTTTGCATCCTGCGATACCGCCAGCTTAATCGTATTGGCATTCGCCTCGATAACAACTCCGGGTACGGGCGTGACCTGATCCTTCATCACTCCCCAAAGCTTGTCGGCATCGTCCTTTGTTCCGGATGCAAGGATGAATTCCTTGTCACTGAGGTTGAGGGTCGTCAAGTCCGGAGTCTCGACAACGACTTTGTGAGCAATTTCAGCCGGTGTCGCTGCCGCCGTGATCTGGAAGGTTCCTGGAGGGAAGACCGAGGCCGCTGCCTGGGTCTTGATGGCATCCAGACCGGTCAAATCGCCGTGGTACTTCTTGTAGTAGTACTCGAGCTTGGGCTCAATCTGCGCCTTGTAGGCCGGTGGCGCGAAATTCCAGGCGCGCGCATAGAACCAGACCGCCTGAACCAGATCTTTGCCGTCGGGCTTGGTGTAGGCCTCCGCCAACTGCAGGGTGTCGACAAGACCGGGACCGCTCTGCGTGGCCTCGGGAGGATAGAGCATCAGCTCCGTGCGGTACTCACCGATAGCGGCCTTCACATCCTTCTTGCCCAGGATGTAATCCAGAGCAATGGCTGAATGAAAGATCGGAAACGCCGCGCCTGTCTGCTTCTTCCACTCGTCGTCACTCATGTTGGCAGGCTTCTGAAGGGCAAGGCCCTTCTTCGCCAAAGCCGCACCGTCGTCGCAGGTCTGGGGATCCGAAGTCTTTCCGCACTGGGTCTTCTTGATATAGACAGAGATAAATAGCGCCTTCAGGTTATTTGGGTCTACCTGAAGCAGCCGGCTCGCCGCGCTCAGCGTCTTGTCCGCATCCCCCAACTGCTGATAGGTGTCGATGAGCATATCGAGGACGGGCTGCTTCACAACACTCTGTGGATACGTTTGCAGAAAACTCTCCAACGCGGCTGCCTTGGCCTTGGGATCGGTCTGCGTGGTTGCCATCTGGTACGCGTTGTACTCAACCGGACTACTGATCTGGATCTGTCCGGACTGTTGGGCGCCGGGCTGTTGGGCGCGCAGCGCGGGAGTGAGAACCAGGCTCAAGCTGGCCACCGCCATCACTGATGCGAAAACAAACTTCTTCATTGAGAGCTCCTGGGAGGTACGGGATGCAAGTCTCGAATCCAGCACGCGCATCGGGAATCGGCAACCACGCTGCTCCGGGGTTGAGCGCCGGGGCCAACTGAAGAGCGTACTCCGGCTTCCAGTACGGTGTTGGATGGATTATAGAAAGCCCAGCCATTTGTGACAAGCTCAACCGCTCGAATCACAAGCAGCCGGAAGCCAACCGCAGCTCAACCTTGGAAGCTGGCCCAGTGGGGCATCCCCGGCACCCTAACGGCCCAAGCTTGCGGGGATGCCGGAATCCCCTCCATTGAAGCGGCTTTGCCCGGGATTGCCATCATCCAGCAGGTCCGTCCAACTGTTCGCCGAAGGGGAAGCGCTTTCTGGCGTCAGGAATTTCCCTATTGCAACAGGCGAACCAGCTCCACCTGTTCTGCAAGAAATGCATCATGCCCATGGTCGCTGGCCATTTCGCGGTAATCCGCCTGCACCCCAGCCGCGCAAATCGTCGCCGCAAACTTTCGCACCGAATCCGCTGTGAAGAGCCAGTCTGAGCTGATGCCTACAAAGCTGAGCCGTGCCCGAATCCGCCCGAAGACATCCTTGGGGTCAGTGGTCCCATGGAGCGGATCCCAAGTGTCCATGGTGCGCAGGATCGCCAAGTATGAATTGGCGTCGAACCGCTCGATAAAGCGCTGCCCCTGGTGGTCCAGATAGCCTGCGATATCAAAGCGCCCGCCAATCAGACCACTCTGAGGATGGTCCGGTGACCACGGGTTTTCGCCATTGCGATTGGGATTGCGTGCAAAGCGCTCCTCGAAAAGTGGGCCGGATTTGTAGCTCAACATGCCGATCTGGCGCGCCAGAGCCAGGCCACGACGTGGTTGCCGGTGCGGCAGGTAGTTGCCGCCCTTCCAGTCAGGATCATTCTGGATGGCTTGCCGCTGCAGATGGTTGAGTGCAAGGCCCATGGCCGAAAGAGGCGCCACTGCGATCACCAGCGACCGCTCCACGCGCGCAGGATCGTGAATGGCCCATTCGAGCGCCTGCATGCCGCCGATGGACCCGCCCATCACAAGGCGCAGCCGACGGATGCCGAGGGAATCCAGCAGCTGGGATTGCGCTCCTACATTGTCACGGATCGAGACGAGGGGAAAATCGGGGCCGTAGATCTGGCCGGTGGCGGGATTCACAGAGCCGGGTCCAGTGGAGCCATAACAGGAACCCAGCATGTTGATACAGATCACGAAGTCATGCTCAATGGAGAGGACAGCGCCGGGAGCAAAGACCTCAGGCCACCATGAACCCACAAGGGCAGAACCGGTCAGAGCGTGACACACCAGCACGGCGTTGTCGCGCGCGGCATTCAAACGCCCATAGACTGCGTAGTGCAGGGTGGGCTGCACGAGGACGCGTCCGCATTCGAGCTCCAGATTGCCCGGCAGAACAAAGTCGCCCTCGTACGTGGGTTCCAGCGGCGGCATGCCAGTTGGAGCCGCCGCGGCCCCGCTTTCCGGTTCAGTCATACTCTTCATTTTGCCCGAAGGACCGCCGCCTCTGCTTGGGCTGATGCGGAGTGCCCATTTGCCTTTTCGATAGCCTGATCGAGATCAGCAAGGATGTCGCGGATATCCTCAATGCCAATCGAAAGCCGGACCAATTCGGGCGTCACTCCTGTGCCTGCCTGCTCCTCCACCGAGAGTTGCTGATGCGTCGTGGAAGCCGGATGGATCACCAGAGATTTTGCGTCACCAATGTTGGCAACCAGAGAAAACAGCTCCAGCGAATCGATCAGCTCTTTCCCGGCGTCATACCCGCCCTTGATGCCAAACGTGACAAGCGCTCCCTGACCATCTGGCAGATACTTCTTCGCCCGCTCATGGTAGGGGCTCGAAGACAGCCCAGGATAGTTCACCCACTCCACGCCGGGATGCTGCTCAAGATGGTGCGCTACTGCCTGAGCGTTTTGCGAGTGCCGCTCCAGCCGGAGGTGCAGCGTCTCGATGCCTTGCAGCAGCAGAAAGGCATTGAACGGTGACAAGGCAGCGCCCGTATCCCGCAAACCCTGAATCCGTGCCTTGAGAATGAACGCCAGCGGTCCAAATGCCTCGACATACGAGAGTCCATGATAGGACGGGTCTGGTTCCGTGAAGTCCTTGAAGCGACCGGAGGCAGCCCAGTCAAATTTGCCCGCGTCCACAATCACGCCGCCAATGCTGGTTCCGTGGCCGCCAAGAAATTTGGTGGCTGAGTTGAGCACGATATCGGCGCCCCATTCGATCGGGCGGACCAAAGCGGCCGAGGCCGCCGTGTTGTCAATTACGAGGGGGAGCTTATGCTCATGCGCAATTGCGGCCAGTTTCTCGATATCCGCCACATCCAGCTTCGGATTGCCGAGAGTCTCTGTATACACGGCCCGCGTCTTTTCATTGATGGCGGCCCGAAGGCCGTCAAAGTCATCGCCATCCACAAACCGCACCTTGATGCCCAAACGCGGAAGGGTGTAGTGGAAAAGATTGTAGGTTCCCCCATAGAGGGAAGTCGTGGAGACAATCTCGTCCCCCGCCGCTGCCAGCGTTGTCAGGGTCAGCGTCTCCGCGGCCTGGCCAGAGGCTGTGGCCAGCGCTGCCGCACCGCCCTCCAAAGCAGCTACGCGCTTCTCCAGCACGTCGGTCGTCGGATTCATGATGCGGGTGTAAATGTTGCCGAACTCCTTCAGCGCAAACAGCCGCCCGGCATGATCTGCATCCTGGAAAAGATAGGACGTAGTCTGGTAAATCGGCACGGCGCGGGAACCCGTGGCGGGATCCGGCGACTGGCCTGCGTGAACGGCCAGTGTGGCAAGGTGTTGCTTGGCATCAGACATGGTGGACTCCTTTGGTCTCCGTTTGCTGGTAGTGTCTGCGGCGCAGCAGGCCCTCGGGGAATCGTCGCTACGCCAAAAGAAAAGCCCGAATCCATTCAGGACCCGGGCGTGTGCTTCTCAAGATCGGCTGCGCTATCGCATTCGCCTCTCAGGAGCCACACGGACGTGCCCGCATGCCATACACATGCACATGGCCATAGCCTCAGTCTCGTGTTCCTCTTGAGTACGCATTGTTTGCAGTATCCATGCCGGCCACCCTCCAAGTCAATTAAAACCTTGCAGGGCTCCCGCGGGCGTGCCTCCTGTGTTTTCATAAGGTGGGGGTATGCAATGAAGGCTTCCTTGCTTGCAATTGGCCTCGTCGCGCTGGGCCTTGGCGCCAGTTCTGCTGCGCAGAACACATGGCTTGCACCTTCAGAAACCGGGCCGCACGGCTCTGCTCCCGGAATGAAAGTGCAGCTCCTGAGCGACACCCCGGGGCAGAAAACCTACGCCGTTATTTTTCATAGTGGAGACGACGCATATTCCGGTCTCTACGACTTTGCAAGCCGCTATCACGTCTCCGCCGCGCACTTCACGGCGATTGGGGCCCTCAGCGGAGCGCGGATTGCCTGGTTTGATCCTGCCCGCAAGATGTATCGCGAGAACAAAATTCACGAGCAGATTGAGGTGCTGTCGATGGTCGGCGACATTGCCCTGAGCAACGGCAAGCCCGCCGTCCACGCGCACATGGTCGTCGGCCTTCCTGACGGCACCACCCGCGGTGGTCACGTGCTCGAAGCAGACGTCAGGCCCACACTTGAAGTCATGGTGACAGTTGAACCGAACGCGATGCATCGAACGCCAGATCCCGTATCGGGTCTGACGCTGATTGATCCATCCGCAACGAAATAACAAGAACCACATCAAAAGGAGCAAGGAATATGGGACAAGTGCGCGTCATTGCGCGAGCCGTGGCTCGCGAAGGCAAAGCGGCAGAGCTTAAAGCACTGTTGCGCGGAATGGTAGCCCCCACTCGCGCAGAAGCAGGCTGCATCTACTACGAACTCTTCGAGTCAAACATACCCGGCCTGTTCTATTTCAATGAACTCTGGGAAAGCCAGCAGCACCTGGATGCACACGCCGCCAGCAGGCACTTCACTGAGATCTTCGGGAAATCAAGAGACCTGATGCAGGGCCCGCCAGAGGTCAATCTATTGCACGAAGTCGTTTAAGCCCTGTTGTTCACGACTCGTCGGACTTCCAGATATATGCGCCCGGCTGCGGCAGCCCAATGTGAGCCAGCACGCGGTTTACAAACTGCCGCGCCATCTCCGTCGAATCAGCCGGGCGATTGTAGAACGCCGGAATCACCGGAAAGATGACCGCGCCCGCTTCCGCCGCCAGCGCCATGTTGCGCAAGTGGATGCGATTGAAGGGCGTTTCGCGCACGCACAGAATCAGCGGCCGGCGTTCTTTCAAGGTCACGTCTGCGGCGCGCGCAATCAGTGAATCGGCCAGCCCATTGGCAATCGCGGCCAGTGTCCCCATCGAGCAGGGCAGCACGATCATGCCGTTCGAGGGATAGCTTCCGCTCGCAATCGAAGCCCCGATGTCGGCATCAGCATGCTGATGCGTTTTCGTTGGCGCATGCCCGAGCAACTTCTCCAGCAGGTCCTTGCGGCCTGAGATGCCAAGTTCCTCCGCCATCACGCGCAGAGAATTCTCTGACGCGACCAGGTGCACGCGCGTCACGCGGGCTTCGGCTTCAAGTGCCGTCAGGAGCTCACGGCCAAAGACGACTCCTGAAGCTCCGGTGATGGCAACAGTGAGATTCATGCCTTCCCTTCTTTCGGGTCAATTCTCTTCAGCCGCGCCATCCGCGGGCTTGACTTCGTTCCATTCCTCCATCATGCGCGCGTACTCTTCCGAGTGGCCATGCTGCTGCAGCCGTTTCATCTCATCAAAGGCCTGACCGTGCTCGCCCGCGCTCCACAGCACGCGGAAGAGCATGATGGACGACATCTCCGACTCCGGCGACAGCTTCACCGCCACCCTGCCGTGCTCCATTGCCTCCCGGTGCATGCCCGACTGCGAGAGCGCCCACGCCGCATAGCTGTGCACTATCGATGCCTCGGGAAACTCTTCCACCAGCGCCTTCATCATCTGCACAGCTTCCGCCGATTGCCCCTCTTCGACAAGATGGACGGCCTCTCGTATGGTCCCCAGCACACGTTCAGCCGACTGATCGGGTATCTGCTTCATCGCCGCTACTCCCCGAGCACCCGCTTGAAGATGGCGTCCACGTTGCCAAGCTGCCGCGTATAGTCAAACGTCCGCGCCAGCTTTTCCGGGTTCAGCAACGCCGCAATCTTCGCATCCCGCGTCACCTCATCCCGGAAGACCAGATCCTCTTTCCACGCTCGCATCGCATGCCCCTGTACAAGCCTGTACGCGTCCTCGCGCAACATCCCAGCCTCGGCCAGGTCCAGCAGCAACTGCCCGCTGAAGATCAGCCCGCCCGTGCTTTCGAGATTCTTCTTCATCCGCTCCGGATACACCAGCAGCCGGTCAACAAGGTCCGTCGTCTTGGCCAGCAGATAATCCACCAGGATCGTTGAATCCGGGAAAATCACCCGCTCCACCGAAGAGTGCGAAATATCCCGCTCATGCCACAGCGGAATATTCTCAAACGCAGCCTGGGCGTTGCCGCGAATCACCCGTGCCAGCCCGCTGATCTGCTCTGATGTGATGGGGTTCTTCTTGTGCGGCATTGCTGAAGAGCCCTTCTGCTTCTCGCTGAAGTACTCCTGCGCCTCGCGCACTTCGGTCCGCTGCAGGTGGCGCACCTCCACGGCAATCTTGTCCATCGTGCTCGCAATCAGCGCGAGCGTGGCGATGTACGCAGCATGACGGTCACGCTGGATGACCTGGCTCGCAACCAGAGCGGGCTTGAGGTCCAGCCGCGCGCAGATGCGCTCCTCATGCTCCGGCTTCAAGTGGCCAAACGTTCCCACTGCACCCGACAGCTTGCCCACGCGCATGTCTTCCGCTGCCGCGTCAAAGCGCGCCAGGTTGCGCTCCATCTCCGCGTACCAGTTCAGCAGCTTTAACCCAAAGGTCGTCGGCTCCGCATGAATCCCATGCGTGCGGCCAATCGTCGGCGTGTGCTTGAACTCCAGCGCGCGCCGCTTCAGCACGGCCAGCAGCCCCGTCAGCCCCGTGCGAATCAGCGTCGATGCCTCTTTGATCTGCAGCGCCTGCGCCGTGTCCACAATGTCGTTGGATGTCAGCCCGTAGTGCAGCCAGCGCGACTCTGCGTCCAGCCCCTGGCTCTTCAGCGACTCCGCAACCGCCGTGGTAAACGCGATTACGTCATGCCGCACCTCGGCTTCAATCTCCTGGATGCGCGCCGCAGAAAAGCTCGCCTTGGTCGCAATCGCCTCGGCCGCAGCCGCGGGAATCACTCCGTCTTCCGCCAGCACGGCGCTCGCCGCCGCCTCCACCTTGAGCCAGCAGCGGTACTTGTTCTCTTCAGTCCAGATTTGGCCCATCGCCGGGCGTGTGTAACGGTCGATCAAGCGGAGTCTCCTGCGCGCGGCAGCCACCGCGCGCCGCGCCCATCCATGATGTTAAGGTCGATGCTGCCTCAGCCCCGCGGAATTCCCAGGCGCTGGTGTAACTCGTCATACAAGAGCCCCTTGCCCGGCCTGTAAGGCTGGAACCACTCGCCATCAATTACCAGTTGCGGAATCGCCCGCTTGCCTACATGGCGAATCACATCGTCGGAAGCCGCCGGATTCTCATCCACGTTGATTTCCGTGTAGGCAATCCCGTGGGTCTCAAGAAAGTGCTTTGCGGCGCGGCAGTCGCGGCACCACCCAGCCGTATAAACCTGAACTGTCATAGCTCCATTTTACTGTGGCCGCGCTGCTACCATCGGTGGGGATGACCGCCGGCGAGATGAAAAAGCTGCTCCAATTAAGCCCACACCCCATTGAGGGCGGTTCCTATCGCCGCACCTACACCTCCGCGGCCACTCTTACCCTGCCACGCGGCCAGCGCGCCGCCGGCACGGCCATCTACTACCTGCTGGAGCAGGGGACATTCTCCGAGATGCACGTCCTCAGCTCCGACGAGATCTTTCACTTCTACCTCGGCGACCCCGTCGAAATGCTCCAGCTCTACCCCGACGGCCACTCCGTGGTTTTAACTCTTGGACATGA
Source organism: Occallatibacter sp. (assembly GCA_049582405.1). Classification (GTDB taxonomy): domain Bacteria; phylum Acidobacteriota; class Terriglobia; order Terriglobales; family Acidobacteriaceae; genus Telmatobacter. The sequence goes on along the minus strand of JBAUTX010000227.1, from coordinate 2,890 downwards.
CCTGCAGGTTGGTCAGCAGGTCCAGGTCGTCGTCCCCGCAGGCGTGTGGCAGGGCACACGCCTCATTGGCACGGGCCAGGTCGCCCTGATGGGCTGCACCGTCACCCCCGGCTTCGATTTCGCCGACTACCGCAACGCCGCAGCGGAGGAGCTGATTGCCAAATGGCCGCACGAGGTGGAAAGGATTCGAGCGCTGACGCGGACTAGACTCTAACGTCTCTCCCGGAAGAAACTGCGCAGCAACTCACACGCTTCGCCGGCAAGAATCCCCTGCTCCACCTGCATCTGGTGGTTGAGTTGGGGATGGTTCAGCACCGACAGGACCGACCCGCAGGCTCCGGCCTTCGGGTCGGGGGTGGCGTAGACGAGCCTGTCCAGCCGGGCGTGAATCATCGCTCCTGCGCACATCGCGCAGGGCTCCAGTGTGACGTACAGGGCGCAGCCGTTCAGCCGATAGTTGCCGAGCGCCTGCGCCGCCTCGCGCAGCGCGATGATCTCGGCATGGGCCGTCGGGTCCACATTGCGCAGGACGCGGTTCTGGCCGCGCGCAATCACTTCCCCGCCATAGACCACGACGGAGCCGATGGGCACTTCGCCCTCGGCGGCGGCTTTTTGGGCCTCGGCCAGCGCAGCCTGCATGGCGTCCAAATCAGAAATCATGGCCTCGATGGTAGCGCGGCAGGCTGCTGCTGTGTCATGCAGTGCAGCGCACCCAGTCCCCAGATCAGGTCCACGCAGTGGATTCCGATGACCTCGCGCTCTGGGAAGACCTCAGCCAGCGTGTTCAGCGCGATGCGGTCGTTGGGGTCGTGGAAGGTGGGCACCAGCACCAGCCCATTCGCCAGGTAGAAGTTCGCATAGCTGGCCGGAAGACGCTGGCCGCGAAACACGACGGGGCGAGGCAGTGGTAGTTCCACAATCGTGAACCGTTTTCCGCCCGGCGCGCGTGCAGCCCTCAGCCGTTCAAGATTCTCAGCCAGCGGCGCGTGGTTTGCATCGCTCGTGTCCGGCTCGACCGCGGTCACAATCGTCTCCGGCCCGACGAAGCGGGTGATATCGTCCACGTGACCGTGCGTATCGTCGCCCGCCACTCCGCGATTGAGCCAGATGACCTGCTCAATCCCGAGGTAATCGTGGAAGGCCAGTTCCAGTTGCTCGCGACTCACGCCTGGATTGCGCTGCTGCACTTCGCTGAGCAAGCATTCTTCTGTCGTGAGCAAGATGCCCTGCCCGTTCGTGTCAATGGAGCCGCCCTCAAGAACAAGCCGTCTCGGCCCGTCACCGAGTTCCACCACCGGCTGCCACGCAGGCAGGCCAAGAAGCTTCTGGACGTGGCCTGGAACCTGATCGTCGAGATGCCAGTCTGGATATTTCGCCCAGGCATTGAAGCGCCAGTCCGTGATAGCGACCTGGCCGCCGGCATTGCGGACGAAGATCGGGCCGGAGTCGCGCGTCCACACGCGGTCTGTGCGCCAAACATGAAAGTCGACTTGCGCAAGATTCGCGCCCGCCCGCTTGAGAATCCCCTGCACGCGCCGGTGCGCCTTTTCATCCTCGACAAGGATGTGCACACGCTCACGCGCAGCCAGCAGCCGCACGATCTCCGCATAGACCCAGGGAATCGGCTGGAACTTGCCGGGCCAATCCTCGTGATTATGCGGCCAGGCCAGCCACGTCGCCTCGTGCGACTCCCACTCGGCGGGCATGCGGTAGCCCAGCTCGCTGGGTAGGGGGGTGGGGTGGGGGTTGACCATGGCTATTTGTGGTCTCCGCCGCGTGCCGGACCGTGCGCCGCATCGAGAAAACGCTGCGTAATCGGCGCATACGCATCGATGCGGCGGTCGCGCAGAAAGGGCCAGTTGCGGCGCGTGTCTTCGAGCAGTCCGAGGTCAATCTCGCCCAGCAACACCTCTTCGGCATCATGGGAAGCTTTGGCAACGACGCGGCCGAATGGGTCGGCGAGAAAGCTGCCGCCCCAGAACTCGAGTCCAGGCCCTTCGGCTCGGTTGCCGAGGACATCGCCATGCTCGTGGCCGACGCGATTCACGCCTGCCACATAAACGCCGTTCGCAATTGCATGGGCGCGCTGGATGGTCTGCCATGCATCGTATTGAGCCTCACCAAACTCATCCTTTTCCGCCGGGTGCCAACCGATCGCCGTGGGATAGAAGAGCACCTCCGCGCCTTGCAACGCGGTCAGGCGCGCTCCTTCGGGATACCACTGATCCCAGCAGACGAGCGTGCCAACGCGGCCGAAGGCCGTGTCCGTCGCCTTGAAGCCCAGATCGCCGGGCGTGAAGTAGAACTTTTCGTAGTAGAGCGGATCGTCCGGGATGTGCATCTTGCGATAGACGCTGGCCATGCTGCCATCCACGTTCAGCGTGACGGCCGTGTTGTGGTAAAGCCCCGGCGCACGGCGCTCAAAGAGCGAGGCAATGATGACGACGCGGGACTCGCGCGCAACCTCAGCCAGTTTCTCCGTCGATGGGCCAGGAATGGGCTCAGCGAGATCGAACAGGCGAATATCTTCCCGCTGGCAAAAGTACTGCGCCCGAAAGAGCTCGGGAAGGCAGACAATGTTTGCGCCGAGGCGTGCCGCCTCGCGGATGTGACGCACCGCCGCAGCCAGGTTGGCCTCGGGGTCGGGCCCCATGCGCATCTGCACCAAGCCTACGTTGTACTTGCGTTGATCTGCCATGGTTCCCTGTCCAATTCCTTTCCGGTGACACAGCAAGGCCAACCCCGCAGGGCGGGATTGGCCAAGGAGGACGCCTCTGCAGTTGCCTACTCTTCGAGGATGAGTACCGCTGCAGCAATGGTGGTGGTCCAGAGACCGCGCTTATCGCCAACCGCAGACTGGGTGATGTTGCTGGTGCGAACAATCTTATTG
>JBAUTX010000226.1:0-6643 GCA_049582405.1 Occallatibacter sp. | reverse complement strand
CTCTACCTTCGCTTTCCCGCGCCGGCCGCCGTGATGCATCGGCCCAATCTCCCAGCTTTCCCGCAAAAAGAAAGGGCCTCGCTGCCTCACCCGTTCTGCCGGGTGACGCTCCTCCGAGACGCTATCCGCCCGGCCGTCCGTTGGAACGAGCGCTTGAGGTCAGGACGATCCCCTCGTATTGACCCCAACCCCGCTTTCCCGTACACTAGGTAATTGCGAGGGATGCGGCTCGGCTTGCATTCTGGCCCGCACATCCCAAAGAGCTTAAGGAAGCACAATGGCAAATCACGTATCCGCGCTCAAGCGCGCCCGCCAGACCGAAACCCGCACCGCGGTGAACCGCGCCAACCGGACCCGTGTCCGCACCAGCCTCCGCGCGCTCCGCGAGGCCATCGCCGCAGGGGACCTCAAGGCCGCGCAGGCCCAGTACCGCGCCACCGCCTCTATCCTCGACAAGGGCGTGCAGAAGGGCATCCTCCACGACAACACCGCCTCGCGCTACAAGAGCCGCCTCAACACGCGCGTCAAGGCCCTCGCCACCGCCAAGGCATAGCGCCCGCGGCGCAATCGCCGCCCATCCAGATCCAGAAACACCACGGCCGGGGCGCATCAAGGCGCGTCCTGGCCGTCCTCGTAAAATGCTCCCCCTTCAGAGCAGATCGGCCCGGCAGTTCGTGATTCTCCATGCCCGAAAACGTTGCGCCGTCACACTGGCCCTCCCCGGCGCGCGACGCACAGGCCTCGTTCTCTCCGCATTGCTTCTGGCCGCGCACGGCGCGTATTGCACGCCGCCCGGCTCGAATGCTCCCACGCCGGCCAGGCCCGCATCCGCCGAGGCCAGCAGCCATGCCCTTCCGAACCCTCCTCACGCACTTCGCCCGCCTGCCCGCGGCGCCGCAGAGGCACCCTGCAGCACCGCCCACTTCGACATCGAAGAGCTCAACTACCTGGGAGCGGATCTTGTCCTCCCGACGTATTCCGACTCCATTACCGGAGTTCGTAACCCGCTGCGCCGCGACATGCTCTGCCACGACATCACCTATCGCGTCGTCAGCAATGACAGCATCGCCGCCAGCCCGCAGAGCAGCCCCGCTACCGTGCCCCAGCAGATCTACGTCGGCCAGCGCCCCACATGGGCAATAGCCTCGTACTTCTTCCTGACTGCCGATCTGCGCAGCATCCATTTAGCTGGCTACCAGTTCAACGGCGTCGCGGTCGTCTCCAGAACCAGCTGGTACCCCGCCACGCTGGAGGCGTCAAAAATGATGCAGGCCGTGCTCTACAAGCCCTTCCTGCACAATCGCATCGAAATCAAAGCGGGCTATCAGAACAACGACGATCAGTTCGTCGGCATGCAGGTGGGCGGCAATGCCTCATCAGGGTCGGAGGGCGTCTTCGCGGTTCCTCAAAACGAAATCGGTCTGGCCTATGCTCCGCTCTCCGCGCCGTCCGTCACCGTCCGCGTTCAACCCAGGGGCGGCTTCTATGCCAAGGGCGGCCTGCAGCGTTCCGCCAGTCCTGCCGGTGGGCCAGAGGATCTCCATCGCGATGCCGCGGGCTTTCGCTTTGTGCCAAAGGGAGACGGCCTGCTCAGCATGTTGGAAGGAGGATACAAGCGCGACGCGCAGACGGACTCCCACGCAACGTGGATTCGCGGCGGCTACATGACCAACACCACGCGCTACCTCAGCGCCAGGACCAACACCTACACGGCAGGGAATCGATGCTGGTTCGTGCTGGCGGACCGCCAGTTGCGCAGCACCAGCATCGCCGCTCCCAACCACGGCCTCTATGCCGGCGTCTCCGCCATCTCCGTGCCGTCCGATCTCAATGCGTACCCAAGCTACGATGAGTTGCGTTTTTACCAGGTCGCTCCGCTGCGCAGCCGCCCCTACGATATGGCCTCCGTCGTGCTCTCGCACACCGGTTACAGCCGCTTTACCAGGGCGCAGTTGACCGCAGCCGGAAAAACCACCGCGTCGAGCCTCAGCACAGCCATGGCCAGCTACTCGGTGCATATTCAGTCCGGCATCTATGTTTCCGGCGGGGTCGCCTACAACACGCACCCGGCCATCTCCCCGAACCTGCCCGGAGCCTTCACGGCAACCATGCAGACCATGTTTTTCTTCTGAGCCACGCTCTAACTCAGCCGCTCAAAGATCCCCGCCGCGCCCATGCCCCCGCCCACGCACATCGTCACCATGCCGTACCGCGCCCCGCGCCGCTCCATCTCCCCCAGCAGCGTTGCCGTCAGCTTCGAGCCCGTGCACCCCAGCGGATGCCCCAGCGCGATCGCCCCGCCGTTCACGTTCACCCGCCCCGGGTCCATCCCCAGCTCGCGCATCACCGCCAGCGACTGCGCCGCGAATGCCTCGTTCAGCTCAATCACGTCGATGTCTTCGAGCCGCAGCCCCGCCCGCCTCAGCGCCACCGGCACGGCGAACACCGGACCCATGCCCATCTCTTCCGGCAGGCATCCCGCCGCGGCATAGGCCACCAGCCGCGCCCGCGGCTTGATTCCCAACTCCCGCGCCCGTTCCGCATCCATCAGCACCAGCGCCGCCGCCCCGTCCGAGGTCTGCGAACTATTCCCCGCCGTCACCGTACCCTGCGCGTGAAACGCCGGCTTCAGCGCCGCCAGCGCCGCCGCTGAAGTATCCGCCCGCGGCCCCTCATCGGCCGTCACCACCGTCTCCGTCCCCTTCGTCTTGCCCGCCTTCGCGCCCGGTATCGCTGTCGTCACCGTCACCGGCGCCAGCTCATCCGCAAAGCGCCCCGCAGCCTGCGCCGCAAGCGCCTTCTCGTGACTTCGCAGCGCAAACGCGTCCTGGTCCTCGCGCGAAATTCCATACCGCCGCGCCACCCGCTCCGCCGTCAGCCCCATCGTCAGCAGCGCCGCCGGATAGTGCTCCGCCAGCCACGGATTCGGGCTCGGCTTCAGTCCGCCCATCGGGATCAGACTCATCGACTCCGTGCCGCCCGCCACCACCACCCTGCAGCCGCCCGCGCGGATGCGCATGTCGGCCTGCGCAATCGCCTCCAACCCCGAAGCACACAGCCGGTTCACCGTCACACCGGGAACGCTCACCGGCAGCTCCGCCCGCAGCGCCGCATAGCGTGCCACGTTCCAGCCCTGCTCGCCCTCCGGCTGCGCGCAGCCCAGAATCACGTCCTCGATCTCGCCCTTTTCCAGTGCCGGAATCTTGTCCAAGGCTCCACTCAATGCAATTGCCGCCAGGTCGTCGGGCCGCGTCGTCGCAAAGGCGCCCTTCGGCGCGCGTCCCACCGGCGTCCGCACCGCGCTCACAATCACCGCTTCCCGCATCGCTTCGGCTCCTTCGCGCTCGACTACTGCGGCATGTCCAGCAGCGTCCACGCACGCTTCTCATAAAAGTGATAGACCGTCCGGTGCTCCACCACGGAATCCGCCAGCGCATCATGCCCGATCCTGGCCGGCCGCGGCTCCAGCCCCGCCTGCGCATCGTGCACATCCTCCGGCGTCGCCGCATCAATGCCCCAGTTGAAGCCCAGCACGCCGCTCGGGTCATGCGCCTGCAACCGCTCCGACTCCTGAGCCGATGCCAATTCCATCGCCGTCCCCGGCGCGCTTGCAAAAAACACCAGCAGCGTCACTGTGTCCTTCACCGCGCACAGCACCGCCCAGTCCTCGCTGCCCGCCCGCTCCAGACTCCCGTGCACCACGTTCTCCGGCCTGTGCGCCTCATACGTCTGCGGAATCATGCAGCCGCTCGCGTTCAGCGCCGCTGCCGTCGCCGCCGGCAAGTCAGGAAACGAAGCCACCGGCAGCCGCCGGATGATGTACGGCGCCTGCCTGCCGCCCGCCGTCACCTGTCCGCGCTCCGTCAGCGCCGCCGTCGGCGCATTCCACTGCGCCTGTGCGCTTAACATGGTCGCCGCCAGCGCCAGCGCCGCGCACCACCTCGTCCTCAGCCCAGCCCATTGCATGGAGCGTTAATTCCTCAGCGGCTTTCCCGTCTTCAGCGTAAATGCAATCCGCTCCTGCGTCTTCCGCTCGCCGCACAGCGACAGAAACGCCTCCCGCTCCAAATCCAGCAGGTACTGCTCGCTCACCGCCGTGCCCGCCGTCACGCGCCCGCCGCACAGGATATACGCCGCCCACCGCGCCACCTTCTGGTCGTGCTCGCTCGCGTACCCCGCCTCGCCCATCAGGAAAATTCCCGTCTCCAGCATCGCCAGCGCGCCCAGTCCCGGCGCGGGAATCTGCATCCGCTGCGCCTGCGGCGCATAGCCCGTCCCGGCCAGCGCCAGCGCCTGTTCCTTCGCGTCCAGCAGCAGCCGCTCGCGGTTCAGCGTCACGCGATCGCTCGCCGCCAGCAGCCCCAGCGCCTTCGCCTCCGCCGCGGACGTCGACACCTTCGCCATCGCAATCGTCTCCAGCGCGCGCTTCAGCGCCGTCGCCATCTCCGCGCCCTGCGCAAAACGCGACGGCGGATCCTTCGGGTCCGGCGCGGCCAAGGCCATCGCCGCATCCACCGCGCGCAGCAGCATCTCCTTCGTCCCGCCGCCGCCGGGAATCAGTCCCACGCCCGCCTCCACCAGCCCCATGTAGGTCTCCGCGTGCGCATGCCGTCGCGCCGCATGCAGACTCATCTCCGCGCCGCCGCCCAGCGTCATCCCAAACGGCGTCACCACCACCGGCCGCGGGCAAAACTTGATCGCCTGCGTCATCTGCTGGAAGCCGCGAATCGCCAGATCCACTTCCTCCCACTCGCCCTCCTGCGCCACCAGCAGCAGTTGCAGCAGGTTCGCGCCCACGCTGAAGTGCTCGCGGTCGCCCGAGATCACAAACCCCGCAAAGTCCCGCACCGCATCCGACGCCGGGTTCAGCACCGCAGACACCAGCTGCACCACGTCCGCGCCAATCGCGTTCTTCACCGCATGCAGCTCGATGCATCCGATCCCGTCGCCCAGGTCCACCAGCGAAGCCCCGCTGTTCCCGCGCACCACGCCACGCGCCCTGCGGAAGTCCGCCACCCGCGCATGGCCCGGCCGCTCCTGCAGCGCCTCCCACGCGCGCGTCCGCGGGTTGTAGCACTGCGGCCCATCCGTCGCATACCAGCGGTCATACTTCGCGTCCAGCAAGCCTGTCGCCGCTGCGCTCACCGGCATGCCCAGCGCCTGCATCCGCTCCACGCTCGCGCGCACACCCACCGCATCCCACATCTCAAAGGGGCCAAGCTCCCAGTTGAAGCCCGCACGCATCGCCTCATCAATCGACGGCGCATCGTCCGCCGCCTCGCCAATCCGCTCCGCCGCAAAATTCCACACCGCGCCCAGCAGCGGCCACAGGAAACGCGCCGCCTTGTCCTTCGCGGGATCGTTCGCCATCAGCAGCCGCAGACGCTCTTCCACCGTCGCCGCGTTCTTCGCCATCTCCAGCGCGGGCAGCGCCGCCTTCTGCGCGGGCCGGTATTCAAACGTCTTCAGGTCCAGCACCAGCCGCTCATCCTTGCCATCCGCACCGCGCTGCTTCTTATAAAAACCCTGCCCCGCTTTGTCCCCAATCCACCCGCGCCGGACCATCTCCTCCAACACCGGCACAAATCCCCCTGCCGTCCCGCCGCCCGGAAAATTCCGCGCCACGTGCGCCATCACGTCGATGCCCACCATGTCCGCCAGGCGAAAGGTCCCCGTCCGCGGCCATCCAATCGCCGGTCCCGTCAGCGCGTCAATCTCCTCCAGCGTCAGGCCCTGCTCCTCCATCAGCTCCACGGTGCGGAACATCACCATCATCCCCATCCGGTTCGCGATGAAGTTCGGCGTGTCGTGCGCAAACACGATCTGCTTGCCCAGCATCTGGTCGGCAAACGCCGCAAATGCCCTCACCAGCTCCGCATCCGTCTCCGCCGTGGGAATGATCTCGAGCAGCCGCATGTACCGCGGCGGATTGAAGAAGTGCGTCCCGAAAAACCGCGCCCGGTGCGACTTCAGCTCCGCCGCAATCTGCGTCACCGGCAGCCCCGATGTATTCGTCGTCAGCACCGCCCCCGCATCCAGATGCGGCGTCACCCGCGCCAGCAGCGCCCGCTTGATGTCGAGATTCTCTGCAACGGCCTCGATCACCCAGTCGCAGCCGCGCAGCTTCGGCAGGTCGTCGTCGAAATTCCCCGCCGTAATCCGCGCCGCCGCGCTCGCCTCATACAGCGCCGCCGGCTTTGTCTTCGCCAGCGCCGCCAGCGCATTCTCTGCCAGCCGGTTCCGTGAGCCTTCGCCCGCCGGAGCCATATCCAACAGCAGCACCGGAATCCCCGCATTCGCCAGGTGCGCCGCAATCCGCGATCCCATCACACCCGCGCCCAGCACCGCCGCCCGCCGCACCAGCATGGGCCTTGCGCCCACGCCACTCACCACCGCCGGAGCCGTTGCACCCATCTCCGCGCTCCCTTCGCAACCCTCGCCGTTCCCTCACCGCCGGGTACCCCACCTTCGGCGCTGCGCGCCCATCGCGCAGCGGCTAAGGTGGGAATCAAATCATCTCCCCCAGCCCCTAACCTCGGGCGCCCCATCCACGGCGTCCGCGCAGCGGGCGGCATGGGTGGGAGACCACAACCCTTCGCCACCCCGGTTCACTGCCAATCCCGCCCCTGTGACCGCGCACACA
>JBAUTX010000225.1:0-2779 GCA_049582405.1 Occallatibacter sp. | reverse complement strand
CGGCTGGGTAGCGAAGTTCGGTTGTGATAACCGCTGAATGCATATAAGCGGGAAGCACGCCTCAAGATGAGATCTCCCTGAAGGGCCCAGGAAGACCACCTGGTTGATAGGCTGGAGGTAGAAGCGCAGTAATGCGTGTAGCTTACCAGTACTAATCGCCCGTTCGGCTTGTCCATAGAATTAACTCTGCGCAGCATGCAGACATTCTTCAAGCCTTGTAGGACCAATCAATTTCGTTGCAATCAAGTTTTGCTGCACAAGCTTTGTAGCGCTAGATTGCAGATCGCGTTCCTGTGAGAAGCCGGGAGAAACAATCCGGAACACACAGATGCCGCGGCAGGCTGCGGGCAACCACCCGCCAGGCGCTCTCAAGTTGAAAGGCGAACCGGGTCCTTCGCAAAAATGCGCTCAGGATTTCGGCTTCGGGCTCAGATGCCCGCAAGACGCCTCAATTTGCCGGTGACCATACTGCGAGGGATCACCCGTTCCCATCCCGAACACGGAAGTTAAGCCTCGCTGGGCCGATGGTACTGCACGGGAAACCGTGTGGGAGATTAGGTGATCGCCGGCAATAATTCATACACAAAGGCCAAGCCTCCGGGCTTGGCCTTTGCTTTTTCCGCCTTCCCCTCGGTCTCGTTCCCGCTGGCAGCATCGCCGGCAGATGAGAATTCATCTTGCAGAAGCCGACGTTCATACTATTCTTACGAGAACAGAGGGGCGTGCATGGAACGTCGAAATTTTTTGCAGATGAGTTCGCTTGCCGCGATGGCATCTGGCGTAAAATCCTCTGCCGGCCTTGGCTCGCCATCCCCGCTCGCGGCATTTCCAGAGCGTTCTTTTCGGTTGATCCCGGCTGACCAGCTTCCCACTTACAGCCTCGGCCATGGACAAGGAAAAATCATTGTTGACGCCGAGCTGTCTGGTGGCTCCTGGTGGATGGGCCAGTTTCGCGAAGATCCCGGTTTCATGACCACGGTGCATGTGCACACGCGTGCCGATGAAGAATTCTTTGTCCTCGATGGCGTACTTTCCCTCTATGTCGGCGGTGAATGGCAGGATGTCAAGAGCGGAGAATTTGCCCTGGTGCCGCGCGGAGTTCCTCACGCGCAGGGAAATACGAGCTCACAGCCGGCGCATTTTCTGGGATCGGGGAATCCGGCGGGCTTTGAAAGATTTTTCCCCCTCAACGAGGCACTTCTTAAGCGCATGTCTCCATCCGATCCGAACTTCTCCGGCGAGCTGGCTAAGATATTCACCCAGGTAGCCACGCGCATTGTCGCTCCACCACCCCAGCGCAGGAGTTAATTGCGGCCCGTTCGGCACAGCGCTGATGAAGTGGAGCCGGATGAGCTTCGGTGCTTCCGCTGCATTCTCGAAATAACACTCGACGGCTTCGGGGACCCTGACGCGCAGCTCTTCATGGCCTTCGGCCTGGGTGTGGATGCCGTAGCCGAGCGCAGAAGTCGTGGAGCCGCCGTCGGCCGCGTCTTCGCGGACCTCAAAGATCATTTCGCTCATCGCCCTTCGACTTCCACTTGCGGGATCTTCCCAATACTTCACCGGGTAAAGACCTGATTCTCAAACTTGGATCCCGTGCGGGCCGAGGCGGTGCTGCGCTAGAAGCGGTAGCCGGGCTTGAGTTCGCAGCGGTAGACGGTGGATTTCTCGGCTTCGGCGTTGGTGCGCATCACGCAGTTGGCCCAGCTGAGATAGAGTTCCGGACCAAGGGGAAAGACCATCGGGGATCCATTGACGTCTGCTTCGATGCTGACGCCTTCCTCGCTCGCGGGGAGGGTGAACGTGAGAGTTCGCTCGTAGAGAACCGGGTAGGAGTGACGCACGCCGCCGCTCAGTGAGGAGTGGAAGACCTCTGCTTCGAGCAGGTAGGTTGCCGTGTCGGCCCAGGCGATGGCGGAGGCGGTGACGGTGCGGCCCCCATTGATGAAGCCGCGGGCGTCAACCTGCGTGAACGGGCAGGCGCCGGCGATGCAGGACGCGCGCACGTTGCGGAATTCGTTGCCGGGGCCGGCATCCATGGTGAGTGACGCGGTGGAGGCTTTCCAGAGGCCGTCGGGAGAGCAGGGCGCCTGCTGGTTGCAGGGCTCGCTGCCGTGGTGGAGCACCTGAAATGTGCGGACGACGCTCCCGATGTTCTCCTCGCTCCTGGTGTTGACGGTGTAACGGATGCGGATGTTGGAGAGCACGGTGGCGGGCTGCGCAGAGTCTACTCTTACGGGTTGCGGGACGGGCTGGAGCTCGGCGATGTAGAGCTGGCCCGGACCGGAGCGGAGGCTGATGCGGGTATCCATTTGGAACGGCTTGTAGCCCGGCGCGGTAAAGGTGAGGCTCACGTTGCGGCGGAGAACGATGCCTGCGCGGAGCGTGAGCTCGAAGTAGCCGGAGGGGTCGGACTGCGTGGTGATGGAGTGGACGCCATCGGTGGCGGTGATCTGCGCGCCGGAGATGGGCAGCTCATTGCGCGGATTGGCGTCGTGGCGGATGACGGCTCCCTGCATGCGGAGCGCAAGCGGCGTCCAATGCTGCTGATGGAGGATGAGGGCGGCGACCGCGGCGACTATGAGCACGACGATGCCCGCGAGGGCGGGAACTGCTTTTTCGTTCATCGGTGACGCACCTGCTTCTGGACCATTTTCGCGCGTCGGACATGAAGTGTGCCAACGGTGGGATGGGCAGCCAGGGTTTATTCTGCAGGAAGCGGGCCCGCAGGCGCGATGCGCACCTGATGCGACAGGTGCATGCATGCGGTTTGCGGGTC
>JBAUTX010000224.1:0-6652 GCA_049582405.1 Occallatibacter sp. | reverse complement strand
CTCGGGCGCCCCATCCACGGCGTCCGCGCAGCGGGCGACATGGGTGGGAGACCACAACCCTTCGCCACCCCGGTTCACTGCCAATCCCGCCCCTGTGACCGCGCACACATGCGGCAGCCAGCCTCGTCTTCCACAATCAAATCAGACGCTCCCGAGCATACGGAAGCGCGCTTTGCCGGGTCAAGAAACCGCCGGCCGCACTTCCAGAGCGCCCCACAGGTGCCGCATGAGCTTGACCGCCGCGCTTCTCGATCCCATCGCAGACACATGCCCCGTCGAAGACGACCCCATCAACCCGCTCACTGAGGCTGCGCTCCACGGCATCACCCGCGCCCTCGCCTCTGTCGGCCGCGCCTTTGTCTGCCTCGACCCCGACTTCCGCATCGTGCACGCGTCGCACCTCCTCGATCAGCTCCTCACGCCCGGCGCCTCCGCGCATCTCCGTGGCCAACCCGTCGAAGCGCTCTTTGACAAAGACAGCTTCGGCCCCGGCAGCCCTCTGCGCCAGGCCCTCGAACAGCGCCAGCGCCGCGAAGGCTGGCGCGCCACGTTGCGCTTCGGCGAAACCGCGCAGCGTCTCGTCTCCATCACCGCCGCTCCCATGCTCGAGGACGGCTCCAGCATCTGCGATCCCCGCGTCGCCTTCCTCATCCTCATGCGCCCCGCGGAAGAAGAGGCCGCCTGCTCCGACTCCCCATCGCCCTGCTCCGGCGCCATCGCCTGCTCGCCGCCCATGCAGCGCATCTTCCGCCTCGTCGAAACCCTCCAGAGCAGCGAGGCCTCCATCCTCATCACCGGTGAAAGCGGCTCCGGCAAAGAGGTCGTCGCCCGCGCCATCCATCAGCACTCCGTCCGCAGCGCCGGGCCCTTCGTCGCCGTCAACTGCGCCGCGCTGCCCTCCGAGCTCCTCGAGTCCGAGCTCTTCGGCCACATCCGCGGAGCCTTCACCGGCGCCGTCCGCGACCGCACCGGCCGCTTCGAGCTCGCCTCCGGCGGCACCCTCTTTCTCGATGAAATCGGCGACCTGCCGCCGCTCCTCCAGGTCAAGCTCCTCCGCGTCCTCCAGGAGCGGCGCTTCGAGCGCGTCGGCGAAAGCATCCCCCGCATCACCAACGCCCGCATCATCGCCGCCACCAACGTCGACATCCGCGCCGCCCTCCGCGACGGCCGCCTCCGCGAAGACCTCTACTACCGCCTCTGCGTCGTGCCCATTGACGTGCCCCCGCTCCGCCACCGCCGCGAAGACATCCCCCAGCTCGCGCTCAACCTCCTCAACCGCGTCGCCGGCCAGCGCGGCCTCGTCCGCCGCATCTCCCCGCACGCCATGCGCGTCCTCCTCGACTACAACTGGCCCGGCAACGTCCGCGAGCTCTCCAACGCCATGGAGTACGCCGTCGCCGTCTCCAAGATGGAAACCATCCTCCCCGAAGACCTGCCCGAAGAGCTGCGCCTCGCCGCGCTCCACCACCAGGCACTCGCAGAAGCGCACCACGAGCCCGCACCCGAGCCGCACCGCACCCACGCGCACCACGCCTCCACGCTCTCTGAGCAGGAGCGCCTCCGCGCCGCACTCGACTCGCATCACTGGAAGAAAGCAGAAACCGCCAAAGCCCTCGGTCTCAGCCGCTCCACGCTCTGGCGCCGCATGCGCGAACTCAAACTCGCCTGACGGCGTAACCGCCACAGCCTGAGTCCAACTTGCGTGCGTGCGAATCTCCTCACGTCGACCGCGGCAGAATCTTCACCGTTGCCGCGCGCGCACGTTCGCTGATCATCGGCTGCAGAAATGGACTGCTCTTGTACTTCGCACGATACGCATCGTCGATGCGCTCCTGGATCGCGCCCTCGACCGGCTCAAACGCAACCTCTTTCGTCATGTCGGCCGCGACAATCCGTCCCGCCTTCTGACGCAACGCTGCCTGATACCATCGCGACTTCTGCCCGTTGTATGCCCTTGCATACAGTCCGTCCTCGACCACCACGGACCAGATCCAGGTCAGCGTGCCATACGTCTTCCCATCCTCGCGAAACGGCGAGATGTGCAGGTCATCCGCTTCCGCAATCTTGCGCAGCTCGTTCCTCGGCCATTTGGACATGGTGCAACTCCCTTCCTGGCGCAGTGCGCGTCAGTCATGCTCCCAGGTCACTTCCCAGTGCTCCTCTGGATGGACCGAGTGGATCATCAGCCGCCGACCCGAGATACGATACACCCGCGTCAGATGTTTTCCCACCAGCCCGCTCGTAATCGACCCCTCCACATCATGCGTCACCGTGTGTGCCGCCTCGTTTACTTCGTAGCTGCCAAACGACGCCTCGTAGCCATTCCGCACATAGTCATTCGTGACCGCGGATTCCGAAGCTGGATACATGATCTGCACCGACATGTGTCCATCGCGCGTGTAGATCAGTGCGCCCTTCCTGTCTGTCACAGTGCGAAGCTTCCCATCCGCGCCCGGCTCCTGCATCGAGACAAGATGCCACGCGCCAATCAGACTGTCCCGGTCTGAGCCGCGTCCAGAAGCCGGGCCCCCCGCAGCCTGGCCCTGCGCCAGAGCCCCCACGGATATGACAGTTGCCAACAGAGTCACGAAGAGTGCCTTCATGCCAGTCTCCTTGCTTCCGCCGCGAACCATCGCAGTCCCCGGCAGCATGCATTGTGCGCTCACGCGCGGCGCATTCTCAACGATTCACCAGTTTCTCGTGAAACTCCGGGTAGCGCGCCCCCTGCAGATGGATGTGTGCCGAGGCGCTTTCGATGGCAGCCATATCCTCCGGGCTCAGTTCCACACTCACCGCGCCCAGATTCTCCTTCAGGCGGTCCAGCTTCGTCGTGCCCGGAATCGGCACAATCCATGGCTTCCTGGCCAGCAGCCAAGCCAGCGCAATCTGACCGGGCGTTACATGCTTCTCTTCTGCAAAGCGCTTGAGCAGATTGACGAGCGCCAGGTTCGCTTTCCGGTTTTCCTCGCTGAATCGCGGGACCGTGCTGCGGAAGTCCGTGCTGTCGAATTTGGTCTCTTCCGTAATTGCCCCGGTCAGGAACCCCTTGCCAAGAGGGCTGAAGGGAACGAACCCGATGCCCAGTTCCTCCAGCGTCGGCAGAATCTCTTCCTCCGGTTGACGCCAGAAGAGAGAGTACTCACTCTGCAGCGCGGTCACAGGCTGTACGGCGTGTGCGCGCCGAATCGTCTGTTCCGCTGCTTCCGACAATCCAAAGTGCTTCACCTTGCCTTGCTGGATCAGATCTTTCACCGCGCCCGCCACATCTTCAATCGGCACGTTGAGATCAACTCGGTGCTGATAGAAGAGGTCAATCGCGTCCACCCTCAGTCGCTTCAGAGAAGCCTCGGCTACTTGCTTGATGTGTTCCGGCCTGCTGTTCAGCGCATTCCACTTTCCGCCGTCGTCGGGATTTTCCTCCCAACCGAATTTCGTGGCGATCACCACGCGCTCGCGGAAGGGCGCCAGTGCTTCCCCGACCAACTCCTCGTTCGCAAGCGGTCCGGAGACCTCCGCCGTATCAAAGAACGTCACGCCAAGTTCCACAGCCGCGCGCAGCAGGCCAATCATCTCCTGCTTATCTTTCGCAGGGCCGTACGACCAGCTCATCCCCATGCAGCCGAGGCCGATGGCGGAGACTTCAAGATTGCTTCTTCCCAGTGTTCGCTTCTGCATACCCACTCCTCTATCTACGACCCTGCGGCCGTTTTGCAGCGTCTCTCCTCGTCCTTGAAGATAGCCCATCTCTGAAGCCGAAATCTCTCCCGATACTGCCAATCTCTTGCCTGATTCTCTTGGAAACCTGGTTCGGTGCACCGCAGCGGGCCTCCCCCGCTGCCGCATGAGCAGACTTCGCACGTCCACGAACGCCCCACAGGATCTGCCACACAACGTTTCATCCTGAAACGCATCGTTGCAACGTCCCGTCCCACGGCCCGCATGCTTCCCGGCTGTGCCATCACAAATCCCCCATTTGTCACACTCTGGCACTCAGCCCATTGTGGCACGCCACATGCCTTCACCAAGTGTCGGGACTCTGCCCCACCGCAGGCCACAACCAAGGCCGAGCGGCGACCAAGGGCAGGTTCCGCAGGGAAGCCGATACCATGAAACCGCATCGCCGTTTCACCGCGTTTGTGCCGCGTCTCTTCGCGGCGCTCCTCACATTGCTGTCTCCTCTAGCTCTCCACGCCACCGATGGCCACTTCCTCCACGGCGCCGGACCCGTCAATGAAGCCATGGGCGGCGCCGACACCGGCCTCTGCCTCGACGCCACTGGTTCTGTCGCCTGGAACCCCGCCTGCACCGCGCTCTTCAAGGGCCGCCGCTTCGAGTTCCACGGCACCATCTTCATCCCCTGGCGCTCGCTCTCCAGCACCGTCAACGCCAACGCCTTCGGCCCCGGCATGCCAGCCGCCACGCTCAGCGGCACCACCGTCAGCCATACGAACACGGCCTTCATGCCCGGCATGGCCTTCATCTACCATGCGCCGGACAGCCGCAACTCGTACCACTTCGCCATGCTCGCCGTCAGCGGCTTCGGCGTTGACTACGACGAGAGCAAAGACTTCTCCAACCCGATCCTCACCCCGCAGCCACCCAACGGCTTCGGCTTCGGCAGCCTCAGCTCCAACTACGCGCTGCTGACCATGCCCATCGGCGCCTCGCGCCAGTTCTCCGATCGCCTCACCGCCGGCTTCTCTCTCGTGCCCGCCTTCTCCATGCTCAAGGTCATCCCCGCGCCCTTCGCCACGCCCGTCAGCGCAGGCAGCACCATGTCCTACTACCTCTCGGCCTCCAAGAGCGCCTGGGCCTTCGGTGTCGGCGCGCAGGCCGGTCTGCACTACAAGTTCAATGACGTCTTCAGCGCCGGCTTCTCCTACCACTCGCCCATCTGGTTCCGCGACTTCAAGTGGGAAGCCGCCGACCTCACCGGCGTCAAGCACCCCATCGAGTTTGAGATGGATCTGCCCCAGTTGTTCTCCATGGGCATCGGCGTCAAGCCCACCGCGCGTACCAACATCGGCGTCGACGCCCGCTGGTTCGACTACGCCCACACCACCGGCTTCGACAAGTCCGGCTACAACAACAACGGCGCGGTCGTCGGCTTCGGCTGGCACAGCATCTGGGCCTTCGGCGGCGGCGTCCAGCAGGAGATTACCAAGTCCACCAAGGTCATCGGCGGCTACAACTTCTCCCAGAACCCCATTCCGAGCAGCCTGGCCTTCTTCAACACACCCGCACCCGGCATCGTCCAGCACCACCTCAGCGGCGGCCTCGTGCAGCACATCCACAGTTGGGATCTCAACGTCGCCTACTACCACGCCTTCCAGAACTCCAGCACCGGTCCCTGGATCTCGGCGCAGGGCCCCGTCCCCGGCACCAGCGTCACCAGCAAGATGTCAGAAAACTCCGTCACGATCGGCTTCTCGCGGAGCTTCTGACATCCCGCACCCTCCCCGCGACCCAACCATCGCGCGGGAGGGTGCACCCTTCATCGGCCCGGCATCCCACCAGCATCCCTCGCAATAAATCCTTCACGATCTCGTATCAAAGTTTGGACAACTGAGCCGGCTCCCCGTGTCCAAATTCTCGGACGCGCCACCACAATGCCCGCGCTCCCGCCGCACCACGTCCCAACCCGCAAATCCAGAAAATTCGTCCACGCGCAGCAGCCATTGTTTATAGTGCGTGCAGCCGCATCCCCGGCCCTGAGGACCTCCCATGGCGCGCCACACTCGTCTCACGCTGCTGCTGTTCGCGCTCCTCGTGTGCCGCCCCAGCCTTATTTCTGCGCAGACTACAGTTCCCTCCGCGCAGCCCCCAGGCGCGTCGATCATCACGCTTGGGCAGTCCGTCGTTCCGCTCCACGGCCCGTGGAAGTTCCACATCGGCGACTCGCCCATGAACCCCGAAACCGGCAAGCCGCTGTGGTCCGAACCCGCCTTCGATGACTCCGCGTGGGAGAACGTGGACCTGACACCCGTCGCCGGCCAGCTTGATCCCTGGTCCGGGGATGCGCGCTGGGTGAAGGGCTGGCAGGCAAGGGGACACAAAGGCTACTGGGGATGGGCCTGGTACCGATTGCGTATCACAGTGGCGGCGCAACCGGGAGAAGGAATGGCGATCGATGGGCCGACCGGTTCGAGCGACTGCTGGCAACTGTTCGCCAACGGGCAATGGCTCGGCAGCTTTGGCAAGTTCGACAGCCATGGAGCCGTGCAGCGGATCTTCGCTGCCCGGCCGCTGATGTTTCCGCTGCCACCCGCCGAAAGCCCCAGGAACGGAGGGGTGAGCGAGACGCTTGCCTTCCGTGTCTGGATGGGGCCTGGCAGTCTCCAAGACTCGGCGTCAGGCGGATTGAACTATGCTCCACTACTGGTCACGCAAACTGCCATGCAGGCACAATCACGCCTCGATTGGCAGAAGGCGCTCCTGGCCAGGGCCGACGAGGATGCATACATCGTGATCTTCTGGTTGCTCGCGATCCTGGCCGCCAGTCTGTTTCTGTTCGATCGTTCGGACCCGGTCTACCTCTGGGTGGCAGCCACACTTCTCTTCTCGCCGCTGGGCTATGTGGGACATATCCTCTGCGCAAGTACAGATTGGCTCGACATCCGGTCCAGGGATATCCTTCTCGATCTGCTGTCAG
>JBAUTX010000223.1:0-4285 GCA_049582405.1 Occallatibacter sp. | reverse complement strand
GGATGGACTGGGCTTATCGCCCGCCTGCTGGATATATTCGCGAGAATGGACTCGGCGAGGGCGCTGGAAACATCAAAGCTGAATCTCATCGCAGAGATTACCCAAGAGCAGGTCGCCGGACGTTAGAGATTCATTTGGAATCCAGGCGAGATGAGCAGTGCGATCGAAGCAACACCAGGTAGCAGCCAGGTGGTTCATGGCTGCTACCTGTTCATTGTGGGACAGCTGCGTTTCCCCCTGGCGGGCATCTCTTCCTTTGATTGACCGCGCAACAGGGGGTTCTCCGCGACGTTGTTTTTGGTGACCTCTTCAAAGGTACTCATTAAGTCCGAGCCGCGGATGGAAACACCGGCTCAGGCTGCTGCAGTGGCCGCAGAACCTGATGGCGACAGTGTGTTGCATCCAGAAGAAATCACTTCCGGAACTTAAGCGGGACGCTGCTAGTAGTTCTTCCAGTGTTTTCTCATCTACCCAGAATGTAAATTTCGCAACTGGGGGAGAGTACTCCTTCAGAACTAGGACATTGGAAATTATGGTCCGAGTGAAAAGCATTCTCACACTACTTTGCCTCGCGCTCCTATGTGCAATAGCCCCCCTTGCGTGGTCACAATCCGAAATGAGCAATTCGGAGAAGGCGAGCGCCCTGCAGAAGCAGCTCGATGATCTGAAAGCGCAGATGCAACAGATCCAGGCACAGATCCTTGAGCTCTCGAAAGCAGAAAAGCCCGCGGCTGCCAAACCGGCTCCTCCTGCACCCTCCACATCCAGCGCGAGCGCAGCGGCGGCTGGCGCCCCCTCGAAGCAAGCGGAGGACAGCGGTGCGGCCCAGGCTGCGGCTTTGCACATTGAACCCAAGCGTCAAGTTGAAGAAGCCACCGCAAAGTATCAAACGGACAGCCAAGACCAGCTTGCCGCACCGCGGATCGATAATGCTCCCCTCGATCCCCGGTATCCAGGCTATTTTCGTCTCCCTGGCACGCAGACGCTGTTGCGGATCGGAGGCTATTTCAAGACTGATTTCATCTACGATCTGAAGCCCGCAGGTGAATCCGAAAAATTCGTTCCCTCTTCGTTTCCTATTCCTGCCCCCGTTGGGGTGAACAACACGACGGTTTCAATTCGCCCGACGCGAATGAATCTCGACTTCCTCATTCCCGTCAGTTCCTCGAGCGTTCGGTTCTTCATGGAGTATGACTTCTTTGGCACGAACTCAACAACGCCGCGTTTGAGGCACGCGTATGCACAGGTCGCCAATTTCCTCGTTGGACAAAGCTTCTCCAACTTCATGGATCCTGATGCAGGGCCGGATACGCTTGAGTTCCAGGGCCCCAACAGCCAGATATTGATTCGGAATCCTCAACTGCGTTACAGCGTTTCTCTTGGGGAGAAGACCAGCTTGAGCTTTTCTCTTGAGAAGGCGTCTTCGGATGTCGCGTTCGCCACTCCCACGTTCAACTCTCTTCCGAACAGTCCAACACCGGACGGAGCGATCAAGTTCCGTCACGGATTTACCAAGGGGCACGTCCAGTTCGCAACTCTGATGCGTTCACCAGCAGCCTATTTGCCGGACGGCAGGAGCGATTCGGTATTTGGCTGGGGTCTCAATCTGACGGGTGCGCTCAATGTGACAGGGAAAGACATGCTTGTATATCAAGGGGCCTATGGCGCCGGCATGGAGAGGTATGTCAACGACACTTCCGGCTTAGGGATTGATGCCGCGCCCAAGGATGCTGCTCACCTGAAGGCTGTACCTTTGGTCGCAACCTACGGAGGGTATCAGCATTACTGGGCGGATAGGGTACGCTCCTCTGCTGTCTATGGGTTTGCACAAGCGCAAAACACCAGCCTCCAGCCTGGCTCGGCCTATCACCAAAGCAATTATTCGGCCGCAAACATCATTTGGAATCCACTTGGATCGCTGAACATCGGCACGGAATTTCTTTATGGATGGCTTGTCGAGAGGAACAAGGAAAGCGCCAATGCGCCGCGGTTCATGTTCAGTGCCAAGTACAACTTCATCAAGCAGGGTGAGACGAAAAAATAAGGATCCGGATTCGAAGCTGAGTCAATGGAATGAAAGGATGTCGAGGTTATGAACGAATCAGTAATGCCCCAAGTGGATCGATTCTTTACGGGAACCGAAGCACGGCTTGACCGCTGGCGCGCCTTTTTGGAATTGACTCGAGAGTGGGAGATCACCCTCAATCAGCGCGCATCGGAAGACGCCATCCGTGCAAAGGTCACGAAGAGCCTTGACGCACTGCGCCCGTGGGAAGATTTTTTTGCTTATCCAGGCCCAGCTTTACTCAGTCTTTTGACAGAGCGGGTCGCGTCTGGTGACGCGTCAGGTACAGCCAGGCTTGCCCGAGGGATCAGCACTGCGGTGCTGACCCACTCCTACCGCACCAATGAGAGCGACTGGGAAAATGCGGAAGAGGGTCGTGCGAATTTGACTGAACGGCTCCCGCTCGCTGGAGAGCAAAAAGCTGCGCATCGGCCGTATTTTGAAGTCCTGATTGTGAGCCCAGCTCGCCCGTCAGCCTGGAGAGAACTGGGGCAGGATCTTCGTCGGCTCCGTCGCCCCCTGGATAAGTTCGTCTACGAACCTGTCTTCGTTGGCAGTTTTGAGGATGCATTTCTGGCGGCAGTTTTGAATGGATCTCTGGAAGCCGCGATTATCTATGACGGGGTGCCCGTCCCATCCGTACACAACAATCCACTTCTACGCGAGTTTCTGACGTCCTACTTGAACGCGAGCGGGGTCGACCCGGCTTCGCTGCAGAAAGGACTCACACTGGGACAGGCTCTCAAGCTCCTTCGGCCCGAACTTGATATCTATGTACTCTCGGACCGGGAAGTTGAAAAAGCCGCAGGCAGCCTGGAAGCTTCCTTCGTTCGGCGGATCTTCTATCAAGTTGAAGAGCCACTGGAACTGCACTTGAGCATTCTGGATGGTATTGCGGAAAGGTATTCCACTCCCTACTTCGATAATCTCCAGACCTACTCGCAAAGACCAATCGGCACCTTCCATGCGCTGCCGATTGCAAGGGGTAAGTCGATCTTCAAGTCCAACTGGATTCGCGACATGGGCGAGTTCTATGGAATGAACCTATTCCTCGCAGAATCATCGGCGACGACGGGCGGTCTGGATAGCCTGCTCGAACCGACCGGGAACATCAAAGTCGCACAGGAATATGCGGCCCGTGCCTTTGGAGCCGACCGCGCGTTCTTCGTTACAAACGGAACGTCGACGTCAAACAAAATGGTGGAACAGGCGCTGCTCGCGCCCGGCGACATCATGTTAGTGGATCGCAACTGTCACAAGTCGCACCACTACGGCGCCGTGCTCTCCGGAGCGTTTCCGTTGTACGTGGAAGCATATCCCTTGACCGCGTATTCGATGTATGGTGCTGTGCCGCTGAGAACCATCAAGAAGGCCCTGCTTGATCTGAAGGCAGAGGGAAAGCTCGAGCGCGCAAGAATGCTGGTGCTGACGAATTGCACCTTCGATGGCCATATCTACAACGTCGAACGGGTGATGGAAGAGTGCCTCGCCATCAAGCCTGATCTCATCTTTCTGTGGGATGAGGCATGGTTTGGCTTTGCCCGCTGGAGCCCCTTCTATCGGCGCCGCACGGCAATGGGAGCGGCGGCCATTCTCGAGAAGAAATTCGCTGATCCCGCATATCATGCGGCATATCAACAGCAGGCGAAGAAGCTTGGCGAGAATCTTGATCCGCACGACGCCAAGCTCCTGGATGCAAAGCTCCTGGCGAACCCCGATAAGGTGCACATCCGTGTCTATGAAACGAACTCGATTCACAAGTCCATGTCCTGCCTGCGCCAGGGATCCATTGTGCTGGTGAAGGATCAGGACTACCACACGGTGGAGGAGCAGTTCCACGAGGCGATTTTCACGCACGCTTCCACTTCGCCCAATCTGCAGATCATTGCTTCGATTGATGTCGCGCGCCGGCAGATGGAACTGGAAGGGTACGAAATGGTGAACCGTTCCATCCAGTTGGCGCTGGACATTCGCCATGAAGTCAACACCCATCCTTTGGTCTCGAAGTATTTTCACATTCTCGGGGCCGATGAATTGATACCCACCGAATTCCGGAATTCAGGATTTGTGGATTACCTGATGCCGGGCACGAATTGGACATCGGCCGTGAAGGCGATGCGCGAAGACGAATTTGCTCTCGACGTGACGCGCCTCACGCTGGTGTGTGGGTCGGCTGGATTCGATGGAACGCAGTTCAAGAGTCTGCTCGCGTCTGAGTAT
>JBAUTX010000222.1:0-3209 GCA_049582405.1 Occallatibacter sp. | reverse complement strand
GTCGATTGCAGACTGCTCCGCACCGAGCAACTGGCCGTGAAGATCCGAGAGCCGGAAACGCCAGAGTTTACCAACCCGTAGTCCCCCGACGATACCGTTACGGGCATACCGCTGGAGGGTTTTCGGGTGGACTTTCACAATGGCCGCAGCCTGCTCACTGTTCAATAGAGGTTCGAATACATGGGGGGAATCGAACATGGCTCGCACACTCCTTGAAACCACAATGGATGGTATTCGAATATGCGTCAACCCCATCAGTAGGGTTGTTTTTCGAGTCTATCGACAGGCAAAAGCGAAGCGGAGGCGAACTTTAAGGAACAGGAGATGCACAGAGTCGTTGCAGATACTTTTAAGGAATGCTTGGCGCTATCGATTTTTCGATATTATGAAAATGAAATTTTATTTTTGCCCATTTTCCCACTAGACAAACCCCGGATGACATTCCCCGGATGGACAGAGTGTAGCCGAGGCGCGGTCCGTGTCAAGGCCGGGCAAAGCCCGCCGCTGCGCGGTCAAGAGCCTTGACACGGACCTCCGTCGCCTCGGCACATAATTCCATCTATCCGGGGAATGTCATTAAAAATGTCTCTTCAGACGCCCGAACGAATGGGGCCACCCGTGATACCATCAGTTCGTGAGGATTGTTCTTGACACATCGGTTCTCATCACCGCTCTCCGTTCGAGCACCGGAGCGGCAGCAGAGAGTCTGCGGCTTGTACTGCTCAAAAAGCTAACCATCCTCATGGACTACAAGCTGGCATGTGAGTATCGGGATGTGGCATTTCGGGCGGAACACCTGAGTGTGTCCGGGAAGACGCAGGAAGAAACCACATTGCTCCTGGACATGTTGGAAGCGCTTGCCGAGCCGGTTCTGGTCGTTGTCCGGCACACACCGCTTTCACAGGATGCAAACGATGACATGGTGTTGGAGGTTGCCATCAATGGCGGCGCGGACGCCATCGTGACCAACAACACAAAACATTTTCGAGAACCAGCAAAACGTTTTCACCTGCAATTGCTGACCCCGGCGGAACTGCTGAATGAATTCAGGAAGAGGAGATAAGGGTATGCCCGCAAGCCAAAAGAAAGTTGTCGTGAACAAATTTCCGCTCCGGCTCATGCCCTCTGTGCGTAGGGTAGCGGAGGATTTTTCGCTGAAGGAAGGCGTCTCGCTCAACCAGTTCATCAATGTCGCCGTGGCGGAAAAACTCGCTCATCTTCAGCATGAGGATTGGCTGGCACGCCGTCCCAAAGCAACGCCAGCATTGATTGCAAAAGCGCTGGAGATTCTTGACCGGCCAACGCGCCATGCGCCAGAGGAAGCGGACAAACTTCCGAAGGGATATGTCTCCGTTCGGCGCAAAGCAGCAAGCGGGCGATAATTGCGGAAGGTCACAGGCTTATACCCATCTCGTGGCCGATGCTGATTTCATGGAGCGGTGCTGGCGCTTCGATGTTCTGTATGGCCAATTGAGCGAGGCCGTGTTCCGGCGCAGGATGAACTTGAGCTTGCTCTCTTGCCAGTTCAGTTGCCGATGGCCGCGCCGAAGAGATGCCGAGTGATTCGCGTAATCCATCTACATCAGAAGTGATGATCGTAATTTCATCGCGGCCACGTGACGCGGCCACGTAAAACTGTTCCTGCTTCATCGTGTCGCCTGAGAGAACCACCGCATCGACGGTCTTGCCCTGGCTGCGATGCGCGGTAATCGCATAACCGTGGTCGAATTCACGATAGTTCGATGGCAGTGTCCGGCCATCTTCAAGTTGAATGCGGCCACCGTCAACGCTGCGTATCTTCACCAGTTCGCCGTTTGTGGCGCGGAAATCAGCCTCGCGGCGATTGCCTGTCAGCAACAGTTTGTCGCCGGAAGCAATTTCAATCTGGCTGCACTCATGCACAGAGAAGGAACGCGCCTGAGTTGGACTCACCATGTGTTCCACGCCTTGTCGGTCTCTGGCAACAATGTGCGACTTGTCCGCATGTTCAACGGTGAGTGTTTCATGCCGGGCAACCCCATGCGAAGAGCGATGGAACAACAGGACCTGCCCTTCCTGATAGTTCGACAGGTCCTTCTTTTGTGCCTCGGTCCATTGCAACGGCGAGTAGCGTTCAAAAGCCGTGCCGTGTTCCAGTTCGCCGTGCTGTTTCCTATCCTCACGGATCGCGTGCGTAATCCTGCCAATCTCCTCATGTGTACCGGCAACGACGAGCACCTTGCGATTTGAATCGGTCGCAAGTTCCCGGTAAGTCGATGCCACGGCCTGTGCTCGTTTCAGATATGGAACCTCGCGAACGGCACCGAGTTTCTCTAGCTTTTCAAACCCCTGCTCTGGCGATTGCCTCAACGTCTGGATTGCATCCCTATACTCTGGCTGTGTCTGCCGTTGTACACCAGTCAACGAAATACTCTTCATCTGCGATTCCCGTTCCAGAATGCGGAGAGCGTCCGACGCCTCTACACTCTGAATTTGCCGTGTATCCCCAGAGAACAGAATCCGCGCTTGTTCGCGCTCTGCCAGCTTGAGCAAACCTTCCATCTGGCGACCTGAGACCATGCCTGCCTCATCGACGATCAGCACTTTGCCTCGCAGCGAGGATTGCGTCGTGCTGTCCTCCAGTAGGCGCGAAATCGTCATGGCATCGTGGAAGCCGACCTTCCGCAACTCTTCTACCGCGCTGCGAGTAGTAGCGACAGCCATAACCTCTCGACCCACATCGCGCAAGCCACGGTCGATTTCACCTAACGTGGCAGTCTTGCCGGTTCCCGCCGCGCCGCGCAGATTGATGGCCAAGTCACGTGAATCGAGAACCTGATAAACAGCTCGTTGCTGTTCTTCGCGAAGACGCTCGGAAGGGTGAAGTTCGTGCTGTCCGCCCAGGCGATCAAAGCGCCCGACGCCACCATCTACTGTCGTAATCATGCGCTGTTCTCGTTCAAGGCTTTCGCGTGTGGCGAGATTGTTCCCGGCGCGGATAAGTGTACCCTGCGACTGCTCGAGTTCCAGCGCGCCCCGTAATTGACCAGGGTCAATCTGCCCACGCCCATGGCGCAGAACCTCAGTCATCAATTCGTGGTCACGTACAACGGAGTTGCGTTCAAAGAGATGCTCTTTTGCGTACTGAAGAGATTCCGATGCCTGTGAGAATTCGTGATGAATGCGCGGATTCTGCTCAATGGACTCCGCACGAAGATGTTCCAGCGTCT
>JBAUTX010000221.1:0-1562 GCA_049582405.1 Occallatibacter sp. | reverse complement strand
TTGCTGCAATGCGGTTGGGGTCGACACCACGCTGCTCGAGCGCAAGAATCAAGGCTTCTAGGTTGTGTGGACGGATTTAACCAGCATCAGCCCGCAGGCAAAACTGATGATGGCTGAATAGCTCATGTCGGTCTTTTCGCAGCGCATAGCGACGCGTTTGAACCGCTTGAGCTTTCCGATTGCCTGTTCGATGCGGGCTCGCAGTTTATAGAGACGTTTCGGGAAAAAACGTCCTCGCTGCTTGGAGTTTTCGCGGCGCGGGATAACCGGGGTGATGCCGCGCGCGAGCGCCGCCGCTCGGTTCGCCTCGCTGTCATATCCCTTGTCGGTCATCGCAATCCGCGGGCGGATGTCGGGGCCGAGGTCGAGCGACGTCTCGAACTGTTTGCTGTCGCTGGCCTCGCCACCGGTCAGGTGGAAGTCGAGAGGGTTGCCGTCGAGATCGGTCTTGAGGTGGATTTTGGTCGAGAAACCGCCGCGCGAGCGGCCGAACGCCTGGCGATGCTGCCCCCTTTTGCGCCAGCAGCCGAGACATGAGCCCGCGCTGTGGTGCTGTCGAACAACTGGACCAAGTGTGCCGTCTGGCTGCATTCCGCCAATAGCTGGAAGAATACCTCGAACACCCCGGATCGACTGAGCCGCCAGAACCGCTTCCATACGCTGTTCCAATTGCCGAATTCGCTGGGGAGTGCACGCCACGTAATGCTGTGCACCGTGAAGTAGTGGACAGCTTCAAGGAATTTCCGGTCATCGTGCCCAGGCTCTCCGCGGCTCGATTGCGCCGCATCAAACACCTCCAGCACGATGGACCAATCGCGCTCCGTCATTCCCGTCAGCATGTCCGGCTCCCCGTTGCCGGTCACGCAGTGATTCGAACGACGCCCGATTCGGGAATCCCTCAGAAACGCATGTCAGGGATTCCGTCCACACAACCTAACACGAAGCAGACGGGCGAACGCCCAAGTCGTGAACAGCCGGTTCGCGCTCTTGATCCTGCCATGCTGGCGCACTGTAGCAAATCCGAGCACCTGCTTGTCTGCTGGAAACGTCGCGTGTAACCGCCTCGGGCCACCGTGGCGCTGCCGCCCGCCCGGGAACGGCACGCCGACGTTACTCTCAAGACAATGCGCGCAGATCCGCCCGCAGGCGATCCGGGCCGGACCTGCGAACCAGGCGCTCAACCGCCGCATGGGTCTCCTGCCACACCGGAACCGCCGCAGCCAGCACCGTGCGGCCTTCCGTGGTCAGGCTCAGCCGGCGGCAGCGCCGGTCCGCCGCGTCAACGCTCACCTGCACCAGCCCGCGCCGCTCCAGCGGCTTCAGATTCGCGGTAAGTGTGGTGCGATCCATCGCCAGCAGGGACGACACGCTGCCCATGCTCGGCGGCTCCGGGCGGTTGAGCGACATCAGCAATGAGAACTGGCCGTTGGTCAGCCCCAACGGCCGGAGTGCCGCGTCGAAGCGCCGGCCCACCGCCCGCGCAGCGCGCTGCAGGTGAAGACAGACGCAGGCGTCGCGGACCTCAAGCGTAAGTGAAAACGGCAGCGCTGGATCAGTTGACA
>JBAUTX010000220.1:0-18578 GCA_049582405.1 Occallatibacter sp. | reverse complement strand
TAGTCCGCTCGAAATGAGTCATTGTCAGGTACAGGCGCAAGACTGCCTGGGTCGGGCGCCGTGACCTGCCCCGCATGATGCAGGATTTCCTCTTCCATAGCGAGTTCGACGGCGTCCGGCAGCTTATAGCCATCGCCGCCAAAGAGCTTGATGCCGTTATCGCGCCACGGATTGTGGGAGGCGGAGATGACAACACCCGCCTGAAAGCCGTGCCTTCGGACCAGGTAGGCAATGGCCGGCGTCGGCACCACGCCTGCACTCTCCACCAGCACCCCCACCTCGCGCAGCCCCGCCGCAACCGTAGCCGCGATCCACGGGCCCGACTCGCGCGTATCGCGCCCCAGCAGCACGCGTGGCGCATCACTGGTGCGCCGCAGAGAGTGCCCCAGCGCAACCCCTGCCGCATAGACCGTCTGTGGATCCAGCGGCGGCTCTCCTGCAATCGCGCGAATGCCATCCGTTCCAAAAAGTCGTCTTGTCGTTGCTGTGCTCATAGCCTCACTTCGTGCGTGGTGTTCGCATCTTTCTGGCCGTGCCGCCTGCTGGTTGCACTGCCTCCACCTGGCTCACAAACGTGCCGTCGTGCAGTCGCGTGGTCAGCCGGTCGCCCGCGGCAATTTGCGAGGCAGAACGGACCACCTTGCCCTCCGCGCTCTGCACCAGCGCATAGCCGCGGCTCAGCACTGCCAGCGGTGACAGTGCGTGGAGCCTGGCATCCAGCGCTGCAACCTGCATGGCCAGCGACCGCATACGTTGCCCCTGAATGCGCTCAAGTGTTGCGCGGCTCGCCAGCAAGCGGTCACGGTCTTTCCCAAGGCGTTGCCGTGGGTCGTGCTGCAAAACCGCACTGGCGGATTCCATCGTCCTGCGTTCCATGCGCTGCAGCAGAGTGCTCACGGCCGCATCCGTGCGGTAGGTCAAATCATCCAGCTTCTGCGCACACCGATGCAGAATGCCTGTCACGCGCATCTCTACCCGGTCCACCGCCAGAGCATCCAGATGTCGCCTGGCGCGGAGCACTTGGTAGCGCATCGCGCGATCCATGCGGCCCGCCTGCTCGATGAGCCGCTCGCCAACGCCGAACAGCTCCTCCGTCACCAGTTCCGCGGCGGCAGAAGGCGTCGGAGCCCGCAGGTCCGCAACAAAATCAGCAATCGTGAAATCCGTCTCATGTCCGACCGCAGACACCACCGGTAAGCGCGAGGCAGCAATCGCACGCGCCACACTCTCGCTGTTAAATGCGGCGAGATCTTCCAGCGACCCGCCACCCCGAGCAAGCACGACCAGGTCAACCTGTCCCAAGGCATTCAAATCCGCGATGGCCTGCACAATCTCCGCTGGCGCACTCTCGCCCTGCACCGTTACCGGATAGAGAAGCACCTGCAGCGCGGCATGGCGACGCTCCACAATGTTCAGAAAATCTCGAATCACGGCGCCGGACGGGGAGGTGACAATGCCCACGGCGCGTGGAAATGCCGGCAAGGCGCGCTTCCGTTCCGGGTCAAATAAGCCCTCTGCCTTCAGCTTCTCCCGGAGCTGCTCGAACGCCAGTTGCAGAGCGCCGGCGCCCAGCGGTTCAATCGTCTCTCCCACCAGTTGCAGCTGGCCGCGCTGCGCATAGACGCTCACCCGGCCCCGCACCAGCAGCTGCGCGCCTTCCTCCGGACGGAACCGCAACAGCATCGCCTGCCGCCGGAACAGCACAACCGGAAGCTGTGCCTCCGCGTCCTTCAGCGTGAAATACAAGTGACCGGACGGAGCCATGCGAAGGTTGGACACTTCGCCTTCAACCCACACGTCCACCCACTCCGCTTCAACCTGTTCGCGAAGCTCTTCCACGAGCCGATGGACAGGCCAGATGCGGCGCGAGGCCTTCTGCTCCTCAAAGATCAGATCAAGCTGACGCGCATTGGAATCCGAAGGTCGCACCTTCAAGATTGTAACGGTCTGAAATTGGATTGCACTATCGGCGTTCGGCCAGCATCGAGCGCAACTGCGACGCAATCTCCGCCACGCGGGCGGACGCAACCGGGTCTGGCCTGGCAACATCCGAACAAAGCGCTTCCGCCTCTCGGGCAAGATGCGTACCTTCATGCATGCCAAAGCTGCCCAGCACCCCGGACAGCTTGTGCGCAGCCGCACTGCCGACTTCGCAATCTCCGGGCGCAAAGCTCTCGTGCATCAGGCCGCACGCGGCAAGCTCAAGCGCACGCACGCGCTCCTCGATATGAGGCAAGAAGCGAACCCAGAGCTGCATCATGACATTTTCTAAAGATGACTGCCCGCCTGCGTCCATGCGAGTCCTCGATGTAAGTTTCCACTGGCGATTTTTTCAGTTCCAACCTAATACGCTTGCTATCTGTGTCGAGAGTGTGAGCGGATCAAAAGGCTTCACGAGCACGGCCTCAACGCCAATCCCGGCAAACCGTTGACGATCGCTTGCTTGCACCTTGGCCGTCAAAAAAAGCACTGGAATCCTTGCCGTCGCGGGATTGCTGCGCAGCTCTCTGAAGGTCGATGGACCGTCCATGCCCGGCATCATCACGTCCAGCAGAATGGCATCCGGCTTGTAGCTGGCTGCACGCACCAGTCCCTGCGCGCCGGAGTTCGCGACCATCACTTCCCAGCCCGCAACGCTCTCCAGGCTCATCGCCGCAATCTCGCGAATATCGTCTTCATCATCAATAATCAAAATTCTGTGCCGCATTCCCACATTCCCCCAACAGCAGCAAATCGATACTTACTAATTCCCTCTATATCTCCGCGCCATGCGCTCAAACCTCACGCAAACTCGACGCATCAGGCGATCCCTCGTCCACCGGCTTTGTGTTGCGCAACATTGTAAGGATCAGCGTTTCCAGCTGATGTGGCTGCACCCTTCCCTTTGCCAGGAGCATGGGAATGCTCTTGCCAAGATGCACGCGATCCGCGTTTGAAAACTCGCTACCCGAGTAGATCAACATCGGAAGCCGTCCCAGGACCTCCTGCTCGCGCAGCCTGTCCACAATATTGAAAGCCTCGCCGCCTGCGAGCCCGATGTTCAGCGCAAGCACATGAGGTTTGAATCTCGAACAATAAGCAATCGTCTCCGCGCGCGTCCGCGCAGTCTCCACTTGCGTTCGCTGGCTCGCCACAGCCTCACTCACTGTGTGCGCAAGGTTCGTATCGTCTTCCACAACGAGGATCCGCAGCGCTTCTCCTGGCCCGGCAAATGCTTTGACCAGTGCCGACATGACTGCTTCTTCCCGTCCATGCGAGCCATCTCCATTCAATGGCATGCCTGCCACGGGCTCGTGGTGGTCCAGGCTCAACATAATGAGCGGCGTGTGCGCTTCCGGGCTCGACCGGCGAAGTTGCGGGACCACTTCCCAGCCATTCGCGGTAGAGAAGGAGCCATCGATCACAATCGCCTCGACGCCGTCGTGTGCCGCAGTCACCGTCTGGTCCACCGAGTCAGTCTCCACGATGCGATAGCCGTAGTCGGCCAGCTGCGCGCCTAGAACGGGCCGGGTCGCCACCGTAGCACTCGCAAGCAGCACGACGCCTTGCCCCGGCGAGTCGGGACCTGCGACAAGACGCTTGCCCGCGGCCGCGGGATGGTAGGGCAGAAAGACTCTGAAGGTTGAACCACGGGAGGGATTCCGCTCTGCCCAGATGCGCCCGCTGTGCTGCGTCACAATCGCGCGGCAGATGGCCAGGCCCAACCCGCTGCCGCCTTTTTGCCGGGAATCCGATGCATCCACCTGCTGGAATCTTCCAAAGACCGCTTCCAGCTTGTCCGCCGGAATCCCGCGCCCCTGGTCGATGACAGAAAGGGTCACGCCGCTTGAGCCGGGCCGCAGCATCACGGAAACTGCCGAGTTGGGCGGCGAAAACTTGACGGCATTCGACAGCAGGTTCGTCAGCACTTGCAGCAGCCGGTCGGGATCGGCCATCACTTCCACCTGCGTCTTGTCGTGAATCAACATCACGCCGGCCTGCTCGGCGACCAGTTGCATGCCGTCCATGGCCTGCCGCACCAGATCCGCCATCTGCACCGACCGGAAGACCAGTGGCTCCCGCCCGCCCTGCGCGCGCTCCAGGTCGAGAATGTCGTTAATGAGCCGGACAAGCCGGTCGGAGTTGGTGAGCGCGATCCGCAGCAGATTGGTCGATTTCTCGCTGACCTCGCCCAGCATGCCCGAGGTCAGCAGTCCCAGAGCGCCTCGAATGGATGTCAGAGGCGTACGCAGCTCATGGCTCACCGTGGAGACAAACTCATCCTTGAGCCGGTCAAGCGCAAAGCGCTGACTGATGTCGCGGAAACTCAGCACCGAGCCTGAGAACCGGCCCTGATCCAGGATCGGATTCAGGAAGTACTCGGCCGGGAAGCCCGCGCCGTTGGCCCGGAATATCGTGTTTTCGCCGGTCGCCGGAACACGCTGTGTCGATGCGCGGCGCAGCGAACATTCCTGGTCGCACTGTTTCCCTGCCGGTGCTGCGCCGTGCAGCAGTTCATGCACCGTCTTGCCAATCAAGCTCGCTGCCGGCGCTCCCAGCAGCCGCGTCGCCGCGGGATTGGCAAACCGCACCAGCCCGTTCCGGTCAATCCCGCAAATGCCATCCGCCACCGAGTGCAGCAGAATCTTCTGCTGCCGGCTCAGTTCCTCCGCACGTTCCCGCTCGCGCGTTCTGGCAAGCAACTGCCCCATCGAGGATGCGACGGTTTCCATCGCTGCCGCGATTTCAACATCCTCCCGGAGCCGCAGATGGCTGTAAAACTCCAACACCGCCAGAATGGAGTTGCCCACCTGCACGGGTGCGGTCCAGCCCGAAACCATGCCTTGTTGCACAGCCATATGGGCTCTCGCGCTGCCACGCATTTCCTTGAGATCCGTCACCCAGACCAGCCGGCCGTCCTTCCATGCGCGTCCAGGCAATTCTTCGCCAAGCCCAAGCGGTCTGGCCATGCTCTGCTGAATCAGTTTTTCAACATCTGCTCCGGGAAGACCCCACGCCGTGCTGAATTCAAGATGCTTTTCATCCTGATTCACATCCCACTTCACGGCCATGTCCCAGCCATGGGAGACGCAGACGGCCTCAAGAACCCGCGCCGCAGCCGCGTCCGCCGAAAGGTTCTCACCAAGGATCTGGCTCACAAGCAGCTGCAGCGCCAGACGCTGCTCACGGCGCTTCTGCTGCGTCACGTCGCGGGCCAGGCATTGCACGGCCATGGGCTTGCCAGCCCGCCGCCGCTGGTGCAGGCTCAACTCAAGTTCTACAAGGTGACCGTCCGGACTCTCATTGCGCAACTCCGCGCGATCAATCGTCTCTCCGCTCAGCGCCCGCTCTAACAGCGATGCCGCCTCATTCCGGGTCGCTGGTCCGAATGCTTCTTCAAACGACTCTTCCTGCTCGTTTGTGCCGTCGCTTGCGCCGAAGCAGCGCTTCCACGCAGGATTCGCGTAGAGGAAGCGGCCCGAGAGATCCAGCGTTGCAATCATCTCGCTCGAATTCTCGAACACGTCCCTGAAGCGATCGCGCGTTTCGCGCTTCAGCAATTCCTTGCGCGCAACCACATTCTGAACCACCGCAACCGCCACGATCCCAATCGGATCCCCATCGCGGTTGCGCAACGTGGAAATATGCATCCGCGCCGGCACCAGGGTACCGTCCTTCCTGCGAAGCTGCGTGTCAATCGCGGGCGTCAGGCTGGGCGCCAGACAGCGCACGATCTCCGTGTAGGCCTCCATCCGGGCTTCCGGCGTGTCCTCGATTTTCCGCTCGATGCCGCACAGTCGCTGCAGCTCTGTCACAAGCCGGTCTGCTTCGCCGGGGCCAAGCACGTCCCCGGTTCCTTGCAGCTGCACTAGCTCTTCTGCGTGATACCCCAGGACGCGCTCTGCTGCGGGATTCGCATAGTTGACCTGCCCATCCAACCCGATCGACAGGATGAGCGGTCCTGCTGAATCCAACAGATCCTTCAGGGGGTCTCCGGCGTAGCGCATCGCTGCTTCGCGCTCTGCTGCGTTGTCGGCCAGCAGACGCATCGCAACCGCCGCCGTCAGTCCCATGGCGGTCATCAGGAGAAGCCAGTCATAACGCGGGCCTGCCTCAAGGCGCGCAGTGATTCCTCCCGCGGCCATGGCCAATGCAAGCACAGCCATCGCCGACCATATGGACGGAGAGGTCTCCCGCGCCGCATGCTTCAATTGCCGGGCTCCGTCAGTCTCCATTGCGCCAGCGCTCTCCCGAAGGTGTAGCTCTATCTCTATACCCCGCCCCCTTCTTCTCAACACGACAAGGGTCGAAGGTCTTCCCCATTCTAGCCGTGCCTACTCCAAAAAATGCATCCCGCAAAAGGGTCAAATCTTTAAGCAAGTTACCTTTGGAGTGGTGCTTCACGTGACCAAGGTAGAATTGCCGGCCCGGAGCCTGCCTCACGCCTATGCAATGGCCAGGAACTCCCAGTCGTACCACGCCCTTCGGTATCCTTTGGTTCTCTACCTTACGCCTCTTTACGGCCCTCTGACCCGCAAAAACATCACCGAGGTACCCTGCTCACTATCGCAATATTCCGAGTGCGATTGCCCTCGCCCCGCCGACCCCTTGCGGACGCTTGAGACCCTCGAGCACCCCCTCCCGGCAGCGCCGTTCTTATACTGGCTCTATGAGCCATCCAGCGCGGGGCGCCGCCCAATTCTGCCTCTTCGTTTTCCTCCTTACGATGTTCGGCCTGCTGCCGGCACAAGCCCATGCCTGGGGCGATGAAGGGCACCGCATGATTAACCGGCTCGCCATTCTCAACCTGCCCCCAGACGCACCCGCCTTCCTGCGTTCCGATTCGGCCATCCGCGAAATCGAATACCTGGGCCCCGAGCCCGACCGATGGCGGTCGCCGTCTGAGCCCGAGCTGGTCGCGGCACAGGCCCCGGAACACTTCATCGATCTCGAACTTGCGGACGCCCTCGGCCCGCTCCCCCATCGTCGCCTCGACTTTGAAGCCAAGGTCTTCGCCGCCGGGGAGCGCCCTGAGAAAATCGGCCTTCAGCCCTGGCAAACCACCGAGGTTTGGGAAAGGCTGAAAGCCGCGCTGCGCGCCTACCGCCGGCTCGCTGCGAACGGCAAGGATACCGGCCCTGTCGAACAGGCGGTCATCTTCTACGCCGGTTGGCTCGGCCACTACGTAGGAGACGGTTCTCAGCCGCTCCACACGACCATCCAGTACAACGGCTGGGTGGGGCCGAATCCGAACGGCTACACCACCGCGCACACGATTCACTGGGAGTTCGAGGGCCCGTTTGTCGCCGCAAATCTGCACGAAACCGACGTGCAGCCTCTCATAACGCCTGTGCATACCATCCAGGGAGATCTTTTCGACCCCTACATGGCCTACCTGCGCCAATCGGCGACCCATGTCGAGCAGGCCTATATCCTTGAAAAATCAGGCGGATTTACCGGCGCAGGCACGCCTCAGTCCCGGGCATTCGCTGCCGAGCGCCTCGCCGCCGGAGCCGGCATGCTCCGCGACATGATCTACAGCGCCTGGCTGCAGAGCGCGACCCCGGTCGAGAATCCCTTCAGCACGAAATGACCTGCGCCCTCGGCTCCGCCTCTGCTTCAGGCGGGGTCTGCTCCACCGTTGCTCAATCAGCAGGAGTTACGAAGGTGACTTCCACCGTCCAGTTCTGATTGTCTCTGCTGCAGCGGCGTGGTCCAATGGCTTTAAGTCACCTGCAACCTCGCGACTTATCTACTTAAAGGAACGGCCGTATGAGTGAGTCAAACGAAAACGAGACAGGACAATCGGCATCGAACAACGCGACCTCTGCAGCGGGAACCGGCGGGGATGGCGCCTCCGCATCGCAAGGCGGCTATCAGGGATTGTTCTATAGCGAGGAACCCCCTCCGCCACAGGTCCAGCAAGTCGTTCGGCGGCGCAGCCCCAAGCCATCGCCGCTCATCCTGGGGGGCTTTGCATTGGTGGCTGCCGCGCTCGTCGCGCTGCTTCTCCTCCACCATCCCAGCGGCGACACCCCTTCCTCGGACTCCCAGGACCTCGGCGATGGCATCTACAAGCCCGCGGGTCTGCGCGGCCACATGCTCGTTCGCTGGGATGGAAAGCTCCACTACCAGGTTCAGATTGAGCCCATCGATCCCACGATGGAGTCCGGCTTCGACTTCGTGCTCAGCAATCCTCCGCGGCCGATGGCCCTGACCGTGCACCTCGTTGACTCATCCGGCTTCGGGCTATGCCAGAAGGACATCGTCATTCCCTTCAATCCAGCCCAGAATCTGTCGCCTGTCGCAGCCGAGGCGCCCCGGCACGCGGGGAAAGCCGCTCTGGCACGCTGGCAGCAGGAGGCCTCTGCCCGCAAGGCGCAACTGACGCAGGCTCAGCTGCAGGAGCAGACGCGCGAGCGGGGCCAGGATCTCCTGCAGAAGCAGGTCGATTCCAACGGAAAGATCATTGCTCTCAACGCTGAGGGTGATATCCCCTGCCCCAAATCAGCCTTCAAGCATGTGGACTACTGGGTGATCACGACCAACTTCCCGACCCTCGACGAGCAGCAGGCGCTGATGGACCATAGGAAAGAGCAGGCTGCTCAAAGAACGCGCGCTGCCGTGCAGGCGGCGAAGCAGAAGTTTGCGCGCCGTATGAATACGGCGTTCTACATGCAAGGGGATGAGCACGTCTCAAGCTACGATCCCACAAGGACAATGCTGAACACCAGTCCCGGCCGAAGCTTCGTGATCGCCAGAAAATCCGATCAGGCCAT
Organism: Occallatibacter sp.; assembly: GCA_049582405.1. Lineage (GTDB taxonomy): Bacteria > Acidobacteriota > Terriglobia > Terriglobales > Acidobacteriaceae > Telmatobacter. Next base: position 9,819 of record JBAUTX010000220.1, on the reverse strand, counting down.
TGCGGCCAGCTGGGCGGCAGGCAGTGCACTCGTCCACTACAAGTGCGACCAGCAGGCCTCCTGCGTGCTCACCCACTCCGGCACCTCATCGGCCATTTACGGCAGGGTGAACGAGTAGCCTCCGCCAGTTCCATCCGGCGCGCGCAGCTGCAGCCCGTGCGCCGGCCTACTCCGCGTTGTCAATCTGCGCGCGCTGCAGCTTGTCAGAGTAGTCTACGTACACCGCCTTCCATGTTGTGAAGAAATCGATCGCGCCGAGCCCCTCGCGGTGTCCGTTGCCCGTCTGCTTCACGCCGCCAAAGGGCAGGTGCACTTCCGCACCAATCGTCGGCGCGTTGATGTAGGTGATGCCCGCCTCCAGGTCACGCATCGCGGCGAATGCTTGGTTCACATTCTTTGTATAGAGTGCTGTCGAAAGGCCATAGTCGATCGAGTTGGCAATTTCAATGGCCTGCTCAAACGTTTCAAACTCGATCAGGCAAACCACCGGCCCAAAGACCTCTTCGCGCGCGATCCGCATCCCGGCCGTCACGCCGCCCAGTACCGTCGGCTCAAAGAACGTGCCCTTGCTGTAAGACCCCTCAAGCAGCGGCTTGCCACCCGCCAGCAGCTTTGCGCCTTCTGCCAGTGCAATCTCCACGTACATCTTCGAGGTCTCGATCTGGCCCGCATTCACCTGCGGCCCCACCTGCACCGACTCATCCAGTCCATTGCCAATCTTCAGCTTCTTCGCGCGCTCCACAAAAGCAGCTGTGAACTGCGCGGCAATCCCTTTCTGCAGCAGAATCCGGCTCGTCGCGGTGCAGCGCTGGCCCGTGGTGCCAAACGCGCCCCACAGCGCGCCGTCGAGCGCAAGGTCAAGATTGGCGTCGTCCAACACAATCTGCGCATTCTTGCCGCCCATCTCCAGAGACACCGGCTTGAAGCTGGCTGCGGCCCGCTGCCCTACCAGTGAACCCACCGCGCTCGAACCCGTAAAGCTGATCGCGCGCACGTCCGGGTGCTCCACCAGCGCCGTGCCGGTTGCGCTTCCGCTGCCGCTCACAATGTTCACTACGCCCGGCGGCAGCCCCGCATCCACCAGCGCCTGCACCAGGTTATAGGTCGAGAGCGGCGTATCTGTGGCCGGCTTGATGACGCACGTATTGCCCGCCACCAGGGCCGGAAACAGCTTCCAGCTCGGAATCGCCATCGGGAAGTTCCACGGCGTAATGAGCCCCACCACGCCCAGCGGCATGCGCACGCTCATGGCAAATTTGTTCTGGAGCTCGCTCGGCGTGGTCACGCCAAAGAGCCGCCGTCCTTCGCCCGCCACATAGAAGGCCTCGTCAATGGCCTCCTGCACGTCACCGCGCGTCTCTGCCAGCACCTTGCCCATCTCGCGCGTCATATCGCTCGCATATTGCTCTTTGCGCTGCTGCAGCAGCAATCCGGCCCGCACCAGGATCTCTGCCCGCTTCGGTGCCGGAACCAGCCGCCAGGTGGCGTAGGCCTTCCTGGCCGCGGCCACGGCTGCAGCCACATCCTCCGCGCTCGAGGAAGGAAACGCACCGACCACATCCACGTGGTCCGCCGGGTTCAGGTTCAGGATGGTCTTTCCGCTCTTGGCCGGCACCCACTCGCCGCCAATCAAATTGTGATACGTACGATAGCTCATCATTCCCCGCAATCTCGCCATTTCAGCCTGCCGGTCTTTCCGCTGGCGCAATCCATGAGTCTACCGCAGGGAGTTGACTTTTCGCACCGTCACGGGCCACGGTTCGTCGGGCAACAAGGCCCCACTGGCCGTACAATAGGGTTGAGGTAGATTCATTTTCAATGTCATCGAACGGTTATCCCTCGCGCTCCTCGCGGTCGCACGGCCTGCGTTCCCTGTTCAGCATGTTTTCCAGCGATCTCGCCATCGATCTTGGCACTGCGAACACACTCGTCTACGCCGCCGGCAAAGGCATCGTCGTCAACGAGCCGTCCATCGTCGCCATCAATAAAAACACCGGCGAAGTCGAGGCTGTGGGCAAGGAAGCCAAGGAGATGCTGGGCCGCACGCCCGGAAACATCGTGGCCATCAAGCCCATGAAGGACGGCGTCATCGCGGACTTCAAAGTGACCGAGAAGATGCTCAACTACTTCATCCAGAAGGCGCACAACCGCAAGATGCTCGTCCATCCACGCATCGTCATCGGCGTGCCCTCTGAGATTACGCAGGTGGAAAAGCGCGCCGTCGAGGACTCGGCCTATCGCGCCAAAGCCAGCGAAGTCTACCTCGTCGAACAGGCCATGGTCGCCGCGATTGGCGCGGGGCTGCCCATCACCGAGCCCGGCGGCAACATGGTCGTCGACATCGGCGGCGGCACTACGGACATCGCCGTCATCTCGCTCTCCGGCATCGTCTACTCGCGCTCCGTGCGCATGGCCGGCAACCAGATGGACGAGGCCATCACCAACTACCTCAAGCGCAAATACAACCTGCTCATCGGCGAGCGTACCGCCGAGCAGATCAAGATGGAAATCGGTTCGGCCTTCCCGCTCGATAAGCCTCTGACCATCGAGATCAAAGGCCGCAACCTCATTGAAGGCGTCCCCAAGACCATCACCATCGACGACACCGAAATTCGCGAAGCGCTCAGCGAGTGCATTGCCGTCATCATGAACGCGATTCGCGTAGCGCTGGAACGCACCCCGCCCGAGCTCTCCGCAGACATCAGCGACCGCGGCATCGTGCTCACCGGCGGAGGCGCGCTCATCAAGAACCTCGACAAGCGCATCCGTGAAGAGACCGGGCTGCCCGTATCCGTCGCCGACGACCCGCTGGCTTCGGTCGTGCTCGGCACCGGCAAGATGCTCTCCGACTTCCGCCTGCTGCGCAAGATCAAGATCGATTAAGCCGCGGACTGGCGCGGCAGGCATCCGCATCGTCCGCTCAGGTCGCTTGCTTCCGCACCGAGCTTTGCAATGGAACCCTTCTTCGTCCGCTATCGGAATCTCCTGGTGCTGCTGGCCCTGCTGGCAGCCCAGATCGTCGGCCTCGCCGTGCAGGTGCACCGCGCCGATTCCGGACGCATGAGCCTCGATCCGGTCGACTCCGGCGGCGTTCGCCTCGTCCGCCTCTGGGCCGCCGCGCTCGTATCTCCGCCCGAGCGCATCATGCATGCCACAGGCTCCGGCATCGCGTCGATCTGGCAGAACTACGTAAACCTCCGCCATGTCCGCCAGCAGAATCAGGACCTCCAGCAGACCATCGACCGCCTCCGCCTGGAGCAGGCTGCGCTGCTCGAAGACGCGCGCCAGGGCCAGCGCCTGCAGGCGCTTCTCAAATTTCAGGAGAAATACATCTACAAGACGCTCGGAGCGCAAGTCATCGGGTCCAGCGGCACCACGCAATCTCGTGTCTTCTACATCGACAAGGGCTCCGCCGACGGCCTGCAGCACGACATGGCAGTCCTTGCGGAAGGCGGCATCGTCGGCAAAGTCCGCGACGTCTTCCCGCATACCGCGCAAGTGCTCGTCATCAATGACCAGTCCTCGGGCGCCGGCGTCATCCTTGAGGCCACCCGCATCCGCGGCATTCTGCGCGGGAACGCCGCGGGCCAGCCCCAGATTGTCGGCATCATCGCCGACAACCGTATCAAGCCCGGCGAGCGCGTCCTCACCGCGGGCGGCGATCAGATCTTTCCCCGCGGCCTGCCCGTCGGCGTCGTCGACAAGGTCGTCCGCGACCCCGAGCGTGACGGCTTTATCAACGTCATCGTCAAGCCCTACGCACCCCTCGACAGTCTCGATGAAGTGCTCGTGATTACCTCCACTGAACCGCGCTTCCCGGCTGACCAGCAGCAGGACATGGCCGAAAGCGAAGCCGTGAAGGGCGCGGAAGTCCAGCAGGAAGAAGCGCAGAAGAAGGCCTCCGCCATCATGGCCGAGCGCCTGCCCGGCCTCATCGACCCCAATCTTCCGCCCGATCAGCAGCCGCTCCGCGACAGCACACCGCCGCCGCCGATCTCACATACCGTCCAGCCGCTGCACCCTGACCGCTTCACGCCCGGCAACGCCCCCGGCGCGGACGACACACCGCACGAAGCGCAGCCGAACTCACCCCAGCCGAGGACCCCCTAGCCATGCCGGTGCTTACGGCCACCAACCGTCGCGAACTCGAGGTTCATCGCTTCCCCGCGCTCGTCTACGCGCTCGTGCCTCTCGTCGCGCTGGTCCTGCAGGCCTGGCTGCCGCGGCTGCTTGGCCGCTACTCCTGGTTCGATCTGCCTCTTCTCGTCGTCGTCTACTTTGCGCTCGGCCGTCCCAGCCCCATCCAGGGCACGCTCATGGGCTGCATCCTCGGCATCTTTGAAGACGCACTCACCCAGCACCCCATCGGCATCAACGGCGTCGTCAAAACACTCATCGGCTTCCTTTCCTCCTCGCTTGGCATCCGCGTCGATGTGGACAACCACACCGTCCGCGTGCTGCTCGTGCTCGGCTTCTCGCTTCTGTCCGGCGCACTCTATTTCTTCGTCTACCGCATTCTGCTCGGCCTTTCGCTCGGGTGGAACTGGCGCGACGAGCTCTTCACCGCATTCGGCAACGGCATCCTCGCGTTTGTGCTCTTTCCCCTGCTCGACCGTTTTCGCCAGCGCGACTGACAGCTCGCACCATCGAACAAAAACCCGGATCGCGGTATCCTGAGAGTGCAGGCAGAATGGTTTTTGAAGGCTCCACACGCGGCGAAAAGGTCCCCAGCGCCAAGCTGACAGCAGTGCAATACGGCATCCTGCTGATGATGCTGGCCTTGCTGGCCGGTCTCTGGCGGCTGCAGGTCGTTGGCGCGGATAACTTCCGCGTCCTCGCGGAGCAGAACCGCATCCGCAAAGTGCCCATTCTCGCCCCGCGCGGCAAGCTCTTCGACCGGGAAAATCACCTGATTGTCGACAACTATCCATCCGTTTCCTGCTTCCTCGTCCGCGAGCAGGGCCACAACGTCGATGCTGACCTGCCGCTCATCGCGCGCGGCCTTGACCTCGATCTCGACCAGCTTCGCGCCACAATCCGCCGCTACCGCAGCGCGCCCGGCTACCAGCCCATCCCGATCAAGCAGGAGGTCACGCCCGACGAGCAGGCCTTCATCGCCGCCCACTCCAGCGAGCTCCCGGAACTCGAAACGATTGACCAGGAACGCCGCCTCTATCCGCGTGACGGATACGCCGCGCACCTCATCGGCTACGTTGGCGAAGTCAGCGAAGATATGCTGAATGACCCGCGCTATGCGGCCTATGAGCCCGGCGACGTGGTCGGCAGAGCCGGTGTGGAACAGAGCTACGATCAGCTCCTCCGCGGGCAGGATGGCTCCCGCGATGTCATCGTCGACAGCCGCGGCCGCGAAGTCGGCTACCTCCGCACGCAGCACGCCACCCCCGGCCAGGATCTGCGCCTCACCATCGACAACGACTTGCAACGCGCCGCCGAACTGGCGCTGGGCGACCGCGAAGGCGCCATCGTCGCCATGGACCCGCGCAATGGCGAGATCCTCGCCCTCGTCTCACGCCCCAGCTTTGACCCGAATGATTTCGCGGTCCGCATCGACCGCAGCTCCTGGAACAAGCTCATCACCGACCCGGACCACCCGCTCATGGACAAGGCCATTCAGGCGCAGCTCGCTCCGGGGTCCACCTTCAAGATCCTCATGTCGGTCGCCGGACTCGAAGAGGGCATCGCGCAAAACCTCCACGTCTTCTGCAACGGCGGCGCGAACTTCTACGGACACTACTACCACTGCGATGAAAAGCACGGCTCGGTGGACATCCACAGCGCCATCCCCATGTCGTGCGACACCTTCTACTACACGCTCGCCGACAAACTCGGCATCGACCGCATCGCGCGCTACGCCACGGAATTCGGCTACGGTCAAAAGACCGGCATCGACCTGCCCGGCGAGCAGGCCGGCCTCATGCCCTCGGCGCAGTGGGTCATGAAGAACTACCACCGCAAGTGGTACGCGGGGGAAACCATCTCCGTCGGCATCGGCCAGGGCGCCATTGAGGCCACGCCGCTCCAGCTTGCCCGCATCATCGGCGGCATCGCCTCCGGCGGCCACATGGTGCGGCCACACGTTGTCTTTCCGGACCAGCTTCCAACCGACTTCCGTCACGCCCTGCTCGACAGCTTCCCCGGTTCCGGAGATGCTTACATCCCCCTCGACCCGGACGCCTGGACGACGATCACCGACGGCATGGCCGAAGTCACCGAGCCCGGCCTCTATCACACGGCCGGTTCAGCGCACCTTGAAGGCATCGACCTCGCCGGAAAGACCGGCACCGCGCAGGTGATGAGCCACGAGGCCCTCGACCGCACCAGCAAGGGCCGCTCCACGTACCCCAATGTCTGGTTCGTCGGCGTCACGCCGCGTCGCAATCCTGAGCTGGTCGTCGCCGTCCTCTGGCAGAACGGCGAGTTCAGCTACTACCCCGCCCGCATCGGCGCCGCCGTCGTTCAGGCATACGTCGATAAGCAGCGCCGCCTCGCCCACAATCTGCCCGCAATGAAGGCAACCACCGCGCCCGCACCTCCCGCCAAGCCAGCGGAGGTCGGCGCCATCTGGACGCAGCCCGAGATGAGCAACGGCCAGCAGGTTGCGCGCGTCCACGCCGGGCATTTCTTTGTGAACGGGACCGCAGGCGCCCGGAGCCATGATCGGCCTGCCCCCCGGACAGAAGTGGCAAGGATCAACCCATGAGCGTGACCCGCCGCTTTCTCAGCTTCCGCGATTTCGACTGGACCCTGCTCGTGATGGTGCTCGTGCTCTGCATCCTGTCGGTCTTTGAGATCTACTCCGCCACGCTCCACACCCGCTACACGGGCTTCCACACCAAGCAGTTCTTCTGGATCGTGGGCGGCCTCATCGGCATGTTCCTCTTTGCCAAGATCGACTATCACAAGCTCATCGACATTACACCCTGGATCTACGGCGTCTTTCTCTTTCTGCTGGGCATCGTCCTCATTCCCGGCATCGGCCACAAGGCGCTCGGCGCGCGCCGCTGGATTAAGCTCGGCCCCATCCTCTTCCAGCCCTCGGAATGGGTCAAGCTGGTGCTGATCCTCGCGGTGGCCCGCTACTTCGCCAATCTCGGCGGCCGCTCTCTCACCTGGCGCGACATCTTCAAGGGCTTCGCGCTCGTGGGCATCCCCATGCTGCTCGTCCTCAAGCAGCCGGACCTCGGGACCACGCTCACTTACACGCCCATCCTCATCGCGGGCCTGTTCCTCGGCGGCGTCAACCTCCGCCAGTCGCTGGTGCTGATTGCCGCCGGGATGGTGCTCATCGCCGGCGCCTGGACCAGCGGCAAAGTCCTCAAGCCCTACCAGAAGGCGCGGCTCACCAGCTTTGTCAACCCTGACAACGACCCCCGCGGCAGCGGATACCAGATCCGCCAGTCGCTTATTGCGGTCGGCTCTGGCGGCATCTGGGGCAAGGGCGCGGAAAAGGGCACCCAGACCCAGGGAGACTTCCTGCCCATCCCCCACGCCGACTTCATCTTTGCCGCCTTCAGCGAGGAACATGGCTTTCTCGGCGCGGCATTGGTGCTGCTGCTATACTTCTTTATATTGATGCGTTTGATTCAAAACGCTCAAACAGCCGCCGACCTGCCCGGTTCTCTCATTATCATGGGAATCGTGGCTGTGTTGACCTTCCAGATCGCGGTCAACGTGGGCATGGTCATCGGGTTTATGCCCGTCACCGGAATCCCATTACCGTTAATGAGTTACGGCGGATCTTCGGTGCTGTTTACCTTCCTGGCGCTCGGTGTCGCGATGAACGTGCGCATGCGCCGGTTCGTAAACTAGGCGTCTCTGCCCTCGCAGGAGGATGGGACGCTGCAAACACAAGTTCACCCCCCTTGCGAGCCTCGGAAGGGTCCGAAACGCAAGAGGCATATTTTTTTGAAGCATTTACGCCGGCCAGGTCCCGATGGACCGCAAGGCCCGGCAGGATTGGGTTCATGAGCTCGCAAAGACGGGAAACCCGTTGGCAGCGTACAACTTGCGCAGAGCGCGCGGAGGTGCGGAGCAGATTGCTCCTCGTCACTGGCCCGCGTCTTGCCCGCGCAAGCGCCAGCGGCGCAACGGCCCCGCCGGACAATCCGGCACGCTGGGCCACAAACTCTTTGCACTTGGGTCACCACGTCGAACAGCTTGTCTGGCAGGACAACCGCATTGGCACGCCGCCCCCTCGGGCCGGTAGCCGCCTCGTCCTCGGCACACCAGCGAATCGCAGGTCATCCCTTCCGCGCATCCCCACCCTTCCCGGTCTCGCGTCTTTCCATCCCGCCTCGCCGCAGGCCCCGGCAGCCGACAGCCGCCGGGCGGAAAGGTACGATGGCAAAGGAAATTTGTATCTCCTCAACGCCGCATGAGACGCGGCTCGCGATTCTTGAAGACGATCAACTCGCGGAAATCTATTACGAGCGCGAAAACGAGTACACACTCGCAGGCTCCATTTACAACGGCAGGGTCACGCGCGTCCTGCCCGGCATGCAGTCGGCCTTCGTCGACATCGGCCTCGAACGCGACGCATTTCTCTATGTAACCGACTTCCTGGAGCTCGAAGATCAGGAAGAGACGGACGAGCTCGAAAAGGCGGCCAGCACGGCTCCGCAGGCACCGCGCGAAGTGCGCGCAGGAGGGGAGCGCGGCCAGCGCCAGCGCGGTGAGCGCCGCGAACGCCGCCCCGCCCCTGAGGCCGCTCCGGAGGCCGAAGAGGTTGAACTCACAGCCCCAGAGGCACCGCTTTTCGCCGAACCCTCCAGGCCCGAGCAGGAAGCCACTGAGGAACAGGGTGCGCGCCGCTGGCGCGGTCGCCGACGCCGTCGCGGTGGACGTGGCCACGCAGGCGCTGCACAGGAAGGCCCTGGCCCATCGGAAGAGCAGCCTGAAACCGCCCGAGCGGTTGAGTCAGAAGCGGAGGCCGCGGAAGCCCCGGAGATTCACGCCACCGCCGCACCCCGCGCCGAGCGGGCTCCTGGCCCCTTCGTGCTCCCCGGCGAGACGCTCTCAAAATACGGTGGTCCGCCCACTGAACCCACCCGCAAGCCTGCCGCACCCGAGCAGCCGGCGCGGTCTGCCTCCACCTTCCGGCCTTCCACGCTCATTGAAGCGCCCATCACGTGGGATGGGAGTGGCCTGCTCCCCGGTGAGTCCCTCGCCCGTCATCGCGATCACACCCCCGAGCCCGAGGTCCAGGTTGACGCCGAGCCCCAGGGCACCTTTGCGGACGCTTCTTCCGCGCAAGCAGCGACAAAGCTGATCGAAGAGTCGCTGACCCCGGAGCCCACTGTCGAAAGCCCCCGGGGACATCTCCGCCAGGAAGAGTTCGTCGAGGAAGAGCTGACCGAAGAAACCACCGAAGCTCCCGTCGAAGCCTCCGTCATCGAGGCTGCGGCGGAGGACGAAGAGGAACTGGACGAAAGCACCGACCCCGAGTCCGGCGCATCCGCCTCGCACCGTGTCGATCCGCTGCCACCCTCCTCCTTCCGGCTGTTCGGTCTCGGCGGAAAGAAGAAGAAGGACGAGCCGCAGTCCGCAGCCGAAGCAAACGCGACCGCAGCGACAACCTCCGTCTCTTCTGTTTCCGCCTTCGCGCCCGGCAGCGGCCTGGTCGAAGAAGAGATCATCGAGGGCGCCGAGGAATATGCGCCCGGCCAGCACCTGCGCCATAAGACTGACGAGCAGGATCTCTATGAGTATGAGGAACAAACCCTCCAGACGCAGATTCGTTCCGGCGCCATCGGCGAAATGCTGCAGGAGGCGCACCTCGACCACCGCATTGACATGAAT
>JBAUTX010000219.1:0-11801 GCA_049582405.1 Occallatibacter sp. | reverse complement strand
GGATGGAGCCATTACCGTGCTCAAAGGCGTCGGTTTTGAGGTTGCCGAGGGCCAGGCCGTCGCGCTCTGCGGTCCCTCGGGATGCGGAAAGAGCACGCTGCTGCATCTCTTCGGCGGCCTCGATGTGCCCGATCGCGGACGCATTGCCGTAAACGGTGTTGAAGTCAATCGTCAGCGCAACCTGCTGCGCCTCCTCCGTCATGAAGTCGGCTTCGTCTTTCAACTCCACAACCTCATTCCCGATCTCACGCTGGAAGAGAACTGCATGATCCCCGCGGTCGCTGCAGGCACGGATCGGCGCATGGCGCAGGCTCGTCTTCGCCAACTCGCCGAGCGCACCGGCCTCAGCCATCGGCTCGGCCAGCGCATCCAGAAGCTCTCCGGCGGCGAGCGCCAGCGCACCGCGCTCTGTCGCGCCCTCATGAACAGCCCGCGCATCCTGCTCGCCGACGAGCCCACCGGCTCGCTCGACGAAAAGACCAGCGCCGTCGTTTTCGATCTGCTGCTCGATCTCGCCGCCACAGAAGGCGTAACCTTGCTGATGGCGACGCACGATCGCGCGCTGGCTGAGCGCTGCGACCGCCTGCTCGAAATGCACGATGGACAGATCCATGAGCACACCCCACGTTGAGTATGAGCACACCCAGCCATTGTCCGTAGTCGCCCATGCGGCATGGCACGGCCTGTTCTGGCTCGTCCTCGCCAACGCCATCGGCGTCCTGCTCGCGGTTCTTCTGCTGCTTCCAGGTCTGAATCCCTGGCTCGGCGAGTGGACCTACGGACGCTGGATGATGGTGCACATGAATGCCATGCTCTACGGCTGGAGCAGCCTGCCCATGCTCGGCTTCCTCTTCCGCGTCTATGGTGCAGACCGTGGCCCCGTCGCAGCGTGGTGCAGGCCGGTGCTTTGGGCATGGTCCGCGGCGCTCGGCCTCGGCGCGCTCATGTGGCTCAACGGTCACTCCAGCGGCAAGCTCTTTCTCGACTGGTCCGGTCCCGCGCGCATCGCCTTTCCGCTCGCCGCGCTCGCACTATGGCTCCTGCTGGCCGTCGCATTCCTGCGCAACCGGCAGGGAAGCAGTCACAGCAGCCGCTCAGCACGCATCGCAAAGCTCGCCGGCCTCATCATCCTGCTCGCCGTGCCCGTCGCGCTCTACATCGCGTCCAGTCCGGCGATCTACCCCGCCATCAATCCAGACACGGGCGGGCCCACCGGCACCAGCCAGTTGGAATCTTCGCTCGCCGTGGTGCTGATCCTGCTTCTCGTTCCCTACGGCATTGCGCGGCGCAAGGCCGCGCCGACCTGGCCCATTCGCGTCTCCTGGCTGCTCCTCGTCGCAGAGAGCCTGCTCTGCGCCGGCCTCAGCCGCGCGGATATCAGCCATCGCATCCCGTCACAGTTCATGAGCCTCGGCGCCATGGTGCTCTGGTTGCCGCTTGCACCCGCTTACTACGCGGCCTTCGAGTGGCACGCCAACGCGCGCGGCTGGCTCCGCGCCATGCTTGCCTGGTGGGGCTTGCTCGTCGTCTCCGGCTGGATCTTGTTTCTCCCCGGCGTGCTCGACCACTTCAAATTCACAGACGGCCTCGTTGGACACTCCTTCACCGCCATGGCCGGCTTTCTTTCGGCGCTCATCATTCTCGCCATGGTGCAGCTGCTCGGCGAGGGCGGCTGGATCTTCACCCGCTCCTGGTCATTCCACCTCTGGAACTGGGGCGTGCTCGCTTATGTGATCGTCATCACGACCGCAGGCTGGCTTGAGGGCTCCAATCCTGCTTTCACCATCGTCCTCGGCCCCACGCGCAATCTTCTTTACATCCTTAGGCTCCTCACCGGCATCCTCATGCTGGTGGCTTCCGCCGAGTGGCTTCGCGACGCCTTCGTGCTCGTCGCCGGCCTGGAGCCCGCAGCAGCCCGCACTGCAGAGGAGAGAGTCGCATGAAGCATTCCATGTTGCTTGCCTATCATCTCGTCGCCGGATTCGCTGACGCCGCAACCGGCGCGCTCCTCATGATCGCGCCCGTCTTCACGCTCAGGCTCATGGGCCTGGCTGTTCCGGCGGATGCGCTTCCATTCCTCTCGTTCATCGGCGCCTTTGTCCTCGCGGTGGGTCTCTCCTACCTGTATGGCTCCTTGCTGCTGCGCCGCCGCGGCTGCTCATCGCGCCTTGAGGCCCTCTGGATCGTCACGGCCTTTCTGCGCGGTTCTGTCGCTTCTTATGTCACCTTCGCTGTCCTCTCCAGCGCGCTCGCCCCCGGTTGGACCGTCATCGCGCTCTTTGATGCTGCCTGCGTCCTGATTCAGGTCGTGGGTCTGCGTCGAAACTGGTTGTCGCATGCCTAGTGCGACCCCGCAGAGCGAGGCAGGGCGCGGTGCCACGCTTGTCGCCGTTACCTACGTCTACTTCCTCATCTTTGCGCAGTTCGCGTTCCTCGATCGTCTTGCTCAGCTCGGCATCGCCGGCGATTCTCTCAAGGCCATCATGGCCGCCATGGCTCTTGGCGGCATCGCGCTCAGCCTGATCGCGCCGCGCATCACACGCTGGCCTTCGCCGCAGCTCCGCCTGCGCGTTGCCTTCGTGCTCTGCGGCGCGGCGGCGTTGGGTGCGCTCCTGCCGCTCAACATCGCGGCCGCCGCGGTCCTTGCAGCGCTCATCGGCGCCGGGCTGGGCCTGCTCACCGTCACCCTCGTCACGCATCTCGCCGCCTGGTGCAACCCGCGCAATCCGCTGCTCTCTGTCGGCATCGGTACGGGCATCGGTTACTTCCTGTGCAATGTGCCGTGGTTCTTCGCCGCCTCGCCACAGACGCACTCCGCCGCCGCCGCGTTGCTGTGCGCGTTGGGCCTTGTCCTCGCACCACGCGATGGCGCCTCTGAACCATCCGCGGTCTCCTTCCCTCCACCGCGCATCGCATTGCCTTTTGCTCTTGTGGTGGCCTGCTTTGGCGCACTTGTCTGGCTGGACTCGGCCGCATTCTTCATCATTCAGCACACGCCGGTTCTCAAAGCCGGAACCTGGCATGGAACCGTGCATCTGTGGACCAATGCGGTCCTGCACCTCGCAGCAGCAATCGTCAGTGCGCTCCTCCTTCGCCGCAGCGGACTCCTCACGATCCTCGCCGCAGCCTTCTGCGCGCTTGCCGCAGCCTGCTGGCTCCTTTTGGAGCCCGCGCAAACGCTGCCCGCTTCCGTGCTCTATCCCATCGGCGTCTCGCTCTATTCTGTCGCGCTCGTCGCCTATCCCTCGCTCCTTTCGCGGGCCGCTTCGCATGCTCAACGCGCCCGCCAGGCGGGCTGGATCTACGCCCTCGCAGGCTGGGTTGCCTCCGCGCTCGGCATCGGCATGGGCCAGAACCTTGGCCATGTGCCTCCTTTCTTCCTCGCGGCAGCGGGCCTCGTCGTGCTGGCGCCGGTTCTGCTCCTCCTCGCCCGCCGCCGCATGCGCGAACTCGCTCTCACCGCCGCCATTCTGCTCCTCGCCGTCGCCGTCGCGCGCCTCCAGCCGCACCCGAAGCATCCGGATCTTTCACCCATCGAGCGAGGCCGCCAGGTCTACATCGCCGAGGGCTGCATCCACTGCCACTCGCAATACGTGCGTCCGCAAACCGCGGATGTCCTCATGTGGGGCCCCGTCGAGAGCCTCGACGCAGTGCATGCGCAGCAGCCGCCGTTGATCGGCAACCGCCGCCAGGGGCCCGATCTCTCACAGGTTGGTGGCCGCCGCTCCCCACTCTGGCTCCAGATGCACTTCCTGGACCCCCGCGCCGTCAGCGGCTCTTCCATCATGCCGTCCTATGCCGTTCTCTTCCGTGACCAGCGAGGCAGCGATCTCGTCGCCTATCTGGCCAGCCTCCACGGCCCCGGCACGCAACAGCATGTCACGGCAGAGGAAAACTGGACGCCATCGCTCGCAGCCGTTCACTCCGCCAACGCGCCGGAAGGCGCGAAGCTCTACATACGTTTCTGTGCCACCTGCCATGATGCAAATGGCGCCACGCTTCTCCGCTGGCGGAGCAGCTTCCATCGTCTTCCGCCTAACCTCGCAACAGGGCCTTTCTTTTATCTGCCTCCTGCGTCTATGCCCCAGGAGCGTTTTGAGCGCATAGCGCAGATCACGCGTTTCGGCCTGCCGGGCACAGACATGCCAGGGCATGAATATTTGAGCGATGATCAGATCGTGTCGATCAGTCTCTGGCTTATGCAAGACATTGCACAGCCCGTTCGCAACCCATAGCATCCCAGTTCATACAGGAGATCACTCATGAAGTTATGCTTACGCACCATCCTTGCAGTCCTGCCTCTTGCTCTTGTTCCTGCGGCCTTTGCGCAGCACCAGACATTGACCATCGCTCCGGACGCAAGTCAGGTCAGCTTCTTCCTCGGCGGCGCCGATCATGGAACGCGCGGCACGTTCCGCGTCCAGAGCGGCATCGTTGACTTCGACCGAACTCTTCCCAAGATTTCCGGTTCCATCGTCGTCTCCGCCGCCAGCGGAGACACCGGCAACAAGAGCCGCGACCACAAGATGCTGACTGAAGTGCTCGACGCAGCTCACTTCTCCGACGTCACCTTCGCCCCGCAGAGTTACCAGGGCAGCATCCTCGCTTCTGGCGATTCGAACATCCAGGTCACAGGCCTCTTCACACTGCACGGCACGCCCCACACCATCACCGTGCCCATGCAGGTCCACATCGATGGCGCGAATTGCACCGCAAAGACGCACTTCACCGTCCCCTACGTGCAGTGGGGACTGAAGGACCCCAGCATCTTCATCTTGAAAGTTGCCAAAGAAGTGGACGTCGATCTCACGCTCGTGGGCCATCTCACGCCAGCAAGCTAGCTCGCTCGGCACGGATCGCGATGCTGATCACGCAGCAAATTAAAAGGGGCTCATCCAGTCTGGAGCCCCTTTTTCGTGTCTGTCCATTCGCGCCACGCTGCCCTGCGCGCAACTAATCCGCTCTCTGCCAGCTCGCGTCCGGGTTATACGCCCGTATTGATTGCACCAGCTCCGCGGTCTTCGCGCCCAGATCCTTCTGGTAGACCACCCCATCCGCTCCAACCATAAAGGTCATCACGCCAGAGGAACGGTACTCTGCCGGATACGCCAGAATGCCAAAGCCTCCCGTCATGCGGCCACCCCGCACATAGTCCTTCGCTCCTCCTGGAGCATTTGCTCCCTGGCTGTGCAGCACGCGAAAGAAGTATCCATGAAAGGGCTCCGGTTTCTGGGTCGCATCCGCCGTGTAGCCTTCCGCTTCTGCCTTGGCGATGAACGGTCCCAGGGGGCTTTCCGCGTCTCCGCTCGCCGGCCAGTAGAGCCCATCTTCCTTGCCCGCGCGGCTCAGGATCCTCTGTGCATAGGCGCCCTTCGGCTCGCCTTCGTGCACTTTGCTGAAGTACTCCTTCTGCGCTTCCACCATCTCGCCGCACACGTCGATGATTGTCAGCTCATTTCTGCCCACGCGCCGCGCCAGAATTTCTTCCCGCCCAGCCGTCGTGTCAAAGAACCACGTCAGCCCCGCGCGCGCCAGAGGAATCGGGTAAGGCCAGTTCTCCGCGCCTACATACAGCCGGGTATAGCCATCCGGCTCGGTCTGCAGCCGATGCATCTCGTCATACTTCTTTACAAACCGCTCCATGCTCGAGCGATCTTCCGCTGCATCTCCCGACCAGAGGACGTCCTTTGAGCCGGGGCCAAGAATCTTCAGCAGCTCCGTCTTGCGATCTTCCTTCAGCGCGTCTTCCAGCGCCTTCGCCGCGCGCCGCGGAGACGCAAACAGCTCCTGTCCCTTCTCGGGTTTGTTCATCGGCATGGGGGCGGCATCGATCTCTGTGGTCGCGGCTTTGTTGGCCGTCGTCGCCGTTGCAGGCGCGCTCTTCTTTGCTGTGCTCGGTGCAGGCGTTTGCGCGGCGAGCCCGGCCCCGGCAGTCAGCATCAGCAGGGCAACGGCAAATCCCAACCCAAATCCTTCGCGCCGCCGCCTATGACGCTTCAAAACGGTCATTTATCTCTCCCTCTCTGGTCTCATTCGTCCGCTCAGCGCCGGCCGCCACCGCCGCCGCGCATGCCCCCTCCGCCGAATCCGCCTCGCATGCCCCCGCCGCCGAATCCGCCTCGCATCCCGCCGCCAATGCTCCCGTGCATGCCGCCCCCGAATCCTCCGTGCATGCTGGAGAAGCCGCGATTCGAGAACGTGCCGACGGTGCCGCCGCGGTTAAATCCGCCAAATCCGCCGAAGCCGTTGCTGTGCAGGCTGGGCGCGCTGCCGCCAAAGCCGCGCAGCCCGCGATCGCCGCCATTGAAGCTCTGCACGTGGCCCCCGCTGAACGGGCTCGGCCGGTTCACGCCAAGGGAACGGCCGCGCGCGTCCATGCCCTGCCCGCGATTGCCCGCATTAAAGGGCGCCACGCGCCCGCCACTCACAAAGCCGCGTTGTCCGCCATGTGCGCCGCCGATGCCGCCGTAATTGCCGCGGGCAAAGGCGCGATGGTCATAGAACGCATGGCTGTGCCCGAAGTAGCGCCCGTGGTCAAACATCAGCCCGCCGCCGCGTGGCCCCCAGCCGCAACCCCAGTGGGGCCAGCCCCAGCCGTAGCCCATGAAGGGCCCCATGCCAAAGCCAACGCCGAACGAGAGATACGGCGTTCCCACCGTCCACCACGGCATAAACCCAGGCCACATGCCCACCGGGTATCCGTAAATCATCTGCGGGTCGTACATGGGCACATACACCACCTGGGGATCGGCCGGCTCAATCTCAATCTGTCCGCTGTTGTCGTCCACCGTCTGCTGTGGCCCGCTCTGCAGGTTACCCGCCTGCTGCGCCTGTTGCCGCATGTACTGGATGGCGTTCATCACATCGGCCTGCTGGTTATACTCCACATCGCCCAGCTCCGAGGTCCAGGAAAGGTTGTTGCTCATATCCGCCATCACAGAAGGGAACTGCGTCAGCGCCTTCACGCTCGGGTCCCAGTCCTGCTGGTCCACCGCCGAGCCCAGTGCTTCTCCCTGCAGCCCCGGATTCTGCTGCATGAAGCGCTCCGCTTCCACAATCTGCGTCGGATACATCGACGCCGCCAGAATCTGCGCCACCAGCGCGTCCGGATACAGTGCAATCGGCGCGACCAGTTGCTGCAGCTGGTCTGGTGGCAGCGGAGCCTGCGGTGGTGGGCCATCCATCGGCGGCTGTCCGTAACTCGGCGTCGGAGCCTCCGGCAGCGGGCCCTGCTCCTGCGCGGCGGCCACGCGGTACGCGCTACCCAGCAGCAGCGCCGCAAGCGCAATTGCGCTCATGGAAAGTCGTCCTGACAAAGCCATCGGGTTCTTCATTGCGAGCCCCATGTGTGCGGGCCTCCACGCCCGCCGGATTGCGGATAAAAGAATCGCCCCGGGCCGGCAAATGCACCGGCGTGCGGGGCGTACGAAATGTTCCAACCATGGGCTGTACACGAGAAGGCCCATGGCATAACAGGTCGCATAGAGACGTCAGGGTAAGATGCGCGCCCAGTCCGGCGGGATGCCCGCCAGGATGCCCAGAGGAATCAACCCGAGAGAACTTATGAAGGGAAAAGCGAGCCGGACATGTCGCGCAGCGCCGTGGCGCGGGGCCGGCGGCGGGGCAGTTGCGGTTCAGGAGCGGCCAGCATACCGGCAATCTCGCGCAGCTCCGCGCGCGCATGGCCCACGGCGGCCGCCACTGAGTCACGGTCTTTGCTTGTCTTTGCTTCGTTCAGCGGCATCCTGCTTTGCGCGCCCGCGCGGCGCATCTGGCCTAGAGCCTGCCGCGCGCCTGCCAGCGTGTAGCCCTCGCCATGCACCAGCCGCTTGATCTCCAGCGCCAGCTCCACTTCGCGCCTCCGGTAAAGCCGCTGGCCGGTTCCGCTTTTGTTTGGCTTCAGTTGCGGGAACTGCGTCTCCCAGAAGCGCAGCACGTAGGTCTCTACGCCACAGATGCGCGCCACATCCCCGATCTTGAAATACAGCCGATCGGGGATGACAGGTGCTTCCTCGGCGCGCTTCTGTGAGAGCTGCTGGGTCATAGCAAAAGCATCATAGACCCGCATCCGGCGCGGGTCCCTTCATCCTTAGACGCAGTATAGGC
Organism: Occallatibacter sp.; assembly: GCA_049582405.1. GTDB lineage: Bacteria > Acidobacteriota > Terriglobia > Terriglobales > Acidobacteriaceae > Telmatobacter. The sequence continues at coordinate 3,695 of JBAUTX010000219.1, read as the reverse complement.
CAGACTTTGCAACAGCCGTGAGGCAAAAATGCCGGGCAGCAGCGTCTCCGCATACGGCCCGGCACCCTCGCAGGGTGCCATTCAGGCCGTCACTGGGCTCACTGCCTGCCGCGCCGCAGAGCCATGCGGCGCCGCGCGCAGATACTGCCTGGGCCACGCCGCCGTCTCTCCCAGCGCCGCTGCCGCATGAACCGGCCAGTAGGGATCCCGCAGAAATTCGCGCGCCAGCAGCACAACGTCCGCTTCGCCACTGGCCACAATTGCATTCGCCTGCGCCGGCTCCGTAATCATGCCCACCGCGGCGGTCGCGATCCCCGCTTCTTTGCGAATCCGCGCTGCAAACGGCACCTGGAAGCCTGGCCCGACGGGAATCTTCGCATAAGGAACCAGCCCGCCCGTGGAGACATCCACCAGATCCACGCCGCGCTTGCGCAACTCGCGCGCCAGCTCGACAGACTCATCCGCATCCCATCCACCCTCCGCCCAGTCCGTCGCGGAGAAGCGCATAAACAGCGGCAGATGCTCGGGCCATGCCGCCCGCACGGCTTCCACCACCTCCAGCGGCAGGCGCATCCGGTTCTCCAGGCTGCCACCGTACGCGTCCGTGCGATGGTTCGCGAGCGGCGAAAGAAATTCATGCAGCAGGTAGCCGTGCGCCCCATGAATCTCCACAAAATCAAAGCCCGCCGCCAGCGCGCGCCGCGCTCCATCCGCAAAGGCCTTCACAATCCCCGCCATCCCCGCCGCGTCCAGAGCGTGCGGCACGGCATAGCCCTCGCCAAAGGCCACCGCGCTGGGCGCCACCGGCGTCCAGCCGCCTTCCTCGGGCCGCAGCAGCCGCTCGCCCTCAAACGGCGGAGCCATTCCGCCCTTCCGCCCAGCATGAGCAAGCTGAATGCCCACACGCGCGCCTTGCCCATGCACAAAGCGCACAATCCTTGCCAGCCCGTCGATGTGCGCATCCTTCCAGATGCCCACATCGGCCGACGAAATGCGCCCCTCCGGCGTTACCGCGGACGCCTCCACAATCACCAGCCCGGCGCCGCCCTGTGCGCGACTGCCCAGGTGGACAAGATGCCAGTCATTCGTAAAGCCGTCTTCGGCGGAGTACTGGCACATCGGCGAAACGCCGATCCGATTGGCAAAGGAAACAGAACGAAGTTGAAAAGAAGAAAAAAGCGGATGACTCATGCGATTGCTCAACCCTGCCTTGAGAGATAGTAAAACGCTCTACATGCATAGATGAGCCCGCGCCCGATTCGATGCAGCCGTTGCCCCGCGGCGTTAGACTGTTGGGGTTTGCAATCATGCTCATCACTCTGCCGTGAAAGGGTACGCTGTCCATGAAAGTGCTCCGTCTCACCCTTGGTTCTCTCGCTGTGGCCTCGCTCCTCGCCGCCGCGCCCTGCGCCCGCGCCCAGTGGAACCCGCCCAATCCTGTCGTCAACTTTCAAAAACAGCCCGACAGCCTTGAAGTCAGCCAGAAGGACGGCCTGCTGCGCCTGCAGGTGGAGGCGCCCGATGTGCTGCACGTGACCTACTCGCCGGCCGGCATGAGCGCCGCCATGCGCCCCGCCGATCACGTCGTCCTCAAAAAGTCCTGGCCCGCCGCGGACTTCAACGTCGCGTCCGACGACAAATCCATCACCCTCACCACCTCGCTGCTCAAGGTCGTCATCGAGCGTGCATCCGGCGTCATCCACTACTTCAGCGCCTCCGGCGACAATCTCACCACCGACAGTTACCGCTCCCTGCGCCCCGTCGAAGTCAACGGCGAAAACACCTTCCATGCCGAAGTCTTCTTCGCCATCTACGGCTCGCACGAGGGCCTCTACGGCCTCGGCCAGCACCAGGCCGGCGTCTGGAACTACCGCGGCGAGACCGTCGATCTCTCGCAGGAAAACACCAACATCGCCGTCCCGCTGCTCGTCTCCTCCAACGGCTACGGCATCTTCTGGAACAACCCCTCGCCCAGCCGCGCCAACAACCGCTTCATCCATTCGCTCTATCTCAGCGCCCAGGTCGCCGACCGCATCGACTACTACTTCCTCTACGGCCCCGGCGCCGACCAGATCATCGGCCACTATCGCGACCTCACCGGCCAGGCGCCGCTCTTCGGGCGCTGGGCCTACGGCTTCTGGCAGTGCAAAAACAAATACCAGTCGCAGCAGGAACTCGAAACCGTCGCCGCCAAATATCGCCAGCTCCACATCCCCGTCGACAACATCGTGCAGGACTGGTTCTGGTGGGTCACCATGGGCGAGATGAAGTGGAACCCCAACTACCCCGACCCCCAGGCCCTCATCGACACGCTCCACAAGGAGCACTTCCACCTCATGGTCTCCGTCTGGCCGTTCTTTCGCCCCGGCACCGACGTCTACGACCAGTTCGACCGCAACGGCTGGTTCGTCGCCAAGACGCTCACCGGCGGCTTCCACCCTGTAGGTCAGGCGCTCTATGACGCCACCAACCCCGAGGCCCGCCGCCAGTACTGGGCCAACATCAACGCCGCGCTCTTCCAGAAAGGCGTTGACGCCTGGTGGCTCGACACCGACGAGCCCGAGACCGAGGGCCGCGAAGACAACATCCTTGTCGATCACAAGCTCGCCATCGGCTCCGGCGCGCGCTACGCCAATACCTACCCGCTCTTCCACGCCGGCGGAGTCTCCGACGGCCAGCAGGCCGCCTCGCAGCAGAAGCGCGTCTTCATCCTCTCGCGCTCAGCCTACGCGGGCTCGCAGCGCTACGGCGTCACCGCCTGGTCCGGCGACGTGCTCTCTGACTGGGTCACCTTCCACCGCCAGATCTCCGCGGGCCTCAACTACGCCATCAGCGGCATGCCCTACTGGACCACCGACATCGGCGGCTTCATCTCCGGCGGCAACCTGAACGATCCCCAGTTCCGCGAGCTCTTCGTCCGCTGGTTCCAGTTCGGCACGTTCTCGCCCATCTTCCGCGTCCACGGCACGCGCAACCCTGACGAGAATGAGCTCTGGTCCTACGGCCCGGACAACCAGAAGATCCTCGTCGACTACGACACCCTCCGCTACCGCCTCCTGCCCTACATCTACTCCGAGGCCTGGCAGGTCACCACCAACCACTCCACGCTCATGCGCCCGCTCGTCATGGACTGGCGCACCGACGTCGTCGCGCAGAACACCGGCGACGAATATCTCTTCGGCCCCGCCATTCTCGTCAGCCCCGTCTACACGCAGGGCGCCACCAGCCGCAGCGTCTACCTGCCCGCCGCCACCTGGTACGACTTCTGGACTGGCGACAAAATCGCAGGCGGCCAACACATCACCGCCGACGCGCCGCTCGCGAAGCTCCCGCTCTACATCCGCGCCGGCTCCATCGTGCCCATGGGCCCCGCGATGGAGTGGTCCACCGAGAAGCCCGCCGACCCCATCGAGCTCCGCATCTACCCCGGCGCCGACGGCGACTTCACTCTCTACGAAGACGAGAACGACAACTACGACTACACCAGGGGCGAGCACGCCACCATCGCTCTCCACTGGAACGACGCCGCACACACGCTCACCATCGGCGCGCGCCAGGGCAGCTTCCCTGGCATGTTGTCGCAGCACACCGACCGTGTCGTCCTCGTCGGCAAAGACCACGGCACCGGCATCGGGGAAACGGCCTCTGCCAACACCACCGTCTCCTACACCGGCCAGGCACTCACCGTGAAGCCC
>JBAUTX010000218.1:0-18141 GCA_049582405.1 Occallatibacter sp. | reverse complement strand
TGTCGTGCTCTCCGCCCATCTTGACACAGTCTTCCCCGCGGAGACGCCTCTGCATCCCACGCTCGAGACTGTGGATGGATACGCGCGCCTGAGCGCGCCCGGAGCCTGCGATAACGGCGCGGGCATTGTGGGCCTGCTGGCGATGGCGCAGGTGCTGCTGCACGCGAAGATCGAGCTGGCGGCGCCGCTGCTCGTGCTGGCCAACGTAGGCGAGGAGGGCGAAGGCGACCTGCGCGGCGTGCGGCACTTCTATGAGCAACGCGCCTTGGCGAGCCGTGTGGCCGCGCACATTGTGCTGGATGGCGCAGGAGCAGACTCCGCGGTGACGCAGGCGCTGGGCAGCCGCAGATTTCAAGTCACAGTCACGGGCCCGGGCGGACACAGCTTTACCGATGCGGGCACGCCGAACCCGATTGTCGCGCTCGCCGCCGCGCTGGTTGTGTTGGCGCAGACTCCTTTGCCGGAGAATCCGAAGACCACGTTCAACATCGGCACCATTCGTGGCGGGACGAGCGTGAACTCAATTCCGGAGAGCGCCTCGGCTTCTATTGATTTTCGATCGACGAGCAATGAGGAACTGGTGCGGCTGGAGGTGGCGCTGCATCGCGCCGTGGAAGATGCAGTCCTAGAGGCAAACGCAGCGGCACAGCTGGCGCGCAGCAAAGGGCCGCTCATGTTCCAGGTGCGCAAGATTGGCGATCGACCGACGGGAGCATTGCCTGCGGACTCTCCTTTGCTGGAGGCGCTGCGTGCGGTGGACCGGCATCTGGGCGTGCGCACAGATCTGCGCCTTGGCTCTACTGACGCGAACATTCCGATTGCGCTGGGAGTTCCTGCGCTCTCCATGGGCGCCGGTGGCGAGGGCGGTGGCGCGCACACGCAGGCCGAATGGTTCATCGACAAGGACCGGGAGCATGGCCTCCGGCGTGTGTTGCTGCTCACGCTGCTGATGACAGAATGGGCCGCTGATCAGTAAGCCGCTTCTGCATCTGCTACACTCCGCGCATGCGCACCTCCTTTCTGCTCCCTGCTGCTCTGTTCGCAGCTTCGGCCTTCGCCGCAGAGACCGCACACACCGCGGACCAGCACGCAGGCCGCACGCCGCCGCCCGTGCCGGATGTGATTCTGTATGACGGCGCGATCTACACCGGCGAGGGATTCGCGGAGGATCATCCGCGCGCCGTGCAGGCCATGGCGATTGGCGGAGGCAAGGTGCTGGCCATTGGCTCAAGCCGTGAGATTCTGCGCATGGCTGGCCCGAATACGGTCACGCATGACCTGGACACTGCTCACACGGGCATCTTTGTCTTTCCGGGTTTCAATGACGCGCACACGCACCTGGGCAGTGCGGGACAGACGAAACTGAACCTCGACCTGACTGGCGTCGGTTCACTGGATGAGATGCTGGCGAAGATCAAGGCGTACGCAGCGGCCGAGCCTACCGGTCACTGGGTCACGGGCGGCAACTGGGACCACACGCTGTGGGCGGAGAAAGTGCTGCCAACGCGCCAGGAACTGGATGAGGTGACGGGCGATCATCCTGCGTTTCTCGACCGCATCGACGGACACATCTCCATCGCCAATTCCGCGGCGCTGGCTGCGGCCGGCATCACAGGCAAGACCGTTCCCCCACAGGGCGGCGCCATTGATCTGGACGCGCAGGGAGAGCCCACGGGCATTCTGCGCGAATCGGCGCAGGAGCTGATCTACAAGGTGATTCCGCCGCCGACGCAGGAGGAGCGCCGCAAAGGTGATCTGCTGGCCATCCACGATGCGCTTGCGCACGGCGTGACCAGCGTGCAGGACTTCAGCGACTGGGACGACTTTCTCCTTTACGAACAACTGGAGAAAGCGGGGCAACTGCATCTGCGCATCAGTGAGTGGCTGCCTTTCAAGGCTCCGCTTGCGGATTTGCTGGAGATGCGCGCGCACCATGATGCGAACGACCCCATGCTGCACACAGGCATGCTGAAGGGCTTTATGGACGGCTCGCTCGGCTCACGCACGGCTGCTCTGAAAGCGCCATATGCGGACGATCTGAAGAATATGGGCCTGCCGCAGTACACGCAGGAGCAACTCAATGCGATGGCGCTGGAGCGCGCGAAGGCAGGCTTTCAGATTGGCTTTCACGCGATTGGCGACAAAGCGACGGCAATGGCGCTGGATGCTTTCGCGCAGCCGGGCATGCCGCGCACGGCGCGCAATCGTGTGGAACACGCGCAGGTGGTCGACCCGGCGGACATTCCGCGCTTCAAGGAGATGGGCGTCATCGCATCCATGCAGCCCAATCATCTGCTGACGGACATGAACTGGGCCGAGGCGCGGCTGGGGCCGCAACGCGCTGCATATTCGTATGCGTGGCGCGCCTTCCTGAAGGCCGGAGTGCCGCTCGCTTTCGGCACGGATTATCCCGTGGAGCCCGTCACGCCGTTTCGCGGCTTGTATGCCGCGGTGACGAGAATGAACGTGGAGGGGTCAAAGACCTACTACCCTGCGAATGCGCTCACGCGCGGGCAGGCGCTTGCAGCCTATACGCAGGGCTCCGCCTATGCAGAGTTTGCCGAGACGCACAAGGGAATGCTCATCCCCGGATACGATGCGGATTTCGTCCTCATCGACCGCGATCTGTTCCGCGTGAGCGCGCCGGCGCTGCTGGCGACGCAGGTGCTGGAGACGGATGTGGCCGGAAAGCCTGCATACGTCGCAAAGCAGCTCAACTAGGAGTTGCCGGGACGTGCAAACAACGCCTGGGCATCCTCGGATGACGTGCCGGAAGCGGAGCGGATTTCAAACCGCGATGTGGGCAGCGCGGATGGATAATGCTCGCGCAGAAACTCAATCATTTTTTCGCGAACCAGGCAGCGCAGATCGAAGCTCTCTGACGAGCCAGGAGAGCTCACCAGGCAGCGCAGTTCCATGGTGCGTTCCGAGAGGTTCGTCACCTGCAATCCGCAGACGCGGCCGTCCCACAAGGACGAGCCTCTCGCGATGCGCTCGAGTTCTGCGCGCAGCGGCTCGATGGGCACCGTGTAGTCGACGTAAAGAAAGGCTGTGCCAAGGATGTCGCTCCGCTTTCGCGTCCAGTTCTGGAAGGGCTGCTCGATGAAGTAGCTGAGCGGCACAACGAGGCGGCGTTCGTCCCAGATTTTGACGACGACGTAGGTGTTGGTGATTTCTTCGATGCGTCCCCACTCGCCCTGAATGATGACGACATCGTCCATGCGAATGGGTTCGCTGAGGGCGATTTGCAAACCGGCAATGAGGTTGGAGACGGTGGACTTGGCAGCGGCGGCGAGCAGCAGGGACGCGAGTCCAGCCGAGGCAAGCAGCCCTGTTCCGTATTTCCAGAGCGTGGGGTCGTGCACGCTCCAGAGGAGCGCGCCGGCGTCGAGAATGATGACGATACCGATGAGGATGCGCCGGAAGAACTGCATCTGCGTGTGCACGCGCCGGGCGCGGAGATTGTCGCGCACGTTGAGGTCGAAGCGGCTGAGCGTGAGCGCCTGAAACACATACACTGCACCGATCCCAAGCCACCCCAGAAAGAGCACAAGAAAAATGCCCGCAACCTGCTCGATCTGCGCGCGAAGCTGCATCGGCACCTTGGGCACAAGCGGCAGTACGATGAGCACACCGATGGTGAGCAGCACAGCCCGCGCAGGCAGAGCCATGTATTTGCTGACGCCAAGAATGCGACGCTGTGACTCCGTCTGATGGCGGCGCACCAGGCGGAAGACAAGAAAGTGCATGCCGTTGCCGAAGACAATCACCGCGCACAACAAGGAGATGCCGAGCAGCAAGTCGCGCTCTGTGAATGTGTGCAAGAGGGCAAACCTCGCAGGAGTATTGTAACTTGGACGCACGAAAAGGCTTTCTGCGCTGCCTGTCCCTGAACATTCCTTTTTTGCTTCTGTGGTTTGTTCCCGTTGGAAACAGCGCCGGCGCTTCCCCTGCCATAATCCAGAGAGATGAGAGCACGCGCGTATCTGCTGATGATCTTTGTGGTTGCGGTGTGGGGTTCGACCTTCGTGCTGGTGAAGGGCGCACTGGCCGACTCCACCCCTGCAGCTTTCAACCTTGCTCGGATGACCCTGGCTTTCGCCCTGCTCGCCGTAGCCTATCATCGCGCGTGGCGCGGAATCCGGCTGCGGCACATCGGCGCCGGCGCGATTGCGGGCTTCTTTCTCGCGATGGGCTACCAGTTCCAGACCACGGGCCTGGCGCGGACCACGCCCTCCAAATCCGCTTTCATTACGGGACTCGTCGTCGTGCTGGTGCCTTTGTTCTCATCTGTCCCCGCCCTGCGGCCGCCGGGCGCCCATCCGCCGCGGTGGAATGCCTATACGGGCGCGGCGCTGGCCTTCGTGGGCATTGTGTTGCTGACCGCACCCGCGGCACGTCAGACGCACGCGGCTCATTCGCTTGGGGAGGGACTGCGCATTTTTCTGCCGGACTTATCGTCCATCAACTTCGGCGACGTGCTGACGCTGGGTTGTGCGGTGGGCTTTGCGTTTCATTGTCTTGCGCTGAGCCATCTCTCCCCGCGTGTCGCGTTTCAGCCGCTGGCGCTGCTGCAGATCGGGTTCTGCGCGGTGTATATGGCGGTGAGCCTGCCGCTCATCGAGCACCCGCAGATACACTGGACATCGCGGCTTATCGGCGCGCTGGTGATCGCCGCGGCGCTGGCGACCGCAGCGGCTTTTTCCATTCAGAGCTGGGCTCAGGCGGTGCTGCCCTCGACACACATTGCCCTGCTGCTTACGCTCGAACCGGTCTTTGCGTGGATCACGTCGTTTTTCTTCACGGGTGAGCGCCTTGGGCTTCGGCCGGCCTCCGGCGCTCTTCTGATCCTTGCAGGAATCGCGCTGACGGAAGTGGTTCCGCAGCCTCATGTGCCGACGGCGCATGAAGCGTAAAGCCCGCTGCTATCTCGGAGCGGGCTCGGCGGAGTCTGCCAGCGCGTAGGAGAGCACGGCCATGATGGCTGCATTCTCGCTGAGGTGTCTGGGGTTGATTTTGTCGAACGTGTCCGCCGCGGTGTGGTGATAGTTGAAGTAGAAGCGGCTGTCCTGGATCGGCGCGAAACTTGGCACGTCATCGAGGGTGAGGCCGGCGATGTCTTCGCCTGTCTCCGGCGCAGCGGTCAGCATCTCGGCGCCAATCGGTTCCAGAACCGGCGAGAGGGGCTGCAGCCAGGCGCCCAGTGCACTTTTCCCGGCGTAGTAAATGCCCGTAGGATGGTCAGCACCCAAGTCGCTCTCGATGGCGCCCACGTGGTTGGGGATGTCGGCCTTATGCTCCGCCACATAGGCAGACGCACCTTCTGAGCCCTCTTCCTCGCTCATCCAGGCGACAAAGCGAACGGTGCGGCGGGGATGGAGATTGAGAGTCTTGAGCAGATGAATTGCCTGCATGGAGACAGCGACCCCGGCTCCGTCGTCAATGGCGCCGGTGCCCAGATCCCACGAATCCAGATGGCCTGAGACGATAACGATCTGCTCTGGGTGCTCGCTTCCCTTCCAGTCGGCAATGACGTTGTAGCTGGTGGTGTCGGGGAACTTCTGCGGCGTAAGGGTAAGGTGCATCGTCACGGGCCCCTCACTGGAGAGATCGTTGAGGAGATCGGCGTCCTCGGCGGTGACCGCAGCGGCGGGAACCTTGGGCATCCTGTCGGAATACACGGTCATGCCGGTGTGGGGCAGCCGGTAGTCGGCCCCGCCTACGGAGCGGACAAGCACAGCAACGGCCCCAACGCTGGCCGCGGCAAACGGACCTGCGCCCCGATAGACCACGCCGTAGCCATACGCCTCGTCGCCGTGGCCGTTGGCCGCTAACTCTTTGTCAAACTTATGGTTGAGCAGGAGGATTTTGCCTCTTACCGCGCCGGCGGGCAATGCGCGCAGCTGCTGCCAGTTGTCGACGACAACGACCGGGGCCGTGATGCCCTCGGGCGGCGTGGCCACGCTACCGCCCAGGGCGGTCAGGACGATCTTCTGCCTTGTGCTCGGGGTCTGGCCGGGCCATGCGACGAGTTCCCCGGTCTCTGCACCCCGGACCCAGTGGGGCACGGTGGCCTTTTCCAGCGTGACCTCTGCGCCCAGCGCACGCATCTGGTCGGCAACGTAGTCCACCGCCTGCTGGGCCTGTGGCGATCCGCTCAGTCGCGGGCCAATGTTGTTGGTGAGGTGTCGGAGCTGGTCGAGCGCGTAGGGATCCTGCATGGCCGCATCGCGAAGCCGGGCCATCTCTCTCAATTGCTCAGGTGTCCATGCGGAACTGCCGGCTGCCGAGGCGCCCGTCATGCGGTTGAACCCGGCTGTGATCCGGTCCATGAGGCTGGAGTCCTGGGTGGAGGACGCCGAAGGAGCGGCCTGTGCGGCTACAAATGGAGCGGCGCCGGCCAGCGCGAGCACACCAAGGGCACAGAAATCGCGGACGAGAACAGAAAAGCGCATGTCGGATGGTAGCACGGGGATTCTGCAACGCTTTGGCGGCCGCAACGTCTATAGGGGGTGGATTGGCATCGACTCAAGCACCCCCGGGCGGCAGGGCCGCACGCAAAATGTCTATACTGTTGATGTCGCATTCAGATGCCAGCGCCAGCGCTGGACAATTTATGAGGTTAATCACCCAATGAAATCCCTACTCGAACGGCTGCGCACTCGCCGTCTGGCGTCGGCCTTTGTTTTGCTTGTCACTGTTTCTGCCGCGATTCTTGTCGGTTCCTATGCTGCGCACGGTGTGCGTGGGCAGGAGAAGCAGAACGACAGCGCGGATGCGACCCCGCTGAAAGTGGCGAACTCGACCGTACCGCCGAATGAGTTTGTGAAAATCGCCAAGCAGGTCGGGCCGGCCGTGGTGAACATCAATACGCAGACGTTCCCCAAGCAGTCCGACAGTCGCAGCCGCCGGAACTTCCACGGGCATGTTTTCCAGCAGCCGCAGAATCCTGACGATGGCAGCGGCGACCAGGACCAGCAACAGGGTCAGCAACAGGGCCAGGACAACTTCCAGGACTTCTTCAACCGCTTTTTCGGTGGACAGATGCCTGACCAGGGCGACCAGGGCGGAGGCGTCCAGGAGTCGCTGGGCTCAGGGTTCATCGTCGATCCCAAGGGCTACATCATCACGAATAACCACGTGGTGGAGAAGGCCGACAAGATCTATGTGAAGCTCTCAACCGATCCTGATACGCAGGATCTGGGCAGGCCGGCGCGCATCATCGGCACCGACAAGGCCACCGATCTTGCCGTCATCAAGATTGACACGAGCTCGCCGCTGCCGACCGTGAAGATGGGCAACTCAGACACCGCGCAGGTGGGTGACTGGGTGGAGGCCATCGGCAGTCCGTTTGCGCTCTCGCAAACTGTCACCGCGGGCATCATCTCCGCCAAGAATCGCACGATTGAGCCGGGCGCCAGCGGGCAGTTTCAGCACTTCATTCAGACAGACGCGGCCATTAACCCCGGCAACTCCGGCGGGCCCCTGCTGAACATGAACGGCGAAGTGATCGGCGTGAACACTGCGATCTTCACGCAGTCGGCCGGATACGAGGGCATCGGCTTTGCGATGCCAGCGAATACGGTAGTCGCGGTCTATAACGACCTGATCAGCCCGAGCCATAAGGTCACGCGCGGGTCCATCGGGATTCAGTTCCGCCAGGGCCTGTCCGGCGCGGTGAATCGCGTCTACGGCTTCAAGAACGGCGTGCTGGTGCAGCAGGTGCAGCCGGACGGCCCGGCGGACAAGGCGGGCCTGAAGCCAGGCGACATCATTACGACCATTGACGGACGCGCCATCAAGGACGGCGACGACCTGGTGAACGAAATCGCCAGCCGCCGGCCAGGGAGCACCGCGCGCATCGGGTACGCGCGCGACGGCAAGCAGATGGACACGACTGTCACGATTGGCGACCGCGACAAGGTCTTTGCCCAATTGGGCGGGCCGCAACCGCCGTCGGCTCCAGAGGAACAAGGCGATGCCGGAGAGGCAACGCTCGGCATTGTGGTGCGCGAGGCAGCCCAGGCCACGGTGGCCAAGACACATATGCCGGGTATGGTGATTCAATCAGTGCGGACTGGGTCCTTTGCTGACCTGCAGGGGTTGGCTCCGGGACTGGTCATCACGCGCATCAACAAGCAGGTGGTTGGCACAAAGGCGCAATATGATGCAGTCGTCAAGAAACTAAAGACGGGCGATGACGTGGTCTTTGAAGTCATCGACCCGCGCCACCCGGAGGCCGGAATTAACTACGTGGGCGGCACACTGCAATAGAACATCCCGTGGCCCAAGCGGCCCGGAGCGAAGAAGTTAGCGCTCCGGGCCGCTTGTCTTCTGGATGGAACATCGAATAGATTGGACCGCTCTGGCACATTACTGTTTTCTGGCGGAAGAGCGGTTTCTATTGGCGCTCCGGCTGGGAGTTGGTTAAAATTTGAGGGTACGCTTTCATCTGCAACTTTCGAGGTACACCAGAGTGCTTTTCACTCGAGCAAGTCTGGGGTTGGTGTTGTCAGCAGCCCTTTGTAGCCTGCCGGCCTTCGCATCGCACTCCCACAAGGCTCCCGGCACGAGCCACCGCGCCCAGGGGACGCGGCACCACAGGTCAGCGCATCGATCTGCGCGCCGGGTGCGCGGGCAGCAGTCCATTCAACCCGAACGGGTGACGCAGATTCAGCAGGCGCTGATTCGTGAGCATTATCTGAACGGAGATGCGAGCGGCCAATGGGACTCAACAACGCAGGCAGCCATGCAGAAGTTCCAGGCAGATAACGGCTGGCAGACCAAGCTTATGCCGGACTCCAGGGCGCTGAAGAAGTTGGGGCTGGGACCGGACTACTCTGATGCGATCAACGCAAAGACCGCGTCCTTCAATGACCCGCCGTCAATCAGCTCTATCCCTTCGCAGCAGGCCGATGGGTTTGCAGCGGCAGCCAGGACGGCCGGCACCGAATGAACAGCACAGCCGTTGATCCGTGCTGCACCTAATTCTGAATTAGCGCGCTGAAACGCAAAGAAGGGCCGCTCGATGCGGCCCTTCTGTTTTGCAGCTGTCCATCCCATCACTGCATGCGCATGGGCGGAATGCCCTGAAGCAGGAACTCGTACCGCGGGCGCAGTGTGTCCGGCCCCGAGGTGATGGGGGCGTTGAGGTGGATGAGTGAATCGTCCGAGCCGTATTTCGGCCATTGCGGCAGGCCCTCCCCATTCGGATCGCCGGTTTTGGCAAAGTTTGTCCAGTAGCCCATCATCTGGTCGCTCAACTTGCGGTCTTCCGGGCGGATGGTCCAGCCGGGACGCGTGTCGAGCGTGCCGAAGACGTATTCGATGTCATCGGAGTGAAAGGCAAAGGTTCCGGGGTGGAACTTGCTGGGCAGCGCGGCCAGTTCAAAGTGGTAGCGGTATACCGGTGAATCGCCCGTCTTGCGGTGAGCCTCAATCCACTTCCAGGTGCCAAAGGCGATGAACGAGTCGCTGCCGAAGTCGATGGCGGACCGAAGGGCCTGGGCATCGGTATCACCGGGATAGAGCTTGAGGAACTCTGGGGCGCGGTCCTTGAACTCGCCTTCCGCCATCTTTTTCCACCCATCGACGGTCATGCCGCGCATGGCCATGAAGCTTCCCTCATCGGCGTTCCATCCGGCCAGCAGCGGGACGTGAGCCTGCTTGCCCTGCGCATAGGTCTCCGGAACCGGTTCGACAAGGAGGCGGCCATCCAGGACGGGCGAGAAGCGCGGCGCTCCCTTTTTCAAGCAGGCTTCAAGAATCTTGTCGGTCGGGATGGCACGGAGCTCGGCCAGGGAGTGGGCTCCGAGCGACACCACCCAGGGGTCAGTGATCTTGGCGCTTTCTTCGACGGTCTCACCGCCGAGGTTCAGGGCGCTCGGAAAGGCCGCGCCGCTCTCGCCAATGGCCTTCTGGAACAGTCCCTGGGCCATGGGAGACGCCATGAGCGTGCTGACGGCGAAGGAGCCTGCGCTCTCGCCAAAGATGGTTACATTGCCCGGGTTGCCGCCAAAGGTCTGGATGTTGCTGTGCACCCAGCGGAGTGCTGCAACCATGTCCATCAGTCCGTAGTTGCCGGCGTGGCCGTCTGCCTCGTTTGCGAGGTCGCTGGTGGCGAGGAAGCCAAAGACGCCGAGGCGGTAGTTGATGGTGACCAGAACGACACCGTGCAGGGGCAGAAAGTCTCCATTGTGCCGCGGCTCACTGCTGCCGCCACCGGAGTAGCCGCCGCCATGAATCCAGAACATGACCGGCAGATTGCTCTTGGCCTTCGCATCGGCTGGAGCGTAGACGTTCAGATACAGGCAATCCTCACTCGGTCCGGGATCCTGAAAGATCATGTCCGCGAAGACCGGGTTCTGCGCGCAATGATGGCCGAACATCGATGCATCCCGCGTCGTTTTCCAGGCCGCGGGCGGCTGGGGCGCCTTCCAGCGCAGGTCGCCGACGGGCGGCGCGGCGTAGGGCAAGCCCAGAAAGGCCTTCACCTTGCCCTCGTTGATCATCTTGCCGTGCACCTTGCCCTGAACCGTTTTGACCGTCACAGAGTCAGCATGAAGAGAGTTGGAGAGCAGCATAGCCGTGGCCGCAAACAGGAGGGCGTAAAGAGCCCTGGAAAAACGTTTCATTCGAGATATTCCTCCGCGCATAACCTTACAGGGACGAGCGATGAATTGCCAGAGTTGCAGAGCGCGGAGGAATTTCCGGAATTAACGTTCGGGTTCGAGAATCTCGGGTGCTAGCAAGTCGGTCACCGTCTCGCGGCGCCGAATGAGGCGCACCTTGCTTCCCTCGACCAGCACTTCCGCGGGACGCGGGCGGGTGTTGTAATTCGAGCTCTGCGCCATCCCATACGCTCCAGCGTCGAGTAACGCGACAAGGTCGCCCTGCTGCAGCGGAGGCAGAGCACGGTCGCGGGCAAAGAAATCGCCCGATTCGCAGACAGGGCCTACGACATCGACCGCGCGCGCCTTCCCCGCCCTGGGGCGCACGGGCACGATCTCGTGGTGCGCCTGGTAGAGCGCCGGCCGGATGAGGTCGTTCATCGCCGCGTCGGTAATCACAAACGTCTTGCTGCCGTTGCGCTTGACGTGAAGCACGCGGGCGAGCAGAGCGCCGGCCTGTGCGACGAGGAATCGGCCTGGTTCCAGCAGCAATCGCCCCTCAAAGCCATCGAGGGCCCGGTCGAGCGCATGCGCGTACTCACGGACCTTGGCTGCGGCGTCAAAGCTGCCGCCGTGATAATCGATACCAAGACCGCCGCCCGCGTCGATGGACTGCAATGGGATGCCGGCGCGATCGAGCTGGCGCACGAGCTTGTAAACGCGCTCCAACGCGGCGCCGAAGGGGTCCGCGGAGCGAATCTGCGAGCCGATGTGGACGCTGATGCCGTGCGCCTCAAGCCAGCGGCTGCCCTGCACCGATTTGTAGATGCCGAGCGCGCGGCGAATGTCGATGCCGAACTTGTGCTCGCGCAATCCGGTGGAGATATACGGGTGCGTCTCGGCGAAGACGTCGGGATTAACGCGCAGCGCGAAGCGGGCCCTCCGCTTGAGCCTGCGCGCGCGGTCGGCCAGCAGCTCAAGCTCGGCCTCGCTCTCCACGTTGAATGCAAGAATGCCCGCGGTGAGCGCCAAATCGATCTCGGCCGGGGTCTTGCCGACTCCTGAAAAGACGACACGGCCGGCGGCATCGGGCGCTGCGGCCAGCACGCGCTCCAGCTCGCCGCCGGAGACGATGTCAAACCCTGCGCCGCGGCCTGCAAGCAACTGCAGAATGGCCAGGGCAGAGTTGGCCTTGACCGCGTAGCAGACCAGCGCATCGCGACCTGCGAAGGCCTGCTGAAACAGGCTCAGGCGCTCGGTGATCTGGTCTGCGGAATAAACGTAGAGCGGAGTGCCAAATTTGCGGGCAAGGGTCTCCAGCGAAGCCGAGCCGCAATGGAGCGCGCTCTGCGGATCAGGGTAGCGAAAGGGACGCGAAGAGGAACTGGATGCAGTCTTCAAAATACGAGTCCAATGAAAAAGTGATCTGCCTTGAGGCTATCGCATCCCGGTGCATGCAGGGGAGCCGGTGCCCCATTCGCCGCAGCCTCAGAATCTCTGCAGCCATGGCTGGAGCAGGTTTGCCACGGCATCGGGCTGCTCATAGGCGGCGAAGTGGCCCGCATCGGGCAGGAGATGGAACGCACAGCCGCCGGGGGCAGCGCGAAAGACCTCCATCTCGGCGGCCGTCACGCCGGGGTCTTCGCCTCCGCAGAGAGCAAAGACAGGTGCATGGATGGTGGCAACGGCGGGGACGGAGTTGGGCCGCACCGCCAGGCCAGCCTGCACCGCGACGAGCGCCTCAGGCGTGAGGGTCATGCGAGCGCGAAGTTCCTGCACAATCTCCGGCCTGCGAGCCCGGGCACTTGCGCCGATGAGCGTCTGCGCCAGGCCGTCAAACACCTCGGCGCTGCCGCCTGCGCGCGTCTGGAGAATGGAGGCGACTCGACGGTCATGGTTCACGGGGGCGTCGGGCTGTGGCTTGGAACAGAGGAAGGCGAGCCCTTTCATGCGTTGCGGAGCCTGCCGCCAGAACTCCAGCATGACGTATCCGCCGATCGAACAGCCGACGAAGACAGCATGGGACAAGGCGAGGTGGTCGAGGAGCGCGAGCGTGTCGGCAGCCAGTCGCGCCATGCTGAGGACCGGCGCATCGGGCACACGGGCAAACGCGCCAGCCGGCAAATCCTCGCCCAGCGCAGAGGCGCCGTGGCCACGCAGGTCCGGGAGAATGGCGCGTACGCCGGGGAGGCGGTGGATGAGCGGCCGCCAGTAAGCATGATCGAGAGGCGTGGGATGGAGAAAAACGACCGGCAGGCCAGCGCCCACCTCAACAAACGACAATTCCGCCGAATCCGATGAAGCAGAATACTTCATAGCCTGGGAGGATACGCCGTTTGCGCGCTCATGGGTTCTTCGGGAATGCCCACCCATGCCGCGAGATAGGCCACGGCTACGATACCGCCCGAGAAGAGCGCCGCCACGACGGTGAGCACCCGCACCAGGTTGATATCCCAGCCATAGGCCTGCGCCAGACCGATGCAGACTCCGGCGATCATCCGGCCCATCCTGGGGCGCTGCAACGGGCGTGCCGTGGCAGGCATCGCCGTCACCACAGTTCCACAGTTGGAGCAGAAGCGCGCACTGGGGGGGAGCGAGGCTCCGCAGCGATGACAGTAGAAGGCCATGGGTAATCTCTCCGCGAGGGCTTCCTGCCCTCTGCATTATCTTACGGAATCGCGGTTGAGCCAGTTCCCTGCACCGTTTCGCAAGCCGGGCCGCGGCTCAGTTGCCTCGGTAGGGGCTGCGAAGGTATTTTCGGGCCTGGTCTGCGCGCGTGGTCTGCGGTCCCGCCGCGATGGTGGCGTGATAGTCTTCGACAGCTTTCGCGCGCTCGCCGTTCAAGTCGCGGCATTGGCCAGCGGCAAGCAAGGACCGAAGCTTGAGTTCTGGCCCCACATCGGGAGTTGAGGCAGCCTTTTCATAGGCCTGCGCGGCCTCGCCAAAGTGCCGCTGCCCCCGCAGCGCGTCGCCCATGCCAAAGTAGGCAAGCTGCAGGCGGGCCTGCACGAAGTAGCCGGGCTTTTCACTATCCGCAAGAATCACGCGGTAGGCATCGACCGCGCCCATCCCTTCGCCTGCGTCCTTGCGGAGGTTGGCTTCTTCCAGGCAGAAAAGGTAATCGTGAGGGTACTGGCCCTTGAGGCTGCGCACCACCTGAATGGCCTCAGCGTAGCGCGCTTCCCGGCGCAGGAACAGTGCAATCACAGTCCGCGCCTCGACGCTGGTGATGACCCCGCGGTTGCCGTCGTCGCGCAACAACTCAAGGCCATGCGACTTGGAGCCAGTGATGCCCGCAAAGCCGATGAGCAGCTTGAAGGGGAATGGGAGTGCGCCAACGACGTACTCATAGACGCCCACAATCAGCTTGGCGTCGACGTAGGCTGGGTCAAGCTGCAGCACGCGAGCGCAGTCATCCTTCGCTCCGAGAGCCAGTCGAAAGGCGGCAGAGAACCTGCGCTCGACCATCGCAATGTACGTGCATTTGAGGCTGCGCGCCCAACCCCGGGCAAAGAGCGCATCCACATCGTTCGGATTCCGGCTCAGGCGCCAATCCGCCTCGTGTGTCGCTTCGTCTGCAAGACTGATGATGCGGTCCCGAATTTTCGGATCTTCTTCGGTGGCATGACGGCCGGTGAGGAAGCCATCCGTGGCATAAAACGTCGTGTCCATCAGGTCCTGGCGGTAGAGTTCCTGAAAGAGCTCCGCGTTGAGCAGGAGCGCGGTGCCCTGCGGGTCCCCCGGATGCAGCGCATGGAAGTGCTGAAAGCGTTCGACTGCGCCCACGTAGTCGAGATTGTAAAAGTGGTCGTAGGCCTCGCGGACCAGCGGGTCGCGGTTGAGGGGGTTGGTGTGGACATCAGCCGCAGCGGCCAAGTGGGCAATGCAAAGAATGAAGAAGAATCCGAAGAACCCTGCTTTCTGCAACTTGCCTTTCCTCACCACTCCTCCGCCTGAAATCAGAATTCTTGCCCGGTGATGCAGACCCGTGCATACTGAAACGACATCATTCGTGCTTCCCTTGCAGCTGTGAGCAGAGAATTTCCACAGGATTTCGAACGAACGAACAGGAATTCTCTCTCATCTGACGTTTCAGTCGATTGAAGGGTGCCAATCAGTCCACAGCGCACCCCTTGAAAAAATATCAGTTCCCTACTGCTCTTCTTTCTTTGAGGCTAGTTCAACGAGGTTGGTGGAATGACGCGCATCGAGTTGCTTGGGATGTTAATGAATCAAGCTCAGTTTAACGGATTTGAATTCCGGCGCTGGTATCAGGGACACATCCAGCCCGTATGGCCCGGGACTGAGCAAGCCATCACTATTCTTGCGTCCGAGGGGCGCTGGTATTGCCTGCTGTTCTCTCACGAATTCGCCAAGTGTTTCTGGCGGACCGGCACCGCAATCAGCTTCCGGGTTCCGTCGATCACCTACAGCCGGGTCAACAGTAAAGGAGAAGTGGTAGAGGTCAAGCGCAAGCCTTTCACCCGGCGCAGCGTAAAAGCGGATGTGTGGAAGTACCATCTTCGGCAGATGGCGGAAGCGGAAAATCCCATCGCATACCTCTGCCGGTTCCTGCCTGCTCATGACCAGGAGAAGCTCCTGGATTGCGCCACCATCCTTGCTGCCCGCAAACAGCCAGCGGCAGAGAGCGCACAGGACCAGGCCGCACTGGTTTAGCATTGGGCTATGGCCACGCCCAATCGCATTGCGCCCGGGAGTTCCCTGTCTCCCGCTGCAACCCACTCCCTGGATGAGGCGCGGCACCGATTGATCGTTGCTCTCGATGCTCCAGACCAGGCGCGCGCCCTGCAGATGGTCGATGCGCTGAAGAACACCTGCCAATGGTTCAAAGTTGGACTGGAACTCTTTACCGCTGCCGGACCCGGCATTGTGGAAGAGCTGACATCCCGCGGACACTCAGTCTTTCTCGATCTGAAATTCCACGACATCCCGAACACGGTGGCAGGCGCGGTTCGCTCGGCAGCAAAGCTGGGTGCGCGACTGATGACTCTGCACGCGCTGGGCGGCCCTGCGATGCTGGCGGCTGCGCGTGAGGCGGTGGCCGGACTGGCAGACCCGCCTGAACTGCTCGCCGTGACGGTGCTGACGAGCATGGACGCGGTGCAGTTGAGGGCCATTGGTCTCGAGATTGCCCCAGCGCGGCAGGTCGAGCATCTGGCGCGGATGGGCATGGAAGCCGGCTTGAAGGGGTTTGTCTGCTCGCCGGAAGAGGTGGGCATCCTGCGCAGGCTCACCGGTCCGGATGGTGTGCTGGTGATTCCGGGCATTCGGCCAGCGGGCGCAGCGATGGGCGACCAGAAGCGCGTGGCGACCCCGGCGGATGCGCTGCGGCAGGGCGCCAGCTATCTTGTGGTGGGCCGGCCCATCACGCAGGCCTCCGAGCCGGCTGCGGCGGCCTGGGCCATTCTCGAGGAGATGGCGCAGGGCCTGAGCCGATCTCCAGTCGCGGAAAAGCCCGGCGCGTAGCCGGGCTTTTCAGTACTTCCAAGTCTCTACCGGAGCTTAAAGCTTTTCGTAGAAGTCACACGCAGAGCAAGAGATGTAGACACCGCCGGGGATGCCGCGCTAGCGGTCTTTGACGCGCTTGACGATGCGCGTGGGCTTGCTGCACTTCGGACAGTCGGTCGACTTCGTCGTGTCCATCACTTTCTTACGGTCGGCTGTTTTGGCAATTTTCGCCATGAGTCGGATGCTTCTCCTTCTTGGGGTTGTCTCTGCTCACACGCGCCAGGTGCGGCGCGCGGCTTGAACGGTGCGGTCATGCGCTCTCTCCGCATAGGCGGAATCAAACGCGACTCGCTCTGTTCAGTTTACATCAAGCCTATTGCTGCGGCGGCGCTCCGCTTGCATCCGATCCGCTTTTGGCTGGCCCAGAGCCCGCAGGAGGGTTGGAAGACGCAGGTGCTGCTCCGGATTTGCCTGCGCCGGTGGCGGGCGTTTGCGAGTCCGCAGGCGCGGACGCGGGGGCCTGCGGGGACTGCGCATTCGGCTGGTGGGCGACCGGGGCATCGTCTGGCGCCTGCTTGGGGAACTGCACGGGCTTCATGACGCCAACGCGCGAATCCTTCCCATCGTCAGCGGGCAGCTTCTCGCCTGGTCCTGCCAGTGTAGGTGGCGCAGTTGGCGCTTGCTTGTCGGTATCGGGATGCACGTCCCCCAGTTCGACGGTGCGCACTCCGGTCGTTTCCGGCGGACCCAGTGGCGTGCCGTCGGTCCTCATCATGCCTTCGACCACATCTCTGGTGAAGATGACGGGCGTCCTGCCCACGGCGGCGATTTCCACGCGAATGACCCGATTGCCATTAATGCGAACAAACTCGATGTCTTGTGGGGGCTTGCCGTAAATCCACTCCACAAAGGGCATCTGGCCTTCGATCTCCCGGGACTTTCGGTCCGGCTGCCCTTTGGCGAAGAGGACCATGTCCGTGGTCATCCCGACAAGCACGTGATGGTTAAGAATCGCGTCCTTGAGCATGGGAGGCAGCGTGTCTGTGAATGCCTCAATGGGAGATTTGACCTTGAAGGAGATCAGGGGCGCCAGCAGGGCCTCCACCTGGTCACCCGTCAGGTCGGGCACATGATTGGGAAAGACCAGCGTGATGCGCGATCCTGTCGGCACCGTCCCATCATCCTGAATGATGGGCTGCGAATACTCCGCATCGCCAATCTCGATGTGTCTGAGGAAGCGATGCTTCAGGTCGGGCCCACCGTTGAAGTCCAGAACGATCCGGGATTTGTCCACCTTGATGTCTGTAATGACGACCTTGTCCCCGGGCCTGGCGCTCACACCATACTGCGTCACCAGGTTCAGATAACCCTCGCCTGCGGGGTCGAGTTTGCCGTTGGCCGTCAGCGTGAGCCCTTTATGCCCGCCGGGAAAAGGCCGCATGGCAAAGCCCGGTTCCACCTCGAGATACCGGATGAGTGCCAGGCGCGATTTGGGGGTCAGTGGTGTCTTCGGAAGTTCGACATGGGTCGGCTGGACCTGCGCGAAACGACGGTCCACCGACGCAGCCTGTACGGAGGTGGTGGGCCGGCCGCTGGTATCAATCGTGAGAACCTGCGCAAAGCCGGGAGACGCAGCCAGCATGAGCGCCCAGACACACGGCAGAGTGACGCGCACCCAACGCGCCGTAGCCGCTTCCTTCATGCGGCCGCGCGAGCCCGCCCGCACCACTCGACGTCGTTCGCTCATGGGAGCCCCCATGGATGCTTCAAGCATTGAGCAAACGATAGAGCGGTGCAAGACGCCAGGTCAAATCTATTTTGAGGAGACAACAAGAGTTCGCGTCCGGTGGAAATGGCGGACGACGGTCAAATCATGGCTGCGCGGATGACGGCTCTTTCGATTGCGAGTCCGTGGGAGGGGCCTGGCTCGCGGCCGCTGCGGGCATTGCCGCAGCCCCGGCAATCTGCACCAGACTTTG
Source organism: Occallatibacter sp. (assembly GCA_049582405.1). Classification (GTDB taxonomy): domain Bacteria; phylum Acidobacteriota; class Terriglobia; order Terriglobales; family Acidobacteriaceae; genus Telmatobacter. Next base: position 83 of record JBAUTX010000218.1, on the reverse strand, counting down.
TGCGGCTGGCTCGGCGGGACCCATTGCTGCTTCATGCTGGCGGCGGGCGGCGGCGTCCAGGTCGACGGCAATCCCTCCTGGGA
>JBAUTX010000217.1:0-3063 GCA_049582405.1 Occallatibacter sp. | reverse complement strand
GACTAAATCAGTCGTATATTACGGAGGTCTTCCCCTTGCAGTCCCTTTACTTCCATGCACGAATCGCGCTCGCTGCGCAATGCCTCGCCCTGGCTCTCGTCCCCCTTGCCTGCCACCCCTCAGCTGCCCAGGAAAAACCCTACTTCGTCACCTATTCCCACGACCTCGAAGAGCCCGGCAATCTCGAAATCGAGTCCCACGCTGCAGTCGCACGCCCCGACGGATCCACCCAGTTCGGCGCTCTGGCCATCGAGTTCGAGTACGGCCTCCGCGCCTGGTGGACCTCCGAGCTTTATCTTGACGGCCAGACCACCCCGCAGGAGTCCACCCTCTTCACCGGCTTCCGCATCGAAAATCGCATCCGCCCCATCCTCCGCGAACTCCCCGTCAACCCCGTCCTCTACGTGGAGTACGAGAACATCTCCGACGCCGACAAGACCCTCCTCGAAGTCGTCGGCCACGACGGCCAGTCCGACCTCGCCGTCCCCAACGCCATCGCCCACCGCACCATGCAGCACGAGGCCGAAACCCGCCTCATCCTCTCCTCCAACCTCAGCGCCTGGAACCTCTCCGAAAACTTCATCGCCGAAAAGAACCTCGGCCACGAGCCATGGGAGTTCGGCTACGCGCTCGGCGCCACCCGCCCGCTCGCCACCGCCGCCTCACCCCATCCCTGCTCCCTCTGCCTCCAGAACCTCATCGCCGGAGCCGAGCTCTACGGCGGCCTCGGCGACACGGCCTCGCTCACCCTCGCACGCACCTCCCACTACCTCGCCCCGCTCCTCGGCTGGCAAGCCACCCCGTCCATGCGCCTCAGCTTCTCGCCCGGCTTCGGACTCACCTCCACCGCCCTCAACCGCATCTACCGCATCGGCCTCGCCTACGAATTCGACCAGTTCGGCTCCCGCTTCTTTGCCCGCAACGGAGGTGCACGCTAATGCGCCCCACCCTCACCGCCACCGTCTTCCTCTGCGCCGCCCTCGCCTTCGCCGCCAGTTCCGTCAACCGCTGGCAGCGCGTCCCGCCCCGCGACCACGCCCGCACCAATCCCCTCGCCGCCAACCCTGACGCCATCGCCGCCGGCTCTCAGCTCTATCAAAATCACTGCGCACAGTGCCACGGCGCCGCCGCCCTCGGCGATGGCCGCAAGCATCCCTCCCTCCGCACCGACCGCATCCACCACACCACCGACGGCGACCTCGAGTGGTTCCTCCGCCAGGGCGATCTCGCTCATGGCATGCCCTCCTGGTCCAGCCTGCCCCCAACCCAGCGCTGGCAAATCATCGCCTACCTCCGCTCGCTCCCATAAGGAGTCTCTGAACAACCTATGAACAAGGAGAGGTCTTGAAAGGTGAAAAAGATTGGCCCTGAAAGCTAAACAAGAAGCAGCCTTGAAAGGGCACGCCTTCAGCCGTGCCGCAGAATCCGGAAGGACCCGGGGGTTTCAACCCCCGGAAAGCGCGCCAATCGACAGGGCCTTCAGGCCCGGACCCACGATCCCCTCCCGTGACAGGAAGCAAGCGCAATCGCAGCCTGCAGTCATTGCGACCGCAACACCAGCTTGTCGTACAACCCGCCGACAATCGCCCCCACAGTCAACGTGGCCAGAATGGCATAGCCCGCTTCAATCACCAGCAGCTCATGCGGCATTCTTGCCAGGCCGAACCAGGTCGTTGCCACCAGGGCGCCGCCCAGCAGCAGCGCCATCACCACGCCGTGCAACACGCCCTTCCGATGCGAAACAGCAAGCAGCCATGCCACGCCGTAGGCAAACAGCAGACACACAGCCGCGCTCAGCAGGTGCGGCGACAGCCACCACACGATCTGCTTCACTTGCGCCTGAGTCAGCCCGACCGCTTCTATCCACCGCGCGCGAAACAGATAGTGCGAATGCCAGATGGCCCCCACGTACCAGGCCGCAAACGCCGCCAGAACCACGGGCAGGTGGTAGATCTGTTTCCTTCCCGCCTTCACGTCGCCCGCCTTGTAAGGCTCTGCACGCACCGCCTCGGCCATGCACTCCCGGCCGCAGTTCGCGTGTTCCGGCCACCGCGTGCACTCGCTCAAGCGCACATCCGGAGATCCATCGATGCTCGTCTCTGCGGCACGCCGCGCATCCATCACCACCACCGCCGATTGCTGATTTTCGGGGCAAGCAACCAGCCGGCTGCCGGAGTAGCGCTTGAAAATCTCATGGCGCCGAAGCACCAGGGGAAGCAGAAGCAAGAAAGCAGCCGCAAAGCCGAGCACAAGCCCGATGAGTAGCAGCATGGCCCACCTCCTGTTGCCCGGAGTCTGCGCCCTCGTCCGAGCACCTTCAGTGATCCCCATCACATCCGCGAAGGCGGGTGGCCCCGGTCCCAATGACCTTTCCCCAACGACGATGTGGGTGCCACCGGTCCCTCGCAGTTGGGGACCGGTGATAGCAGAACGATGACGTCAATGCGTCTAGGACGAGGCCCGGACAGGTGGCCCGGGTGCCGGCAGAGCGCTGTGCGCTCCCTCACAAGAAATGGTTGCCCCAGGTGCCGGGGTCCCCACGGACAGGTCATCGTCCGTAGGGCCCGGGTGCCTCGCCTCAGGGCACCTGGGAGTGCTCACCACCCAGCCACCAACAAGCTGAAAGCCGACGCCTGAAAGCTGACAGCCGCTTTTCGTCAAGCCCCCTTCCGCTCATCTTTCCTCTAACTCACTCATTCCACGCATCAAAAAAATCCCTAAGTTTTGCATGTGAACGCGCGCAAATCTCCACAATAGAGATAGGCGGCAAATCACCTCACATCTTCAATCCATGTCCGGTGCGACTCGCCGCCGAAGGAGCCAAAGCTATGTCTGAACTCAATCAGCCCGCATCCACCGTCAACCCCGCCGTCACCCGCTGCACAGATGCATGGAACCACACCTACCAGAACGAATTTGCCCGCACCCGCTCTGAAGCTCTCGCGCAGCACGCAGCGCGCCGGGCCTTCAGCAACACCATGCCCCCGCTCGTTGGCTTTGACAACATTCGAGACTTCATCGCATGCTGCGCGCAGGGTGTGCTCCTCGGCGCGCTCGACCCGC
>JBAUTX010000216.1:0-4722 GCA_049582405.1 Occallatibacter sp. | reverse complement strand
GAGCGGGTGTAGTTGTGGGTGACGAGGTACTGGGCGCAGGCGGCGAAGTCGTCAAAGACGTTCTGCTTGCGGGTCAACATGCCGGCCTGGTGCCAGTCTTCGCCGTACTCGGCGCCGCCGCGGATGTTGGCGATGGCGAGGATGGCGCCGTGATCGAACCAGGGGTGCCAGCGGGCGGCGAAGAAGGGCGTGGTGCTGATGCCGAAGCCGCCATAGCCGGTGATGAGGGCGGGGCTGGAGCCGTCGAGCCTGGTGCCCTTGCGCATGAGGATGGTCATGGGGATGTGCGTGCCGTCTTTGGATGTGGCGAAGACGCGCTCGACGGCGATGTCGTCCATGGACGTGTCACTGATGACGTGGAAGGGGAGCGATGCCGGGTCGCCCGAGCCGGTGGCGCGATACCACTGCTGCGGGGTGGTGTAAGTGGTGGCGGCGAAGAGGAAGGCGCGGTCGCCGTCGGGGACGAGCTCGCCGATGGAGGCGACGGGCGGGGTTTTGACGTCAGAGAGATGCTGGCCGCTGAGGGAGTAGACGCGAATCTCTTCCGGGCCGCCGCGTATGACGGTGAGGTAGAGGCGATCGGCAGCGACGAAGAGGCGGCCGGGATCAGTGCCGTGGCCCTCGATGCTGGCGTCACTGGCGTGGACGATGAGTTGGGCGTGGTCGAGGCGGTCCTCGCTGCCGGGGATGTGCAGGATTTCGCCCATGTTGGAGTTGCGGCGGCTGAGGAGCCAGATGCTGTTGTCCTGACCGAAGACGGCGTAGATGATCTTGTCGGTGAACTGGGTGACGGGATGAATCTTGCCGTCGGGTGTGAGGAGGAAGTGCTCGAACTGGCCGCCGTCTCCGTTGGCGACGGAGATGATGAGGTGGGTGTGATCGGGTGAGGGGGCGAATGTGGTTTCCGCGATGCGGGGGAAGTCTTTGCCGAGGATGTAGAGGTCCTGCGAGGGCTGCCGGCCGAGGCGGTGGAAGTAGACCTGCTGGTAGAAGTTCATGTCCTCGGCGGGACGCTCGCTGCCCTGGGGATAGCGGGTGTAGTAAAAGCCGGAGGAGTCGGCGTTCCAGGCCATGTCGCCGCCGCCGGTGGCGAAGCTGACACGGGGCACGACTTCGCCGACCTGCCGGCCGGTGTCGGTATCGACCACGTAAAGGGAGCAGTCCTCACTGCCGCCGGTGGAGAGTGCAAGGCCGGCGAGACGACCGTCGGGGGAGATGCGATACCAGTCGACCTGAAAGGTTTTGCCGGGGAGGAAGTTGGCGGCGTCGAGGATGACGTGCTCCGACTCAATATTCTCGGGCGAGGAGAAGACGACGAGCCGCGGGGCGGGCTGGCCGGGGTCAAAGCGGAGCGCGAAGAGGCGGCCTCGCACGACCTGGAAGCCGGCGTAGTTGGTGTGCTCCTTCTGGATACGCTGCCTGAGCTCGTTGAGGATGACGTTCCGCTCGGGGAGGCGGTCCATATAGGCGGCGGTGTAGGTGTTCTGTGCAGCGACCCACTGCGTGACCTCGGGCGAGGAGCCGTCCTCGAGCCAGCGGTAGTTGTCCTGGATCTTGGCGTTGAAGTAGTAGTCAAATTCCGGGCGCACGGGCGTGGGGGGCGGCGCGGTGAGGGGCGCCTGCTGGAGCGCGGTCTGGCCACATGCAAGGGATGCGGCGAGGAAGACAAGGCTGGCAGAGAGTGAGCGCACGGATGGGGCCTCCTCTGAAGACTGCGTGTGGTGATGCTACCACCGCTGGGCGACATTGCGGCGGCTGCGCCGGGCTGCCGGACCGGGCTGCAACGAGGATGAGCATCACAGATGGGGTGAGCATCTGGCCGGTAGAATGCGCTGCATGGGCCAAGCAGTGGAACACCAAGTACAACGAACAAGCGATGAAGAGCAACTGGAGATGAGCGCGCAAACAGCGCTGGAGCTGCAGCGACTGGGTCTGGCGGTGCTGATCGATATCCGGCAGAAGTTTGAGCTGGAGCTGCAGGGAGAGATTCCGGGAGCGAGCCTGCTTCCTTTATTTCAATTCAAGCGGATGCTGGGGCAGACGCTCTCCGACGCGGAGCAGGAGGCGCTGGACGAAGACGTTCCGGACATGCGGGACATCCAGCATTTTCTGGCGATGATCAACGGGATGCACCATGCGAAGGACCTGATCCTGGTGTGCGTGTGCAACAGCGGAAACCGAAGCCTGAATGCGGCGCGGCTGCTGCGGCTGCTGGGATATGAGCACTCGTTTTCAATGGCCGGGGGCTTTCTGGCGCTGGATGAGCTGCTGGAGGCGGAGAAGAAGAAGGCAAGCGCGGCGCGGGTCAGCTGAGCGGCAGGTCGGCGGAGAAGATATTGAGCGGGGTGACGCCCTGCTGGCGCAACGCGCGGATGCTGAGGCTGTCGTGACGCTTGGCGAGGCGGCGGCCGTTGTGGTCGACGACGAGCTGGCAGTGGAACCAGGCGGGGATGGGATAGCCGAGGGCGCGGTAGAGCAGGATCTGGCGGGCGGTGGACTTGAGCAGGTCGGCGCCGCGGACGACTTCTGTGATGCCCATGGTGTTGTCATCGACGACGCAGGCGAGCTGGTAGCTGGGGACGCCGTCGCGGCGCAGGACGACGAAGTCGCCGAAGTCGACGCCGGCGGTGAAGCTCTGCGGGCCGAGGTTGATGTCGTGGAAGGTGATGACCTCGCCGTGGGGGACGCGGAAGCGCCAGTTTAAGTCGTAAGGGTGGGCGTCGGGGATGGGCGGCAGCGGGTTGGCGGGACGGCAGGCGCCGGGGTAGATGGGCTCGTCGTCGGTGTCAGTGGGGGCGTCGCCGGGGGTGCTCTCATGCGGCGCGGCGGCAGCGGCGGCGAGATCTTTGCGGGAGCAGCGGCAGGGATAGAGGTGGCTGCCGAGGAGCAGACGGCGCCATGCGTCGATGTAGGTTTCGCGACGCTGGCTCTGGAGATAGGGCTCGCAGGGACCGCCGATGTCGGGCCCCTCGTGCCAGCGGATGCCGAGCCAGAGGAGATCTTCAATGGCGGCGGCGGCGTATTCGCCGCGGCTGCGGTCGGGGTCGAGGTCTTCCATGCGGAGGACGAGAGTGCCGTGGGCGTCGCGGGCGCGCTGGAAGGCTTTCCAGAAGGTGCGGGCGTGGCCGACGTGGAGATAGCCGGTGGGCGAGGGCGCAAGACGGCCGCGATAGCTGGATGCAGGCGCTGGAGGTGGAATGCGGGCCACGGTGATTCCAGTGTACCGAGGGGCGTCAAGAAAGGGATGGCGGCTTGGTCACGCGGCGGGTGCGGATGGTGGGGGTTGTGCTTTCCCAGGTCTCAAAAGCGAGACCTGGGGCACCCATTTCGGTGCTGGGTTTGCATCCTAAGCGGTGGCGGCGTGGCAGTGTTTGAATTTTTTGCCGCTGCCGCAGGGGCAGGGGTCGTTGCGGCGGGCGTGGGCGATGGCGGTGTGGGCGTCCTGTGCGGCGATCCACTGCATGACGTTGGCGGGCGGGCGCTGGGCGGCGAGTTCGGCGGCCATGAAGCGCATGGCGGGATCGACGTGGTGGAAGAAGTGCTTGTAGCCGGCGCAGAGGTAGTTGAGGCCGGGCTCGCCATCGGGCGTGGTGAGGAAGCGATGCTTGGGGCACTCGCCGTTGCAGGCGAAGCGCACGTCGCACTGGCGGCAGTAGCGGGGCAGCGTGGACTGCTTGGCCTGGCCGAAGTCGTGTTGCTGCTGTGAGTCGACGAGCGAGGCGAGCGGCGACTGCATGATGTTGCCGAGGCGGTGCTCGGGATAGACGAAGTGGTCGCAGGAGTAGAGGTCGCCGGTGTGCTCGATGGCGAGGGCCGCGCCGCAGGTGGGACGGAAGACGCAGAGGCTGGCGGTCATGCCGGACCAGATTTCAAGGCAGACATCGAAGAGCTGAACAAAGACGCGGCCGACATCGCGGCGGACCCACTCGTCAAAGATGGCGGAGAGAAAGCGGCCGAACTGGAGCGGCTGCACGGACCAGGGCGCGACCTGCGCCTCGCCGGCGAAGCTGGGCGCGATGAGCTGGAGGCCGTCGGGCGTGGCGGGTTGCGCGATGCGCTCGACGATGGGGATGAACTGCAGGAAGCCGCTGCCGTGGTCGCGGAGGAAGCGGTAGACCTCGAGGGGCGCGTCGGCGTTGGCGCGGTGGACGGTGGTGAGGGTGTTGAATTCGACGTTGTGGCGCTTGAGGGTTTCGATGCCGCGGAGGACGCGATCGAAGGTGGGCTGGCCGCCTTTGTCGACGCGGAAGGCGTCGTGGAGGGGTCGCGGGCCGTCGATGGAGATGCCGATGAGGAAGTGGTGATCGCGGAAGAAGGCGGCCCACTCGTCGTTGATGAGGAAGCCGTTGGTCTGGAAGGCGTTGGCGATCTGCTTGCCGTTGGCGTACTGCTGCTGGAGGCGGACGACGTTGCGGAAGAAGTCAACGCCGAGAAGCGTAGGCTCGCCGCCCTGCCAGGCGAAGGAAACGAGGGGTGCGTCCTGCGCTTCGATGTACTGGCGGATGTAGGACTCGAGGATTTCAGGCTGCATGGCCCAGCGGGCGAGTTGATGCGCGGGCTCGGTTACGGGCTGGGATGAGGGCTGCGGGTAGAGCGCTTCTTTCTCGAGATAGAAGCAGTATTTGCAATCGAGGTTGCAGATGGGCCCGATGGGCTTGGTCATGATGTGGAAGCTGGTGAGGCCCATCGGATGTGATCCTTTGCGCTATTTGGTTTTGGGGC
>JBAUTX010000215.1:0-3666 GCA_049582405.1 Occallatibacter sp. | reverse complement strand
TCCTCCAGGCCCGCCGAAGGATCGGGTTGTGGAGCCCTATGCGGGCGAGCCCACGGACCTGAGTCCGTATGAGAAGTTTGCAAAGCCGTACTTCCTGAACTACACCCGCCCCAACATCTATGCGGGAGCCGGGCGCGACATACCCGAACCGAAAGATGTCAAGGAGGTGCGCATCGGCTTTTTCGGACCCATCGAGCACAGCCCGGAGCTTGTCTTCGGGCAGCGCATGTTGCACGGTGCGCAACTGGCTGTAGAGGAAGCCAATGCGCGCGGTGGATACGGGGGCAAGCCCTTCAAACTGATTCTGCACAATGACTATGACAACTGGCAGGCCAACACGGTGTATGGGGCCGACCGTCCCACGGATCCAAGCGTCTGGGGATCTCCTTCCGACGAGACGGTCAAGATGGTCTACGACGACCATGACTGGGCGATCTTTGGCTCGCTGAGTTCTGAGTCGACGCACATCGCGCTCCGGGTCGCGTTAAAAGCTGAAATTCCCATCGTCAATTCAGCGTCAACCGACCCGACGATTCCGGAGACGTACATCCCGTGGTACTTCACCGACCTGCAGGACGATCGCGTGCAGTGTCTCACGTTGGCGCGCCGCATTTTCACCCAGCTTGGACTCAAGCGCGTGGCACTGCTGCGCGTGAATAGCCGCTATGGCCGCTTCGGCGTGCTCAAGTTTCGCGATGCCTCACGCCGTCTGGGTCATCCTCTTGTCATCGAGCAGAAGTTCATGCCTGGCGACACGGACTTCACGCGCGAATTGCGGATTATCCAGGAGTCTCGCGCCGATGCGATCGTGATCTGGGGCGATGAGATCCCAACTGCAAACATCTTGAAGCAGATGCAGACGCTACGCATGAAGCAGCGTGTGTTTGGCTCCTATCGCACGCTGGGCCCGGAGCTGCTTGCGGCAGCAGGACCGGCCGCAGAGGGCTTTGAAGCCGTCTTCCCATACGACCCCACACGCAAAGACCCGAAGTGGATCAGCTTCAATCAGCGCTACGAGGCGCGCTTCCATGAGCCGCCGGAGCAGTTCGCATCGCTGGCTTACGATGCGATGAACATGCTTCTGCAGGCCATCTGCGAAGCGGGTCTGAACCGCGTGCGGATTCACGATGCCCTGGCCGATATCGCGCAGTACGACGGTGTGACGGGACACATGGTCTTTGATCCGAACCAGAAGAATGTTGCGCCCATGTACCTGGGCTTGGTCCACAACGGATCGATCACCTATCGGCCGGCCACTATGGAGAAGACACAGCCGGAAGAGCAATCGGTCGCCGCGCCAGCTGCGTCACCTGCTCCCTATGCGCGCGTGGGCGAGGGGGGTGTGACCTACGTGGGTCCGCGTCGTCCCGATGAACCGGCAGGTCCCGCTCGCATCGTCATCTTTGGACCGAATGCCGCAGACGTCGCTGCTTCGCCCGCTTTGGCTCAGCTCGTCGCAAGCGCGGCTGCAGGCAGCGCGGGTGTGAAGCTCATCCCTGTGGCAAGCAATCAGAATTGGGGCACGGCATCCACGCAGATCGTTCACGCTCTCTGGGATGAGCATGCACTGGCCATTCTGGCCCTTGATCGCGATGCCGCTCACCTCTCCGAGCAGCTTGCTCTCAAGGCCTTCGTGCCCGTAGTGGCTTTGAGCGACGACAAGACTCTGACGTCCATCAATGTGCCCTGGATCTTTCGTCTTCCTGCATCCACAAGCCCCGGCGAAGCTCTGCAGCTCCTTGACTCTGCTGTCGCGCAGAGTGGCCACAACCCTGAGCGCCTGCGCGACCTGCTTGCATCGGGCCATCCGATCGCTGGCATGACCTTTGCATCCACGGGTGAGCCGCTACCCCGATAGACGCGAAGAGCCGTTGCGCAGAGATCCACAATCTGCTCAGACAGAAAGGGCAGCCCGTTGCGGGCTGCCCTTAGCATTACGTACTTGTTGCAGAATTACGGCAGGTAGTAGCGGAACGACGTCCAGAACATGTTGTCGGTGCCGCTTGCGCCGCCGCCGGGGTTGGTGGTCCCACCATTGCCGGACCACAGGTTGCGCTCGAACAAGCTGTACTGCAATCCATAGCGCATGCGCCCCTTGGGGCCGTTGTAGAGGTTGTACCAGTAGCCGGCAGTAAACTCCTGCACGTCCTTGTTGTTCGCCGTGCAATGGGCTGGGTTCGAAGGGCTGAATGAACCACCCGTCTTCACTTCCACCGTGCAACCCGACATATCGGCGGTGTAAGTGCCGTAGCCCACCTGCGTGCCGGTTGAGCTCAGTGCCCAGTCGCGGCCGATATAGTCGCCACCGTAATTCAGGTAGATGTTCAGGCGATTCGTCGGATTCATCTCCAGGGTGCTGAGGGCCGAGAAGCCATGCAGCGGAGAGATGGTTCCATTGGGCCGAAGCGTGATGTCGGCAATTGTCGACGAGCCGTAGCGTCCTACGCCTTCGCCCCAAAGTCCCTTGAGGCCAATCGTAACCTTCTTGTTGGCCAGCGGGCCGCGGAATCCGCCGCCGACGCCGCCGCCCCAGACCTCGTCGTTGTATGCTGTTCCGGTCGTCGGGTAGATGCGGTCGCGGAACGAGCGGCCAACGCCGAACAGTTCCCAGTGGCCCCAGCCCGGTTCAACCGCAATCTTCGCGACGAAGTCCGGTGTGAGGTTGAAGGAGTAATTCGCCGTCGGGTTATAGAGGCCGCCGCCGTTTCCGGCTGAGCCGATGAGAAGATTGGTCGGGAGGTTTGCGCCCGCGGGGTTCAGAGTCTCGGCATTCTCAGCCGAAGCGCCCACGAAGACCTTCTTGTTGATGTCCTTCGACACGCGGAAGCTATATTGCCGCGTCCACACAAAGCCCGCTTCGTACTGGGGATCGATGGTGGCCGGCAGGATCTCGCTTCCTCGCGTCAATCCTTGCGTTGTTTCCGCAACCAGCGACCATCCCTGGCCGCCGGAAAAGTCCCAGCCATTGGCCAGCTTGGCATCAGCCCAAAGCTGGCGCTGGCGAAGTACGTAGCTGTTGCTCTGGTTGTTGTTCGAGGTGATGCCGGTGCCGAGCCAGTCCATTTCGTAGTACCCGGTCAAGGTCATGCTGCTCAGCTTGCCTTGTGCCTTCAGGGCCAGGCGCGACTGACGGCCAGTCCCGTAGAACTCGCTCATTTGCGCGTAGTTGGAGTACTCCAGCGGGACGCCTGTGAACTGGGTGTTCAAACCGCCACCTGTCGCGCCCTGGCGCCACACGGTTTCGGCGGCCAGGAAGCTGCCCGCGGGCGAGAGCGTGATGCCCTTGTAATGCAGCGTTTCGGGGCTCGCGATCTCCTTCTTGATCGTTGCCGTTTCATCCGTCAGGCTGGACACGACGGAGGCATTGGCCTGCTTCATGTCCTCCACCGTGCTCTGCAGCGTAGTCACGGCGCTCTGGTTCGCCGTCACGGCCTGCTGCTGTGCGTTGGCGGCAGCTTCGGCCTTGGCGGCAGAGGACTGGGCATCGGCCGCAGCCTGCTGAGCCTTCTGCAGCTCTGCGTTCTTCTCCGCCAGATCATTTCTCAGGCTGTTCATCTGCTGCTCCATCTCTTCCCGAAGAGCCTGAATCTGATCTTCGACAGACGGCTTCGCCGGTTTGGCGGCCTTCTTCGTGGTTCCACTCTTCTTTTGCGCAGACTCTGGAGG
>JBAUTX010000214.1:0-10713 GCA_049582405.1 Occallatibacter sp. | reverse complement strand
GCGCTGGGCTATGCACGCACGACGCGCAACGTGACCATCACGAACTGCTGGGTGACGGGCACGTACGAGCTAGGAACCGTGCTGGATGGCACCTTCAAGAAGTTCGCGCCCGACGTCAGGGTGTATCGCACGGGGCGCATCAAGTGCGGCACGGAGTCGAACGGCGGCTTCATCAACATCACAATTTCCAACTGCGTGTTCGAGGGCTGCCACGGCTACGCATTGGAGTCGATGGATGGCGCGCTGGTCGAAGACATTGCCATCTCGAACACGACGATGCGCGACATCGTTGCGGGGCCGCTCTTTGTGCGGCTGGGCTCCCGGCTGCGCGGACCGAAGGAATCTACCGTTGTGGGGAAAGCGCGGCGGATCCTTATCGACAACCTTGTCTGCTACAACGCGGCGCGCACACCGTGCTCGATTCTGAGTGGCATTCCCGGTTCCAGCATTGAGGACGTGAAGCTCTCGAACATCTACATCGCAACCGCAGGCGGCGGTACCGAAGCGGATGGCGCGATTGTTCCGCCGGAGAACGAGGCCAAGTACCCGGACCCGGAGATGTTCGGACCGATGCCTGCGTCGGGCTTCTTCCTGCGCCACATGAAGAACGTGGAGATGAGCCATGTGGAGATTGCGAACATTGCACCCGATGCGCGAGCGGCGTTCTATCTGCAGGATGTGAACCGGGCGGACTTCTTCGCCATCACGGCGCCTCGCGGTGCGGATGGAGTCTTCGCCCTGCATGATGTGAAGGATCTGCGCGTGGGCTGGAGCCGCGCGGCTGCCGATACTGTGCTGAGCAGCGTGGACAAGAAGATGCTGTAAACGATGTGACCTGAAACCTGCAGGGGGATGGCGGGAGTAATCCTGCCATCCCCCATTTTTCTTGCGACACGCTGCGGCGTCTTCAGGCGTTGTAGGTGGTGGAGGCGACGCGCCCGCCGCGGCCTGTCCAGTTGGTGTGGAAGAACTCGCCGCGTGGCTTGTCGACGCGCTCGTAGGTGTGCGCGCCGAAGTAGTCGCGCTGGGCCTGGAGCAGGTTGGCGGGCAGGCGGCCGGTGCGATAGCCATCGTAGAAGGCCAGCGCGGTGGAGAAGGCCGGCGTGGGCACGCCGAGCTCGATGGCGGCTGCCGCGGCCTTGCGCCAGGAGGCCTGGTAGTTGTTGAGCGCGCTGGAGAAGAAGCTGTCGAGCAGCAGGTTATCGAGCGCGGGATTCTTGTCGAAGGCGTCCTTGATTTTGCCGAGGAAGCGGGAGCGGATGATGCAGCCGCCGCGCCACATGAGGGCGATGCCGCCCATGTTGAGGTTCCAGCCGTTCTCTTTGGCCGCGGCCTTGAGCAGCATGTAGCCCTGCGCGTAGCTGATGATCTTGGAGCTGTAGAGCGCGCGGCGTACATCTTCAATGAAGGCCTTGCGATCGACATCGAGCTTGCGGGGCGCGGGGCCTTGCAGGATCTTTGCGGCTTCAAGGCGCTCGTTCTTGAGTGCCGAGAGGCAGCGCGCGAAGACGGACTCGCCGATGAGGGTGACGGGCTGGCCGAGATCGAGCGAGCTGATGACGGTCCACTTGCCGGTGCCCTTCTGGCCCGCGGTGTCGAGGATCTTGTCGACGAGCGGGGCGCCGTCGTCGTCTTTCATGGCGAAGATGTGGCTGGAGATTTCGATGAGGTAGCTGTCGAGCTCGCCGGTGTTCCAATCGGTGAAGACCTGGTGGAGCTCGTCGGCGCTGAGGCCGAGGCCGCGCTGGAGCAGGTCGTAGGCTTCGCAGATGAGCTGCATGTCGCCGTACTCGATGCCGTTGTGGACCATCTTGACGTAGTGGCCCGCGCCGTCTTCACCGACCCAGTCGCAGCAGGGCGTGCCGTCTTCGACCTTGGCGGCAATGGCCTGGAAGATGGGCTTGACGTGGGGCCACGCGGCGGGATTGCCGCCGGGCATGATGGAGGGACCGCGGCGCGCGCCTTCTTCGCCGCCGGAGACGCCGGTGCCGATGAAGAGGATGCCTTTTTCGGCGAGGGATTTGGTGCGGCGGTTCGAGTCTGTGAAGAGCGAGTTGCCACCGTCAATGACGATGTCGCCGGGCTCGAGATAAGGAAGCGCGTGATCGATCATCTGGTCGACGGTGTCGCCGGCCTTGACCATGAGCATGACGCGGCGGGGCCGCTTGAGCAGGCTGGCGAGCTCCTGCAGGGAGTGCGCACCGACGACCTGGGTGCCTTTGGCTTCATTGGCCAGGAAGTCATCGACCTTGGACACGGTGCGATTGAAGACGGCCACCTTGAAGCCGTGGTCGTTCATGTTCAGGACGAGGTTTTGTCCCATGACTGCAAGGCCGATCAGGCCAATGTCGCATTGCGGTTCTGCCATAACATCTCCGGAGTTCGTATCGGGTTGGGCTGAGAGCGAAGGCGCTCAGCACGGGTTGCATAGATTCCCGGCGCGGACGTGGCGAGCACTCAGGAGCCGTCGTGGATGAATGCTCAGGAAAAAGGAAGCCGGAGGATAAAGCACCTTGAGCACGCGACCGGCCCTACACAGGGAAGTGTAAAGGAGAACGGCGCGGGGTGACTGCAACCCCGCGCCGCTGTGGTGCAAAAGCATCAGACAGCCTAGAACACGAGCCTTCCGCCGATCTGGAACTGGCGGGGCTGGCTGTTGGAGGTGGTGGAGGTGATGTATCCAAAGTTGCTTGCCGTGGCGTTGGAGACGTTGGGCGAAGCAAAGATGGGATGGTTGAGGGTGTTGAAGCTCTCGAAGCGGAGCTGGAAGTAAGCCTTCTCGGTGAAGTTGAAGTTCTTCAGCACCGACGCGTCGAGGTTGTTGTAGCCATCCTGGCGAACCCAGGAAAGGGTCTGCGGCAGAGTGCGGTAGTGGTAGGCATACTGGCCGTTGATGAAGGCGCTGCCATCGCACGGGCCCGAAGTGGGGCATGCGGTGGAATTGCCGGTGACAAAGAGGCTCCTGCTGAGGGCAGGTGTTCCTGAACCGGGACTCGAAGTGTTTCGCGTCTGGTTGCTGATCTGCCGGAGTGAAGTGCCCGGCTGCAGTGGGATATCAGCCGAGAAGTAGATAGGAGCACCGGACTGGAACTGGTAGATGCCGTTGACGACGAACCCGCCGGCGATGGCATCCCAGAGGCGGCTGTTGCCGAAGCTGAACATCTTGCCACGGCCGAAGGGCAGCGCATAGGTACCGCCCACCGTGAAGTGATGCGTGTGGTCGAAGGGCGAGATGCGCCGCGTGGTCTGTGTGTCGACGTCGTTGAGGAAAGTGTCTGCCTCGATCATCTTGGAGAAGCTGTAGTTGCCGGTGACTGTAAGGCCGTGCGACATCCGGTGGTCTACGTGGAGGATCAGGCTGTTGAAGTAGGACTGACCGATGGTCTGGTTCTGTTCGGTGATGGAAGCGTTGGCGTGCTGCGGGTACTGGCCGAGGAGGCTGCCGTAGCCAACAGTCTTCGACTTGTTCAGCCCCGTGGTATTGCTGGCGCCGAGGGTCTGGTAGAAGGGGTTGGTGACGGAGACGCCGTAGGCCGTGGCAAGAGCCTCGTCCCGGTAGGGGTTGGTGGTGAGGTAGGGCAGCATGGTTGCGTTCAGGTTTTGCGACTGCACCGGGAGATGCATGCTGTGGTTGCCCACATACAGCATCTCAAGCATCGTGGAGCTGGTCAGCGAGCGCTGGAAGCCGATGTCCCACCGCTCGGAGTAGGGATCATGCTGCACCGGAGAGAGGAAGTTGACGCCCTGGCCAAGGAAGGTGCTGGCGCCCTGCGACGAGCCAACAGGCTGTTCAAATCCGCTTGGGAAGGGATTCGACAGGGTGCTGAACGGGGTGAGGTAGTTGTTTTCAGTGGACACCATGGACGTGGTCGCGCTGAAACCTTCCTGGTTGGAGATGGCCGACGAGGAGTAGGAGCCGGTGGCCGCCAGCGAGGCCAGCGTTTCGGGCTGCACAAAGATTCCGAAGCCGCCGCGGAAGACCATCTTGTCGCTGGGGCTGTAGGAGAAGCCAAAGCGCGGGCTGAAGAAGCCGCTATTGGTGGCATAGACCGCGCCGTTGGGGCCGGATGGGAAGGTGAGACCGCCGGCGGTATTGATGCTGCTGATGGTGTAAGCCTGGCCGCCGGAGGTGATGGTGATGGGGTTGGTGCTTGGCGCCGCAGCGTAATTGACAGGCGCGGTGGGGTTGAAGCCGTTGACCGTGCGGCCGAGCTTTTCACGGAAGGGCGTGTCAATGTCGAACCGCATGCCCAGGTTGAGGGTGAGCTTGTTGCTGATGTGCCAGTCATCCTGGACAAAGGTGCCGACGTAGTACTGGTGGTAGTCAGCGCGTGCGTTGAGGTCGTAGCTGCCATCGGACGGCAGGCCAAGGAGGAAGGCCGCGAGGTCGCCGCCGAAGGTCTGCGAAGCCGCGCCGGTGCCGGCATTGACGAAGTTTGAGTTGAAGGTGAAGTTGCCGGAGGAGTTGCCGAAGTTCTGGATGCTCATGCGGTACTGGCGGCCGTCAAAGCCGATCTTGAGCGAGTGCCTGCCGATGACCTTCACCATATCCGCGAAGAGCTGGTAGCTGGTGGTGGGATCCATGGCGGAACCGGTATCGCCCAGGCACTGGTAGCTGGTGTGGCTGCCGCAGCTGCTGCCGGTGGCGAAGTTGATGAAGGGTAGCTGGAGCAACTCGCTGTTGCTGTCCATGTAGCTGGGCAGGCCGATGGAGGTGGGGCTGTACTTTGTGGCCGGCGTGCCGTGCACCTCGTTGAAGTAGGTCCAGTTGAGGCGCGTGTCGAAGATGGTGGTGGAGTTGAGGGTGAAGACGTTGTCGAGTGTGGCGCCGAAGTTCTCGCGGGTGAGGATGGTGCCGGTGATGCCGTTGCCGAAGTAGTCATTCTTCGTTTGGCCGCGATAGTTGTGGCGCATGTCAAAGAAGATGTGGTCCCTCGAGCTCAGGTTGTAGTCCGTGCGCCCGAATTCGTTGTCGTACGTGTCAATGCTGGGCGCGTTGCTGATGTAGTTGTCCTGACCATCGGCCGAGACGCCGTCGGTGGTGTTCGCAGCCGGGTAGAGCTTCAACACAGTTTGCGCGATGGAGCTGAGCGCGCCGGCGCTGCCGAGCTGGTTCTGAGGGATGGGCTGGCGAACGACCTTTGAGCCCACGAGCTGTGCCGTGAATGGGTTGTAGATCTGGTTGGGATCGAGGTAGGGCGTGGTGTTCTTGCCGGAGGGATTACACATGGCGGCACCCGCGGCGGTGTAGCTGTTGATGCCCGCCGGGCAGCCTGCGAGGAGGGTCTGGTAGAAGTCGCCGCCGACTTCACCGCCTGTGCCGGGGCTGCCGGCAATGCTAGTGGTGGTGGGAACCGTGGTGGTGACGGTGTTGGGTGTCGAGTCCTTCAGGCCTTCCCACGCGAAGAAGAAGAAGAGCTTGTTGCGGCCATCCAGCAGTTTGGGGATCCGGACGGGGCCGCCCACGGTGAGGCCGTACTGATTGAAGTGGAAGACCGGGGTCGGCTTGTTGCTGCGGTTGTTGAAGTAGGTGTTGGCATCGATGCCGGAGATCTGTCCGAACTCATACATGGTGCCGTGGAGCTGGTTGGTGCCGCTCTTGGTGACCTGGTTGATGACGCCGCCGATGGTGTGTCCGAAGCTGGCGTCGGTATCAAAGGGACGCACGGAGACTTCTGCGACGGAGTCCTGCGTGGGCGCGTAGGCGAGAGCGCCGAGGAGGGTGAGGTCCGGCGAGCCGTCGAGGAGGACTTCGCTGACCTGGTTGGGCGTGCCGCCGATGGACCAGGAGTTGCCGGCGTTGTTGTCAAAGGGATGAATCTGCTGCGGGGCTGCCGTGGTGATGACGCCGGCGGAGAGCTCGGTCAACGTGGTTGGTGTGCGGCCGTTGAGAGGCAGGTTGGCGACGGACTCGGTGGTGATGACCTGACCGATCGAGGCGTTCGCCGTGTCCAGCTGCGGCGCAGCGGATGAGACGGTAATGGACTGGCTGACGGCTCCTACCTGGAGCATCAAGTTAATGATCGGGTGCTCCTGCGAGTGAAGCGTAATGCCGGTGCGGTCCAGCGACTGAAAGCCCTCTGCCCGAACCGCAATGGAGTATTGTCCGGGAAGCAGGAACGGCACGACATACTGTCCAGCGCCATCGCTCCTGGTCTGGTTGATGGTGCCGGTGCGGATTTCCTTGACTGTGATGCCGGCGTTGGGAATGACAGCGCCGCTGGGATCCGTGACAGTGCCGGAGATGGTGCCGCGGAACTCCTGTGCCGCCGCTTTGGGTGCGAAGGCCAGCATGGCTGCGGCGAGCACGAGGATGACGGCCGAGAGCCATGTCTGCCGCAGGAATGGAGAGAGTGGATTTGCAGGACGAGGGGCACTGGCACGTCGAACCGCAGCATTGACTGGAGGACACAGTGGTCCTACCAGTTCAGAGGCACAGCTAGGGAATTTGCACATCACTTGGCATCCTTTGGGAATTGAAATCGCGGGTAGGCGAATTACTATTGCGACAAGAATTCTCTACCCGCGCGACATTTATTGTCAATCAACCCTTTTGATGAGACGCAAGGCAGATGTGTTGTGCGCGGGAAAAGGTTTACCAGTGGGAACCTGCGGAGTCACTATTGGTCTGACCTTGAAACCCGGCTTTTTCATTGGCAGGGATCCCGCAGGATGGGCCCAGCCACGCTGCAATCAAGGGGCAGCTTTGGCTTCGAGAGTCCCCTGCGGCGGGGTGCAATCTGAGAACCGGGCGCCTTCCTGTGTCGACGGGCCGAAATGAGAACAGGCGCGCTGGGGAGATTCCAGTGCGCCTGTGGAGGGAGGGCGGAGCAGGATCAGGCGTGGTGGTGCTTTGCGTCGATCTGGAGGGTGACGGTCTGCTGCCTTTTGTCGCGCAGGATAGTGATCTGGACCGTCTTGCCCTGGTTGGAACGAAGAGCGCGCTCCCAATCGGAGACCGTGTCGACGGTTTCGGCGCCGACCTTGAGGATGACGTCAAATGCTTTGAGGCCGGCCGTGTCGGCGGCGCTCTTGTGGGCGACCTGCTTAATCATCAGGCCGCTGGGAACGCCGAGGTATTCGGCCATTTGAGCGGTGAGCGGCTCGACCATGGCGCCGACATTGAGGCTGCTGCCGAAAAAGGGCATGTGGAAGCCATTGGAGCCTGGTGTGTTCGCGGCTGCGCCATCGCCAGACGAAAGCATGCCCATGGCCGGAGCCGGGGAGGCGTCCGTTCCGCCGCTGTCGAGCTTATTCCAGACGTCGTGCTCCATCTTCTTGCGGTCGACGAGCTGGACGACGAGGGTCTGGGTGTTGCCGTCGCGGCTGAGCAGAATGGTGGCGTTGTGGCCGGCAGGAATGCCGCGCAGGATGGTCCTGAACTGCTCGGCGTTCTGGACGCTGGTTCCGTTGAGATCGAGGAGAACGTCGCTGACGCGAACGCCTGCCTGCGCTGCGGGTGCGTCGTGGTCGATGAGGGTCACGACGGCGCCGCGGGTGTCTTTCAGGTGCAGGCGCGCGGAGGATTCCGTGTCGACATCGGCGACAAGGACGCCGAGGTAGCCGGGGGTGTTGGAGTGGAGCAGGCGGGTGGGCTCTTCGAGGATCTGCGTAATGCGGGAGTTTTGCGCGTAGACGGCCGAGCCTGCAAGGCTCAATCCGACAATCGCGGTGAGTTCAAGACAACGAGATGGCCTCAAAAAGTACTTCATTTTCTTGCTTCTCCAAAGCCCTTATCTTTGCTCTCCGCGCGCTCTCTGTTGGACGGAGCGCTTTGGGAAAGGCGAGTCATCTACTGGATCTCCGGCACGCGACTGAGCACCTGACGGGAGACATTTCGAACCTGAGGATTCTGGTCGGTGTTGGCGACCGAAAAGAGAACCTGGCGGACGCTGGTATCGGCTTCCACTGGTTCCAGGATGCTGATGGCTTCGCTGCGAATGCGCGGGGCTGGATCGCTCAGCAAGGCTTCGAGCACGGCGTCGCGGACACGCATGTCCTGCGCGACGTACGGCTCAAGGCCGTGAAGGGCCTTCTCGCGGACGTTGTCATCGCGGTCATAGCGAAGGGCGACCATGAGAGCGTCACGAGCCCCCGCAGCGGTGCAGCCGCGGCCTGCGCGGCACTCGGCGGCGAGCAGGCCGACGGAGTTGTCGCGGACACCTGCGGAAGCGGCATCTTCAGAAGCGAGCATGAGCAACTGGCGAATCCGCGGGTCGTCGAGGGGGCCTTCGACGTGCAAAGGAACCACTTCGTCGTAGCTGACCTCAACGACGTTGCTGTTGGGATGGCGCACGACGCGAGAGATGCTGGCGACGTCTTCAGGCGAGGGCGCGGGGAGCTGGGCCTGTTCCGCAACCGGGGCAGACTGCGGCCCAAGCACTGGAGCATGGAGCTTGGCAGCGGCGTGCGCGGTGCGTGCCTGCGCATATTCAAAGCCGGCCAGGGTGCCGGCACCGGCGCCGACGGCGAGAAGCAGCGCGGCAGCAATGGGTGCGGTCTGCAGTTGCGCAAAATTATTCAGGATGCGCTGGCTCCAACGGTCATACCAGCGCTTGGGCGGCAATGCATCCAGCGCTTCCTCAAGCCGAAGACGCGAGCGCGCCACTAGATTTGCGGGCGGCTCGAGGACGGGGTGGAGGGCTGCCAGGGTGCGGAGCGCCTGCAACTGGTCGCGCTCCTGACAACAGGAGGTGCAGTGGGTGAGGTGGCGGTCGAGCTCGTGGACCTGCTCATCGGGCAGCTCCCCATAGGCCGCCAACACGATGCGTTCGTGTGCTAATTCGCAGTTCATCTTCGTACGTCCTTCCGGCCTCAAGCAATCAAACCCGGTCCGCACCCCTAGAAGCTGCCGGCCGCACTGAGCGGCCGCGGATGCGGCCTAACGCAAACCCGCCAGCTGCGCACGCAGCTTTTTTGTCGCCCTGAAGAGCGTATTTTTGGCGGTTTCTTCCGTGGTGTTCAACATCTCTCCGATGGTGCGCAGGCGGAGCCCCTGGTAGTGTTTCAGTTCAAAAACCATGCGTTCGCGCGGGGTGAGCTTGTCGAGCGCGGCCTGAATGCGTTCGCCCAGGACCTTGCGGTCCAGCTCCCTGGCTGGATTGGAGAAGGACCGCTCATCTGAAACGGACGTGAGCAGATCGATCTCGTCACCCGAGCGGTCGACAATGATGCCCTGGTCTTCGCGGCGCGTTTTGCGGCGGCGGAGCTGATCGAGGCAGAGATTTGTGACAATTCTGTAGATCCAGGTGTAGAAGGAGCACTCGAAGCGGAAATTGCCGATGTAGCGGAAGGCCTTGAGAAAGGCCTCCTGATAAATGTCTTCGGCGTCCTGCTCGGAGCCGGTGAGATGGAGCGCGAGGCGCAGAACCTGCTGCTCATACTGGCGGACGAGGGCGTCAAAGGCGGCGCGCGACCCCGCCTGTGCCTGCCGGATCAATTCCATTTCCGGCGCGCGGGCTTGCAGGCGTTCCTGCTCGCGTTTGGGTCCGTCCATTGCCCTTGAAGCGGCCATGCCTGGGTACGATTGTACCTTTCCCATGGCGGGCCATGCGAAGCTGACCGCGGCACCGGCCGGGGAAAGGCTGCAAGCTATGGCGTCCAAGGGCATGAATCTCAACTCCATTGCAAGAGAAGTGACCTGTGGAAATAGACGCCTGGAGCGGGGCTTTGTGAGCAGGCAGGGCGCTGGCGGGAACCGGTAGACTGGCAGAGATGAGCGAGACACTTTTCTCAAAGATGGACCCGGTGGATGAGCCGGCGGGCTGGCATGTGGCGCATTGCGACGGCGGTTCCCGGGGGAATCCGGGCCCGGCGGGATACGGCGCGGTGGTGGAGGATCCGCAGGGGCGGGTGGTGGCGCGGCTGAGCGAGTACCTGGGGCGGCAGACGAATAACTTTGCCGAGTACAGCGGGCTGCTGGCGGTGCTGGGCTGGGCGCTGGAGCACGGCGTGAAACGGCTGCGGGTGGTGAGCGACAGCGAGCTGATGGTGAACCAGATGAAGGGCCGCTACAAGGTGGCCAGCCCGACGCTGCGGCCGCTGTGGGACGAAGCCCGGCGGAAGGCGGCGCGGCTGGAAGGCTTTGAGATGCGGCATACGCTGCGGGGCGGCAACCAGGAGGCCGACCGGCTGGCTAACGAGGCAATGGACAAAGGCATGGGGCGCGGATCGGGCAGCGGCCCTGGCGGACCGGCAGCGAAGCAGACGCCGGCAGGCGCGCCAGGCGGCGAAAGAGTCGCGGCCGCGCCCAAGGTCGTCGAGGGCTATGTACAAGGTGGCGTGGTCCATCTGCTGGATGGCGCGATTCCGGACGGTACTTTCGTCACTGTGCACTTGAAGCGGTAACACGCCGCGGTAAGTGGTTTTGGCTTCTAAGCAGGTGTAAACTAACCGCCGGTTAGTCAAAAGTTAATACAGAATCATAAAACTGTCCCGGTGCGCGCGGTTCCCCGACCGATCTTCCTGAGGTTGCATCGAGGGTCAGTCAGCCTTGCATTATTTGCGGATTGCCTGGAGAGCAGCTCGGAGGAGAGTATGCAGGATTCGAATCAAGCAAAGCGATGGAATGGGATTTGGCAGCCGGTTCTTGCTGTGGCCTGCCTGGTGGCGATCGCAGGCGTTGTGGTGGCATGCAGCAGCAGTGGCTCGGGAACGACGGCTTCGGGTGTGGCGCAGGTGAAGGTGATGCTGAGCGATCCGGCAACCTGCGAG
>JBAUTX010000213.1:0-5816 GCA_049582405.1 Occallatibacter sp. | reverse complement strand
TCGTCGCGCTGATCTTTGGGGAATTGGTTCGCTCGTCCACAATGTCTTGGCACGAGTTTGGTTTTAGTTTCTTCTTCAAGACCTATTTCGATCCCTATACGCATCTGCCCACGTATTGGGACCCGGTCAATGAACACTTCAGTGCGCTGCCTTTTGTCTACGGCACGCTGGTTTCATCCTTTCTTGCCCTCCTGATTGCGGTTCCTCTTTCGGTTGGCGTGGCTGTCTTTCTCACGGAGATGTGCCCTGGCTTCCTGCGTGGGCCACTGGGATTTATCACGGAGCTGCTGGCTGCCATTCCGAGCATCATCTACGGCCTGTGGGCAGTCTTCGTACTCGTCCCGCTGCTCCGGGACCATGTAAACCCTCTACTGATCCGAAGTCTGGGTTGGACGGGGCTCTTCACGGACGAGAACCCGACGGGGCTTGGTTTTGTTGCCGCCGCCGTGATCCTTGCCATCATGATCCTGCCTATCATCTCGTCGCTCACGCGTGAAGTCATGACCGCCGTGCCGCACTCGCAGCGCGAGGCCGTACTGGCCCTGGGCGCCACGCGCTGGGAGATGATTCGCATGGGCGTCCTGCGCAATGCGCGAATTGGGATCGTGGGAGCGATCATTCTGGGCCTGGGCCGCGCGCTGGGCGAAACCATGGCGGTCACCATGGTGATTGGCAATACTCCGGAAATTCATAAGTCGCTACTCTCCAATGGAGCGTCCATGGCCGCCGTGATTGCGAACGAATACGCCGAAGCAACGAGCGATATTCATCGAAGTGCGCTGACGGAAATTGGGCTCGCACTCTTCGTCGTGACCATCCTTGTGAATGCGCTGGCGCGGCTGCTGGTGTGGGGCGTGACGCGAGGGGCCCCGGCCCGTTCGAACTAGCCGGGTCAGTACAGGTTCTGGAGGAGAAGGAAAAGGCGCGTGAAACTGCAACAACAAAAGATGCGATCAGGATTGCGGGCGCTCACCGACAATGCGGTGACCGCGCTAGCGGTCCTTGCCACCTGCCTTGTGATCGCCCCGCTGGTGGCCATCTTCGTGTATCTCATTCTCCGCGGCTACAGTTCCCTGAGTCTCGACTTCTTCACGCAGATTCCCAAGCCCGTGGGGGAAAAGGGCGGTGGGATGGCGAATGCCATCGTGGGCTCGGGCATTCTGCTGGCGCTGGCAAGCGCGATTGGCGTACCCATTGGCATCGGTGGCGGAATCTATCTGGCCGAGTTTGGCCGTGGGACAAAGCTGGCCAACAGCATCCGCTTCACAGCCGATGTGCTGAACGGCGTGCCCTCGATTGTGATGGGCGTGGCCGCTTACGCACTGATTGTGAGCCCGCATGTGCCGTGGCTTCCTTTCCTGGGGCATTTTTCTGCATTCTCAGGTGGCGTGGCGCTCGGCATCATGATGATCCCAACTGTGTGCCGGACGACCGAGGAAATGTTGCTGATGGTGCCTCATGCCATCCGCGAAGCGGCGCTGGGGCTGGGGGTTTCGAACTGGCGTTCGGTTCTTTCCATCACGGTCAGGACGGCATCGCCGGGCATCATCACCGGATGCATGCTGGCATTTGCGCGCGTGGCGGGTGAGACGGCGCCTCTCATCTTCACCGCGCTGGGCAACACGTTCTGGAGCACCAGTCTGAATGAGCCGATTGCGGCATTGCCGCTGCAGATTTATGTGTACGCTATCTCGCCATATGATGAGTGGCATAAGCTCGCATGGGCTGGAGCGCTGGTGCTCATCGTTCTGATTGTGCTTGCGGTCTCCCTGGTGCGGTACGTCACCAGCCGCGGCGTATTGAAAGGGGCAAGCTAAGTGGGCGTTGGTATCGAGGTGACGGACCTGAATGCGTGGTATGGAACCAACCACACGCTGCAGGACATCAATTTGCACATCCCGGCCAATCATGCCACGGCGCTGATTGGCCCATCGGGCTGCGGCAAGAGCACGTTTGTGCGCTGCCTGAACCGGATGCACGAGACCAACCCCATTGCGCGCGTCACGGGGTCCGTGCGCATCGGCGATCTGGATATCTATGAAGATGCCCAGCCAGTGGAGATTCGTCGACGGGTCGGCATGGTCTTCCAGCGCCCCAATCCATTTCCAACCATGTCCATCTATGACAACGTAGCATCCGGCCTGAAGCTGAACGGTTTCAAGAATCGGCGTGCGCTGGATGAGATTGTCGAGCGGTCGCTGAAAAACTCTGCTCTCTGGGATGAGGTGAAGGACGATCTGAAGAAGAAGTCGGGCGCCAGCTTGTCTGGCGGCCAGCAGCAGCGCCTCTGTATTGCGCGTGCCCTGGCGGTGGATCCGGAGGTGTTGCTGATGGACGAACCGGCTTCGGCGCTGGACCCGGTTTCGACGTCGAAGATTGAAGATCTGATCTTTCAGCTCAAGTCGCAGTATACGATTGTCATCGTCACACACAACATGCAGCAGGCAGCGCGAGTTGCTGAAAAGACGGGCTTCTTTCTCAATGGCCGCATGGTTGAGTTTGATTCAACGCATAAGATCTTTACGAACCCCAGCGACAAGCGCACTGAGGACTACATCACAGGCAGGTTCGGATGACGCGACTTCGTTTTCAGCAGAGCCTGGACGAACTGAAGGAAAAGCTACTGGTGATGGCGGGCCTCGCCGAGCAGGCGATTCAGCGCGCCATTGAAGCCTATCGCGTGCGCGATCTCTCCATTTGCGATCTGGTGAGCCGCAGCGAGAATGCCATCAACCGCATGGAGCGGGACATCGACCAGGCGGCCCTTGACATGCTCGCCATGGAACAGCCCATGGCCATTGACCTGCGCTTCATCCTCAGCGTCATCAAGATCAACGCCGATCTTGAGCGCGTGGGAGACGCGGCAAAGAGCATCAGTGACCGCGTGCGCAACATGGAGCAGATGCCGGTCGCCGAGTTGCCCGTCGATATTCCGCGCATGGCCACGCTGGCCGCGGAGATGGTGCGCAAGAGCCTGCAATCCTTCATTGAGGGCGATACCGAAATTGCCCGCGCCGTGTTGACCATGGACGATGCAGTGGACGCTATCAACCGTGCCGCCTATAAGACGCTCACAAAGGTGATGGAAGAGCAGAGCCAGATTGCGCCACAGGCTCTGAATGCGCTGATGATTTGCCGCGCGCTGGAGCGCGTTGCCGATCACGCGACGAACATTGCCGAGGACGTCATCTTCTGGGTGCAGGGCGCAGATGTGCGGCACCACAAGAGTCTCGCCGCACAGAAGGCCGAAAAGGACGCCGGCTGACGAACTCTTAGTCGTTCATCTTCCACCAGTCGAACACTTGCATGCGGGGATAGTAGAGGCCTGCATGCAGCTTCACGTCGCGGTAGATAGGTCGCAGCACCGTGGCATAGGCCTCCAGTTGAGGAGCAAACACGGTGCGCAAAGCCTGCAGACTTTGCCCGGACGCAGGGCCATCGAATTGCGCCGTCTTGTAATCGATGATCCAGAGGGTTGACTGACCTTCAACGAGCGGTGCATCGCCGGCAAGAAAGACCCTGTCAACGCGAATCCCCCGCAGCGCGCCCTGCACGTGGCCCTCCCACGCCGATTCACTGAATGCTTCAGCATGTGGGCCGAGAATCCATTGCCCGTGCGGGTTGTTGGAGGATGCGAGCGCAATTTGCATGGCCTCTTGGGCAATCGAATGGGCTTGCGCGGGAGCAAACCCGGCGGAACGGCTTTGTGCCACAATGCGCCCCTCCAGCAACGCGAGAGCAGCGCGCGCCGCAGGCCAGTCCTTCGTTGTGCGGAGCTTCGCGAGCCCTTCAAACAGCGCATGGACGGCAGTTCCCAAAGCCCGCGAAAGCTGGCCACCTTCGTGGCGCCTGTAGAGTTCCGTCTGCCCTGTCGCATGGTCTTCTGCCGGCGCCCGTGGAGAGGGAATGCCTCCGCTCTGGATCGAAAAGTCAGAGGGCAGGCGCCGAATCGGCGTCGAAGCCGTTGCAGATGGCATGAGGAAGAGATTGCTTTCTGCCGCTGCTGCCAGGGTGTCTATGGTGTTTGCGGAGCCGCTTCGCGAGCCGGCCCGCGCGCTCTTCCATGTGTCAAAGGCTTCCTCGATCCGCTGTCGCAAGCCGGGCCAGGCAGTCGCGAGAAGCGATTCACGTGGCATTGCAAGCTCAAGCTGTCCGTCCGACTCCTTGTATTCGGGGCGAGCAAACAGGTGCAGCTCTTCACGCGCCCGTGTCGCGGCAACGTAGAGGATACGGCGCATCTCTTGCTGCTCCCGCTTTCTGGATTCGCGGTCAACCCAGAGCTTCGCCCGGCCGCGATCCGCACCTTTGGTCTGCAGAGGCGCTACAAGGAACTCGGTAATTTCTCCGTTGCCATCTGGTTCTGCCAGGCCGCGCTCCAGCCACGAAAGCATCTTGCGATTCATTCCATTGGCGCGTGCCTGCAGTTCCGGCACCATCACGACCTCAAACTCCAGTCCCTTGGATTTGTGGATGGTCATCAACTGCACGCCATAGTCACTGCTCGCAGCCGGATCCGGTAGCGCGGTAAGGCTTTCGAGAGCTGCGTCAAGGCCCGTGCCGAAGAGATCCTGTGCGCCCTCCGGCAAGCCATCGAGACATTGCCACAGCAGATCAAGATTGGCTCTTTCAGCCCGACCTGCGCAAAATGGTCCTCCCAGCTGCTCCCAGACTTGTTCGAGCAAGGTGCCGAGCGTTGCTGTGGGCATGGATTTGCGTCGGAGCGCAAAGCTCTCGACCATGCCGAGGATGCGTCGCGCTGCGACTTGACCCTCCGCGGTGAGCAGGCCGATGCGTTCCGCCAGCAGAACAGGAATGGAACGCAGAGATCTTTCATCATCCGTGCCGGCGATGATGTAGAGGTCATCGAGGCCCAGCCCGCACCATGGAGCGCGCAGGACGCCAAGCCACGCAACTCGATCCTGATGGTTATGCAGAGCACGTGCCAGAGCCAGCGCATCCAGGACCTCAGGCCGGCTCTTGAGCTGCTCGAGCTCGATGGCGCGGAAGGGAATCGATGCAGCGCGGAGGGCGCCTGCAACCTGCGCCAGCACCGTGCGCGTTCTGCCTAAGACGGCAATGCGAAATGGAGTGCCTGCGGCGCGGGCCTGCGCCATGCGAGCATCGCAACCGCGAATCACAGCGACGATCTCCCGCAGTTGTGCTTTCAGTGCTGTCTCTCGGGCAAGTTGATCTGCATTCCTCTGTTCAGAATCTTGCAAAGGCGTGCGAGCTCGCCCAGCCCTAGGCATGAACTCAAGATGCAGCCCGAGACGCGGGCCGAAAGAAGAGGCGCGAAGACGAGCAGGAGCGGCCGGAGTGAACATCACACCGCTGCCATCGGGTACGGCGAAGACATCTTCGAAGATTCGATTCACTTCATGAACGAGTGTTGGATCGGTCCTGAAGTTCGTCGTGAGAGAAACAGCTTCCAGAGAGACGATGGGTCCGGAAGTCGACTCCAGTCCCTTCAAAGTCACTCTGGGGAATAACTCGGCATCCGCATCGCGGAAGAAGTAAATGGACTGCTTCGGATCTCCAACGACAAACAGGGTGCGTCTTTCCGCATCGGACCATGCTGCAGCCAGGCTGGCGAGCAGTCGGTGCTGCCTCCGGCTCGTGTCCTGAAACTCATCCACGAGCAGATGATGAATTCCATCCGCTAGCGCCTGCGCCGCCTCAGTGGGGAAGCCGTCAGCGTCTTCCAGTACGCTTTGTGCAATCTGCGCGACCTCGACGAAGTCCATTGCGCCGGCCTCTGCAAAGACGACGTGCAACTCGGCAGCGGCATGACTCAACACGGTGAAGCACGCCTGCAC
>JBAUTX010000212.1:0-5929 GCA_049582405.1 Occallatibacter sp. | reverse complement strand
GTAGAGCTGGATGGCCCGGATGTACTGCTCGCCTCGATGCATCGTTTCGAGGTCCTTTTCGTGCTGGAGTTGCAGCCGCACGCGGGGAGCGGCGACGGCAAGCGTCAAAATCAAGATTGCCAGCATGAAGATGACCGCAACCAGCATGAAGCCCTCTTCTTCGGGCCGGTGTTGCCGGGTTGGATGCGAATCGGTCCTCATTGCAATCTCAATTGGCGGACAGCGGCAGCGTCTGCGTGTTGTTGTAGCCCAGATCTGTGATCTGGACGCTTCCCGGCAGAATCGCTCCGACCTTGTAGCGGTGGTCGACGACATCGCCCGGCCGGGCCACGTAGATGTCATCTCCATGCTCGAGGAACGCTTTGAGAGACTTGTCGCGGTCCTGGCTGTAGCCGAAATACTTCAGATCGATCGCGGGTGGACGCGGCGGAGCGGGAGCCGCAATCACCGCGGGCTTCTCCAATGCGCGCGCACTCTTGACCGGGGCTTCAATGGCAACCGGCGCGGATTCCGCGGAGAAAATGTTGCGGCCCGTGCCCGCATACACCACTTGTTCGCTCAGGGCGAGCTTTTCCAGGTGCAGCGTCGGGTCAATTCCAGCATTGGTGAGCCGAGCCGCCTCGGGAGCATTGGATGGCCGGGCCGGTCTCGTCTGTCGCGCCGCCGCCGGGGGCGCGACAGGGGGCGTCGAGCCGCCGAACGTATCCCACAACTCCCATCCGCCCATCGCGACGACCGCGACGAGCAGCGCAGAGAGCACGTAGACCTGGCGCTTGTTCTCTGTTCCCAGCTTCAGGGCCATGGCTACTCACTCTCCCCTGGGGTTGCCGCAGAAGCGCTTCCCGCCTGATCCTGCGCCCGGGGTATACCGCTCGACACGGCATCGGCTGTATGCAGCCAGGTAGAGACGCGGAGGCGTAGATTCACAAGCCCACCCTGTTGGCCCGTCAATGCCATGGCGCGGATCACAAAGAACGTCTGATCGCGCTCCAGGCCATTTACAAATTTCATGATCTGCGGATAGCCTCCGCTGATGCCGGCGTCCATCGTGATTTCTGTCAGGTTCTGCCCCGGACGGCCTTGTGCATACTGCACGCGCGAGAGCTGCACGCCCGACCCCACCTCCAGTTCCCCCAGGCGTGTAGCGATCGAGGAATAGTTGGCCGGAATCCTCTTGACGTAGAAGGTTTGCATTTCCTCGCGCGACTTCGCCACGCGCTGATCCAGCCCTCGCAACGACGCGGTCTGCATTTCCAGCGCCTTCAGCTCCATTTGTTTGCTGGCAAGGGCACTCGTAGAACTGCTGTCCGTCGCGGACCAGTCCATGCCCAGCCGCACACCCAGTGCGATGACCAGGATGGAAAGCGCGGCAACACCCGCGACGTGCCAGGTCAGCGGAGATTGGAGCACCTCGCGCCACTGGATACGGGTGATTCGCTTCATCGCGCCACCCCCTTGTAGGGCTGCACGGGAGCCTTGGGACGCGGCACTCCAAGATAGGGAACACGCCTCTTTCCGGGCCCGGCTGGTGTAGAACTCGCGCCGGTTGCAGTCGTACTCTCCCCCGACTCGGCCGCGGGCTGCCCGGCCTTCGGCTCGGTCTTTTTCCTGCCCTGCGCCACCTCGCTGGTGGTGGGGGGCGCGTATTCGGCGAGCAGGTCAAAATTCACCCGGCTCGACGCGCTGGCAGGCTGCATGCGATCGCTGGTGCCGGCATTGGCTTCCGCGCTCTCGCCCACAATCCGCGGCTCCACAAAGTGCCGGGAGTGTTCCAGATTCTGCACCAGCTCAATGGCCTTGTCGCGGGGACCAGCCACGCGCAATTTCACCGTGATCGAGCCATCCGGCGCGCGATTCGGTTCCAGTGTCGTCACCTGCACGCCGCCCGGCAAAACGGTCTCCAGGTCTTCCATGGCAAGGGTCCAGGAGAAGGCCTTTTCATCAAAAAGCTGATTCAACCGCCCGGCCCGTTCCAGCACCAGCGCATTCTCAGGCTGGCGCATCATGGCCTGGAAGCCCTGCCGTTCCTGGCGGATCTTCGCAACCTGCCCGTCCAGCGAGTGATCGCGCGCGCGGGCAAGATCCGCTTTCTGGTGGATGGCATGCAGACCGATCCCAAGCAGGATTGCGGCTGCCGCCAGCGCGCCAAGCGCGATGCGCAGTCGCTTGAGGATGGGGCCCAGGTCGGTGAAAGGCCGCGTTGCGAGATTGATCCCGATTTGCATGGCTTTATTCCACTCCCGCCAGCGCGCCCGTCACTCCGGCCAGGCTCACTTGGCCCAGGGCAGTCGCAGCCCCGGTCGCGGGGCGTGTCTCAAGGTCCACGACCTCCATCTCACGCTCCTGAATCCACCGCGCAAAGTCCTCCGCCGTGCCGCGCCCGGCATAGTACAGGCTGCGTGGACGCATCTGGAGGCTGTCTTCAAAGAAGGCGGAGGCCACGGCAATGTCGCGCTGCACCTCGGCCAGCCGCTGCGATGGGTCCTCCGGCAACTCCAGCGTGCGATACAGCAACACATTCTGGCCATGCGCGATGGCAGTCGTCAGCGATCCCGCATTAAGGCATGCCGTCAGCACGGGCTCTTCGGGGTCCACTTTGGCGAGAGCGGCCAGGCTGGCAGAGAGCACGGCGCCCGGCTCATAACCGGCGGCACGCACCGCGGCCTCGTACTCCGCCAGCACCGTGCCGGGCATGACCGCGGTCAGGACCCGCATTTCCGTCTTGCTTTCTGTCAGCACCTGATAGCTGACTCCCGCCTGTTCCACGTCAAACGGAACCATCTTGCGCAGCCTGAAGCGCAGCACCGGAATCGCCTCAGCGGGCCTTGCGGGCAGGGAATCAAAATCCAGGACGAAGACGCGCACCGCGCTGTCCGGCACGATCAGCGTGACCGCGCGCTTGCGCGGGGACACCTGATCGAGAGCTTTTCGGATGGCTGTTGCCACCGCACCTGGGTTCGCCAGGTTCGCGCTGGCAATACCCGGGGCGAGCGAGTCGGCCGGCAGCGGTTCAAAGGCCACCACCGCGGGCGCACCTTTGCCGGGGAGCGCCGCCGCCAGCACGCCCTCGGGCGTGAGTTCCACCACCGCGGGAGGACGCGCGGCAGGCGGCTTTGCGGATTGAGTCTTGCCTTGCAACCAGCGCACTAGCGTGAAGCCTCAATAAACGTGACTTTGTTAATCTCTTTCAGCGTGGTAAGCCCGCGGCGCACGCGATCCAATGCCGATTCGCGCAGGAAGCTCATGCCTTCCTTCTGTGCCAGCTTACGCACCTCTGATGTGGGTTTCTTTTCCAGAATCAACTCACGAATCGGGTCGGTCAAGTCCAGCAGCTCATGAATCGCCGTTCGTCCCCGATATCCGGTCCCGCCGCACTCAATGCAGCCCGCGCCTTCGCGGAACTCAAAATCGCGCCATTCGCGGGGATCCATGCCGCTGGCCAGCAGCAGATCGTCCGAGTAGTGCACAGTTTGCACGCAGTGCTCGCAGATGGTTCGCACGAGCCGCTGCGCCAGAATGCAGTTCAGCGCGGAGACAAAGTTATAGGCCTCCACGCCCATGTTCAGGAAGCGTCCCAGTACATCGACAACGTTGTTCGCGTGCACCGTGGTGAAGACCAGATGCCCGGTCAGTGCGGAGTTGATGGCGATCTGCGCCGTCTCCTGGTCGCGGATTTCGCCGACGAGAATCTTGTCCGGGTCATGGCGCAGAATGGAGCGCAGACCGCGCGCGAACGTGAGGCCCTTCTTCTCATTCACCGGAATTTGTGTGATGCCGCGGATCTGATACTCCACCGGGTCTTCAATGGTGATGATCTTGTCTTCGTCGCTCTTGATTTCATTCAGCGCGGCGTAGAGCGTCGTCGTCTTGCCCGATCCGGTCGGGCCAGTCACCAGCACCATGCCGTAGGGCTCGCGGATATACCGCCGGAAGCGCCGCAAATCCTCATCCGCAAAGCCGACAACATCGAGCGTGAGGGTGCGAAACTTCTCGCTCATCGACTCCTTGTCCAGCACGCGCAGCACGGCATTTTCGCCATGCACGGTGGGCATGATGGAGACACGGAAATCAATCAGGCGGCCCTTGTAGCGCACGCGGAAGCGTCCGTCCTGCGGCACGCGGCGCTCGGCAATGTCGAGCTCGCTCATGATCTTGATGCGGCTCAGAATGGTCGTGTGATGCTCGCGCGCAATGGGCGCCATGGCTTCCTGCAGTACACCGTCGATGCGGTACTTCACATGCAGCGAGTCGTCGTAGGTCTCGATGTGAATATCCGAGGCGCGCCGCTCCAGTGCCGTGAAGATCGTCGTGTCCACCAGGCGGATAATCGGGCTGATGTCTTCATCGCTGGTGAGCTTCTCAATCGAGATATTCTCGTCCGCGCTCTCTTCGCCGGAGAGCACATCGAACGTGAGCCCTTCGCTCGCCTCATCGAGCACGCGCTGCGACTGCTCGGTCTTCTTGAGCAGGTCGGTAATCTGCGAGAGGGTCGCGACGCGGGGAAGAATGCGGCTTCCAAGCAGCCCCGCGATCTCATCGAGCACCATGAGTCGCGAAGGGTCACTGACGGCAATCGCCAGCGCATCGCCCGCCTGCTCAATCGGCACAAAGTTGTAGCGGAACATCAGCTCGACCGGCACGGTGCGCAGCAGTTCGTGCTGAATCTTGAAATTCTTCAGGTCCACAAACTCCGCGCGGTAGCGATGCGCCAGAGCCTGTGCCTGCTCGCGTTCCTCTGCACTGCCGGGCAATGGCCCGGCGGGAAGTGCCGTGATCGTTGCGTCAGCCATGGCCGTTTACCCTCCTGCTCCCGAAACCTGACCCAGCGAGAAGATGGGCAGATACAGCGAAATCAGAATGAAGACCACCACGACGCCCATCACAATCAGAATGGCTGGCTCTATCAGGGCCAGCGCTGCCGTGAGCGCCGTAGCGACGTCCTCTTCAAAGAACTCTGCAACCGAATTCAACATCTGCGGCAGCGCGCCTGTCTGCTCGCCGACGGAAATCATTTCGGTGGCAAGGTCAGGAATGACCTTCGTGGCGGTCAGCGAATCGGCCAGACTCTTGCCCTCGCGCACGGTCGTAATGGAGGAGAGCACAGCCTTGGAGACCCGCCGCGACGAAATTGAACGTGCGGCCGTATCGAGCGAAGGAACCAGGGGCAGACCGCCGGCCAGCAGCGTGGAAAGCGTGCGCGCAAAAAGGGCAACCTGATACTTGAGCCAGATCTTGCCAAAGATGGGCAAGCCCACGCGAAAGCCATCCACAAAGTCGCGGCCGCCTTCGGTCCTGGCAAACCGGTACCCGCCAAAGCCGCCCACGGCCACAATCAACGCAATCCAGACGAAGTTATGCTGCGTCCACTTGCCGAAGGTCAGCAGGCCAATCGTCATTCCTGGCAGTTGCGATCCCATCTGGTCATAGAGCTCGGCAAACTGTGGGATCACCACCGTGAACATGAAGACCATCAGTCCAGACACCAGCGTGAGCAGAAGCGATGGATAGATGAGCGAGGCAGTCAGTTTCTTGCGAAACGTGAGCGAAACGCGCTGGAAGCTCACATAGCGCTCCAGGACCTCCTGCAGGTTCCCCGAGCGCTCGCCGGCCAGCAGCGTGGTCGTATAGATGGGCGGAATGCCCGACTGTGCCTCGAAGGCCGCCGAGAGGGATTCGCCGGTTTTAACGCGGTTGGCGACGTCGTAGAGCTGGCCTGCGAAGTGCGCATCCTTCTGGCCCTTGGCCAGCATGTTCAAGGAGCCCAGAATCGGCAGACCGGCCCGAACCAGCGTAAGAAATTGCTGATTGAAGATCAGGAACGGTTCCAGCTTGACCTTGCGCCGGGAAAGAATCGATGCACCGCTGCGCGCCTTGATGGAAAAGACGTGATAGCCCGCATGCGTAAAGCGCGCGCGCAGCTCATCGGCGC
>JBAUTX010000211.1:0-2113 GCA_049582405.1 Occallatibacter sp. | reverse complement strand
ATATTCAACACTTGAGCATCTGGGAATGGAAGCGGAATCGCGAATGGCTCACCACCGGAGATCGGGACGGCAGACAGCGCCCAGTGCTCATTTGCCAGTTCGGAAAAGTACACCCTCACGCCGTCTGTCACAACCAGCGGGAATTTCTCGCGGCCATCGCTCGTGAGCTGAAGGCTGCGCGTAATTCTCGGCGGCGGTGCGTCCGCCCGGTCCAGGCGGCGAAGCAGCAGCGCCGCAAACGCGGCAAAGACGGCAATCCCCACGAGCCAAAGCCATTGTCTCCTGGGTCTGTGCACTGCAGGTAGTGCAGACGTCGTCTCGCTCACCAAACCCTGAATCGATCCGACCTGTGGGGCGATGGGCACTTCCGTCAGTGCGTTCGTTTCATCGCGATCGACCTGAGCTACCCGGGCAATGAAGCGGTAGCCCATTCCTGTCACCGTCTGGATGAACACTGGACCGTCAGCATCGTCCCGGAGCAGATGCCGGAGTTTGCGGATGGCGGTGTTGATTCCGTGATCGGTGTCGACAAACACGTCACCAGGCCAGAGCTTCTCCGCAATCTCAGCGCGCGTTGCGAGCTCGCCCCTGTGCGACACAAGCAGGATCAGCAGCTCCATCGGCTTTCGCTCAATCCGCAGCGCTCGGCCCTTGCGCAAGAGCTGAAAACTCGCACAGTCGAGCTCGAAGTCACCGAATTGAAATATGGGTCCTGGCACAGGATCGGCTGTCAGACCTCGGGGAACGGAAACCCATAGCCAACGGCTTACCACAGAAACCAATGGTTTGGAAGGGCTTGCGGGTTTACCTACACTTTATCTCCGCGTTACCACTCCTCCATTGCCATTCCTGGTGGCCTGCGATTAGCTTACGCAATCTGCTTGCTTCTGAGGGGATATTCTGACGGCTACATCTGAAGCCACGCTGTCGATTGCACGTCAGAACGCTATCTTCGTCCTCTTAAGCAACGAAATTCTTTGTGAAAAAGGGAGGTCGAGATGAAACTGCTTCGTCGATTGAGAACATGTGCAGGTTTTGCGCTGGTCGCGCTCGCGTGCGCTGCGGCAGCCGTCGCGCAGGGCCCTTCCCCCAATGTCAGCGTCTTCGCCACCGGCTTGAACAACCCCCGCGGGCTCACCTTCGGCCCGGATGGATATCTCTATGTCGCCGAGGGAGGATCTGGCGGTGCAACCTCGACGGTTGGCATCTGTGACCAGGTTCCCGATCCCGTCGGGCCTTACACCGGCGGGTATACCTCCCGGATCTCCAAAATCGACGCCCAGGGCAACAGAACGACAGTCATTGACGGACTCCCGTCCAGCCAGACCAGTCCAAATCAGGGAAACCTCATCAGCGGCGTAGCCGACGTGAAGTTTATCGGGAATACCCTGTATGCCATCACGGCTGGATCCGGGTGCTCCCATGGCCTCGATGGAACCACAAACGGGATCTTCAAGGTCAATGCGGACAATACCTGGACGATGATCGCTGATCTGAGCGCGTATCAAAAGGCTCACCCCGTTGCAGTTCCCGAACCCGACGACTTTGAACCCGATGGCACCTGGTACAGCATGGTTGCAGTGCGCGGCGCCCTCTACGCCGTTGAGCCGAATCACGGCGAACTCGACAAGATTTCGACCGACGGAACCATCCAGAGAATCGCCGACATCTCCGCAACCCAGGGCCACATCGTTCCCACCGCAGTCGCATACCACGGCAACTTCTATGTTGGGAATCTCCACACCTTCCCCATTGAGGAGGGATCCTCAAAAATCCTGAAGATCACGCCAAGCGGGCAGGTGCAGACGGTCGTAACCGGCTTGACCACGGTGCTGGGTGTTGCCTTCGATCACGACGGCTACATGTACATCCTCGAAAACACCACTGGCAATCTGTTTCCGACTCCCTTCACGGGTAAGGTTCTTCGCGTTGTAGATGGCAATCTCGAAGAGATCGCGACAGGGTTGTTCCTGCCCACCGCCATGACATTCGGACCTGACGGAGCCCTCTATGTTTCAAACGTCGGATTTGGACCCCCGCCCATAGGCCTCGGCCAAATCGTCAGAATCACAGTGCCACCCGTCGCAAACTAAGTCCCTCCCAATCCAAGCTA